>SDNO01000014.1 GCA_004524435.1 Candidatus Thorarchaeota archaeon | reverse complement strand
ATCTTCCTCTTTCTTCTTGGTTCTATGATCACGTTGTTCTTCTTTCTGGGCACAATCAGCTTCTTCGTGAGGGTCAATCGGAAGATTGGTCGCACCGTGTTCTGGGAAGGCGTCGGTCAGGTCGACCTCTCGAGACCTCGAGTCAGGACGGTTGTACTAATCTACGGTCTTGCGGTGGGTCTTGTCCTCGTTATGGGGATGTACGGATACTGGCTTGTATGGAGGTATTTCTTCGAAACACTAGCAGCTACGTCGCTAAGCATCTTCGGCTTTGCGATATCTCTCGGGGGCTTTGTTCTAGCCTTTCTAGTGCAGTTGGTTGTGGCAGCCGTTGGAAGGACCGCTTCCAAGGTCGTCAGAACCGTACTTGCAGGTCAGGATTGAGCGGTATAGCTGCGTGAAGTTTTAATGTGTCGAGTTCACGACTCACAGAGCGGAGGAAAACAGTTGAGACTCAAGAAATGGCAGCTGTCTTACATGATAGGACTCGCACTCGTGTTGGTGCTGTTCGCACTGGAATATCTGGGCGTTCATATTCCCGAGGTTCCTCTGAGAGTCGGAGAACTGCTTGGTGGTGTGATGCTAATTGCAGGGGCCTGCGAGGCATTTGTGCTGTCAGTAGAGGGCATCTCTGTCAACATGAACATGACTGACTACGTGGCAGGCATCTATGCAAGCCTCGCCAGCACAATCCCGGAGCTCTCAGTTCTCTCATTCCTGATTATTTCGGGCGAGTATGAGATGGCTTGGGTTCTGGCCTTGGCAACAATCTTCATGAACTCGCTCGTGTTTGCGATTTATACTCTGATACTGCCCAAGGATGAGACTGGCTCCTTCCATCTGCCCGATGCTATCAATTGGGTTGGCTCGGACTTACTATCGATGGCTTCGGTCATTAGTCTCTCCGTGGGTCTATCGATGTTACTTGTACACGGTTTCGCTGTTGAGGCGCCATCCCTCCCTGCGCTTCTGACCAGTGACGAGTTGTTCGTGTTCGGTTTGGCACTAGTATCCGTCTTCATCGCGTATCTTTACAGAATAACCAAATACTACGGCAAATGCGACCCTGCTGCTGCTGATTCGATGCTTACCTGTGAGATTGAGCACGAACACATGTCTCGGAGAAAGCTTGGCATCTTTGTGTTCCTTGCTTCTCTTGGCGCTCTCCTCGGTGGTGAGGCCCTCTCATCCTTCGCTACGTACGCATCATCGCCTCAGGGCCTTAATCTCAGCTTCATCCACGCGGCTCTATTGCTCGTGATCTTCAGCGGAACGCCTGAATACATCATCGTGGCGTCAAGTCACAGAAAACAGCAGATTGAGATTGCACTGTCAAATGCCTTCGGAGGTATCGTGCAGGTCTTCTTCGTTGTCTTTGGCTTCACTCTTATTGCGACTGCATTTGCAGGGGGATTCATTCCAATTGACCTCTTCTCAGTTGTTCTCCTTGTATTTGCGTTCCCAACTCTGTTCATCCTGCGCGTCATGATAACTGACGATTCAAAGGTGAATGCACTTGAATCGGTCGCAATGATTGCGGTTTTCATCATGATGCTCTACATCCTGCTCACGTGGGGTGTCTACACAGTGGACATGGGTCTGGGTTGAGTTTGGATACGGAGCTGCAGGCCCACTACAAGTGATACATTTCTTGTAGGGTCTGCACCTTCGCAATCTGAGACAGTATAAGGAACTCTTCGGCTTCACCTGTTTCCCGATGTTTGAGGGCAACAATCTCCTCGCCAACGCCGGCCACCAGTGCCTCTGCAAGGATGATCATTGTTCTTCCGTAGAAGCGAAGTCTCTTTCCAGTCTGTTCTGCCCATTTTAGGACTGATTGCAGTGATGAGAATCCTTCGTCATCGTTCATGAGATGATATTACTCGGCGATTCCAATAACGATTTGGAAAGTATGAAATAGCGTGTCCTCATAGCAAGCACTGGTGCCATCCAATGGGTCCTGATGTTCAGAGCAAGTCAGAAGGAACGGTTCTGAATCCCAACGTGATATTCTGGTCCAGTTTCTTGGTCTTGATACTGGCCCTAGTTGTCACAGTTCAGACGTTCTTTGGGATTCTAGCAGCAGTCTCATACCCGGGTACAAACCTTGGTCTAGACCCTGTTCTTGCAGGAGCCTTTGGAGACCTCGGTGTTCGAGGTGGCATCCTTGTCATTGCGTTTATTGCATTCATTGCCTCTTTCTACATCTACAGATGGAGATTGAGGAAGGTTCTCCCTCTATGTGATGATAATCGAATCGTCATGGAGGCATCGATTGTCCGAGGCATTCTCATTATGGCTCTGCTACTTGTCGTCCTTCACTCTCTGGTTGGATGGCCACAGAGTCAGATACCCTTCACGGGCCGGTTTCTTGCGGATGGGATTCTTCTATCCATTGGGGTTCCACTCCTCCGTTTCTCCTTCGGTTATGCCGGTGGTCTTTTTGAGTTTCGCAGAAGAACTAGGTCTGGGCACTTACTGGCAGTCGTCCATGACTCAGAAGGACTACCCGCCTCCGAGGCATTGACCCCGGCTGAGGATCCCTTCATGACACTTCTGAGCCCGCCCGGGAAGTATGTGTCATTTGTGACCGATGTGGCCCTGCGTATTCGTGAAACCAAGAGACATGACAACACCTAGCAGTTCCAGATGTTATTGGTCTAGTTATCTGAACGTTTCCGTGATTGGAACAACCAATCTTTTACTAGATGTGTTTTCTCTCACCAAGGATTGTGACTTTGACAATCTCGTTCAGACAGAGAAATTCATCTGGTTTGTCATCCTTATTGTGGAGTACAGCGACAATATCGTCTCCGACGTAGGCCACTCGCCCCTCTGCTAGTGTGGACGAGTTTCGTCCGTGGAACTTAAGGTCGCAGCCCTCTTGGGATGCCCAGGTTAGGACCGCTCTCAGATTCGACAGTTTCTCGGGTTGAGTCATACCCTACATACGAGCTGTCGATGAAGATAAGGTTACACCTCCCACGGAAAGGAGAAAGAGAAGAGAGAAAGGGAAGGTGACCCCGCTAGGGGTGCACCCTTGAATCTCCGGATTCGAACTAGATGATATCCAGTTTCTTGCCAACTCTCTCGTAGGCATTGAGGGCCTTGTCCAGATGCTCCTCTGTGAGACCACTGTTCATCATGTTTCTGATGCGAGCTTTGTCCCTAGCCACCATTGGGAACACAATTGGCAGGGCAAGGATTCCTTCCTCGTAGAGTCCCTTACTCAGGTCATTCGCCTTGGAGCTCTCTCCCACCATGGCGGGAACAATCGGTGTCTGACTGAATCCTGTATCGTAGCCTAGTTCTTGAAGCCCCTTCATGAAGTATTCACGGTTATTCCACAGTGTCTCGACATGCTCTGGTTCGGTTTCGAGGATATCGATCGCAGCGATGCAGGCAGCAGCTGTAGCGGGTGGATGTGAAGCACTCAAGAGCCATGAACGACTCTTGTTGAATGCGTACTTGACCATGTGGTCACTACCGGAAACGTGACCTCCCATGACGCCAAAGGCCTTGGAGAAGGTGCCCATCTCGAAGTGAACATCCTTGTGAGTGAGGCCGAAGTGTGACACGATACCTCTTCCTCCCTCGCCGAGGACCGCCTCACCGTGGGCGTCGTCGACGTATATCATCGCTCCGTGCTCTTTGCCGAGCTTGACTATCTCATCAAGGGGTGCTATGTCCCCGTCCATGCTGAAAACGCCATCGGTAATAATCAGGATTCTTCGTGGATCGTCCTTCTCAACTTCTTTGAGAACTCGCTCTAGGTCTGCCATATCGCTGTGCTTGTATACGAACCGCTTGGCCTTTGTCAGCCGAACACCATCAATGATGCTACCATGATTCAGTTCGTCAGAAACAATCGCATCTTCCTTGTCGACAAGCTGCGGTATGAGTCCCTCATTTGCAGTAAAACCGGCAGAGTAGGTCAGAGATGCTTCTGCTCCTTTGAAATTGGCCAGTCTTTTCTCGAGTTCCATGTGAAGGTCCATGGTACCTGCGATTGCACGCACAGAACCGGAACCGACACCATGAGTTCTTATCGCCTTCAGTGCTGCTTCTTTGAGTTTTGGATGGTTTGCAAGATTGAGGTAGTTGTTGCTGCAGAGCATTATGACTTCTACACCGTCTACCTTGGATACGGGCTCGCTCGGGCCTTGAAGCTCCCTGAGTTCCCAGTTGAGGTCTTGCTCAACGAGACTCTCGTATTCATTTTTCATCCATTGTGTTGGATCTCTCTTCGCCATTGTCTTCACCGTTATAGTGACGGTACTGCCGTGACACAATGTAGCGTCACATTCTGCCTCGGGCTGAATATGCTAGCTATTTATGACCTTCGTTCCCATACAGCTGTGTCTTTTCCTTCCAATGAACACCGGTAGGGTCTAGTCAGAATCATGCAGTGAAATGAGAATATCAAGGACTTTCATGGCATTCTTACCCTTCGTCTATTGGTCCGTCGAGATAGCCTTTGCTTCAGCTATCAGGTTTCTCGCCTCCTCTGTTTTGATTCTGTAACCGTTTGGAATACTGATGTGTCCAAGTCTAATCATTCTCTGTATCATGAAGGAGCGATTCATGATATGCTGCAGTCAATCGCTCTTGTTCCATAACGCCGGCTCTTTAGATGACCTGAGAAGAGGAAGAGCATTCGTAGCAAGCTTAGATAACCTGTGCTATGTTTCGGAAGGCAATGATGTTTACCCGCCGACATGCTTTCATCTAGATCAGGGAAATGAAGCGGACGCTGCCCTCCTCAATTGCAGGTTGCTCTATTTCTTATGTTACCCGGAAATAGCGGGACGCAAAGTGGCATGTAGAACAAGCCCCACGGTGCAGGTGCAACAAGATTATTAGCGAGGTGGCAATGGGTCGGAGGAATGGTTCCGATGGTTTCGATATCAACAGAACTAGCATTCGTGTTCCTAGTTCTTGCTGTCACAATCGGCATGTTCATCAAAGGTGACTGGCGGTATGATATCACTGCTCTGTTTGCTTTGTTAGCTGTTACAATCACGGGAATACTTCCTTTCGATCAGGCTTTCTTGGGCTTCGGTCACCCTGCAGTGATAACAGTTGCAGCTGTGCTAGTCATGAGTCAGGGTCTTATCAACTCTGGATTTGTTGACTTGATTGCAAAATGGACATCCCGGATTGGAGATGGTACCGTTTTGCAGATTCTAACCTTGACTGGATTGGTAGTTGTGCTTTCGGCGTTCATGAACAATGTGGGCGCCTTGGCACTTCTTATGCCCGTGGCGATTCGGATGGCCAGACGAGCCAAGAAATCCCGTTCTGCTCTCCTTATGCCTCTTGCCTTCGGGTCGATGCTTGGAGGTATGATAACTCTAATTGGAACCCCTCCGAACATAGTAATATCCACTTACAGGGCCACAGATGGGTCTACCCCTTTTCTCATGTTTGACTTCACTCCGGTCGGGTTGGGAGTTGCACTAGCTGGAGTTCTTTTCCTCTCTCTTGTAGGTTGGCGTCTGATTCCTCTGCGGGAAACAGAGGCAGATGATTCTCTTTTCAAGGTTGAAGAATACATCGCTGAAGTCTTTGTACCCGAAGACTCCAGAATGGCTGGAAAACGAATCTACCACATTGAATCAGCGGCCGATGCAGATGTGTCAGTAATAGCTCTTGTGCGAAACAACGACCGATTCAACGCCCCTTCAAGGTTAAGGGGATTGAAGGCGGGTGATAGTCTAATTGTCAGAGGCGAGCCCGATGACCTGAAGCTTCTGATTGACGCCACTGGGCTTCAAGCCGTTGCAACCAAGACGGGTGCTGAGAGTCTCTTGAAGTCAGACGAACTAGATGTCATCGAGGCTGTTGTTGCAGCAGATTCGTTTCTTGATGGTAGAACTGCACGGGGACTCAATTTGCGGAGTCGCTTTGGAGTGATCCTCCTTGCTGTCTCCCGTCAGGGTCGCCGCCTGAGAGCTCGGATTGGCGACATCCGGTTGCGCATAGGAGACGTATTACTAATACAGGGTCCAAAGGAAGAATTGCCGGAAGCGCTCTCTGAGCTCGGCTGTCTGCCCTTAGCCGAGCGAGATATCAGGCTTGGAAAGCAACCCAAGGTGATTCCTGCCGTTGGCTCTTTTGCCACGGCGTTGGCCCTTGCAGCCTTGGGAATCTTGCCTGCCCAAGTTGCTTTCTTGCTTGCTGCTGTAGCCATGGTTGTTATGGGAGTTGTGTCGCTTGATGAGGCCTACAAGAGCATCAACTGGCCTTTGATTGTGTTGCTCGGAGCCATGATTTCCGTTGGAAGAGCATTAGAGATTACAGGAGGTGTCCGACTGATTGCTGACATTTTGCTTGAGGCCGGTGGTATGTTACCTCCAGTTTTCTTCATTGTAGTCCTGATGGTTGTAAGCATGGTTCTATCATCTGTCATCGATGACATATCGGCAACCGTTCTGATAGCCCCCATAGGTGTGAGCATTGCACTAGGATTAGGTGTATCAATAGATCCCTTTCTGATGGCGGTGTCCATCGGGGCCTCGAGCTCCTTTCTCACTCCTATTGGGGATCACGCAAGTACGTTGGTCATGGGGCCGGGAGGGTACGAGTTTGGTGATTATGCCCGTGTCGGTCTACCCTTGCAGATTCTTGTGATTCTCTTGGCCGTCCCTTTGATTGCATGGTTCTGGCCTTTCTAGACCAACTCATCGCGCCTGGGTCAGATATCCTTACCTGAACCAGTTCAGACGCTATGCCAAATGGTCATAGTCTTGAACTGGGACGGTCTCCTGATTCTCTCTTACGGCTAGGTTCAGTGGCACGACAGATAGTGGAAAGAGTGAACATGATGAACGAAACGCCGTCAGCTCCAGAAATACATCTGCGCAACTCCTCCTCTACATCGGGTTCAATATGCTACTGTGTATGGGCTCCGTTCTCCGGCTCCTCCCCGTACTTGGCAGCTGATGCCCCTCCACCAGTGTAGGATTGAGTGGCATACCGTCTTCTAGTCTGGCTCTTCCCGTACGCCTAGTGCATACGACCTTCGCTATTCTGTAGTTAGGTCCTTGGCTTCAGCAATCCACGCCCTGGCCATCTCAAGTTCGAAGGTATAGCCCTCTGGCACCTTGACGTGTCCAAGTCGCACTGCATCTTGTATACGTCCGAGCAATGCTTCAGGGTCTGCTGCAGCCAGTTCGTCCAAATCCGTGATGCCTCCACCGTACACGATAGCTTCTGCATCCTCCTCTGAGACTGATTCGAGCCAGCAGAATCTGGCCATGGCTATCCATCTCTGGGCTCTATCGACATCTACATTACAGATACCCGCAATCTCGTCCGCCATGCTACCCAAGAGGTCAGCGACGGTATCGACACCGGCATCATGAAGCTTCTTGCCATACTTCGGTCCGATTCCCTCAATGGTTTCGACCGGCAATTCCACAAGCTCGGCCCGAGGTTCTCTGACCTCCGGAACATATGTTTCAGTGATTTGGTCAGAAACAGCCACGGCCTTGGCTGAAGAGGCAACCGCTCCCTGTGTTTCTTCTTCTTTTGAGCAGACAACACCGATGAGGCCCGGAACAGACAACATGATGAGAATCTCATTTCTGCTCGCCAGCCCGACACAGATTACGAAGATTATGACTGAAAAAGCGACAAGTCTACGATCTCCACTGATATTCATTTCTAGGATCTCACTCTCCATTGACTCTTGTGTGCTAGGCCCTAGTCGATAAAGAATTTTGCTAAGGCTTCTCAGAGCTATGTCACTCCGTTATCCTTCAGAGCCAGAATCTCTTTCCGCCTCTGTTCATTGCGTCTGACGGCAATGTACATGGGGAGAACCGACAGAGGATACAGACTCATAGCAATGGGGAAGAAGAGCTCTCCAAAGGGTACGATTCCGCCGAATACTCCTGCTGATAGTATGAATGATGTCAGGAGTGTGCCGGTCTGGCGTGGAAATGTCCACATGATGCGGTTGACTGCCCATGACCTTCCTCTCCGAGAGCTGGTGACCTCACCCATGAAGAGAGAATGTGTGGCGGGTCGTGCCATATTGGCAACAGCCATTCTGACGATGTAGAAGACAACCATAAGCAGGAAGTAAGGGGCCCAGACGAGTCCCAGAGTCAGAATCGGAGCCATGAGGTACAGCAGAAACACAAGGCGAAGCTTCCCGATTCTCTCACTTGAGAACCCAACAAACAGCGTTCCGCTTGCAAGGATAAGGTTCGAAACCGCGGGGACACTGCCTAGGACCACAGGGTCAGTTGTGAATGCCTTGTTAATCCATGGAATGAGATATGGAACAACCATGCCCGAAGAAATCCCCATGATGAGACTGTTGACTCCAAACAGGAGAGAGGTCTTCGCATCGTTTGCAGCTGAGTCCTCCAGATACTCCAGTTCCGCACCTTCTTCAAACTCGTCGGGGAATTGGATGACGCAGTTCTTCTTCAACCATCTCTCAGTCCGAACACCGTAGAAACCTGTCAGCATTCTGATAAATCCCATGATGAAAAAGATGAGTGCGAATCTTGTCAGTCCGCTTTCCACTCCGGGGATGAAGAGAGCATCTAGAAATGGCGCAGCAACTGGATCAAGGATGTATCCACCAAGAAAGGGGGCTACTGTACCAGAAAGCGTCGCCGCTGCCTGCGTCACTCCATAGGATCTCGTTCTCTCTTCGCCTTTCTCAGTATAATCGGCGACAAGAGAGTTCACGGATGTGCTCGTGAATCCATTTCCGATGCCTGTCAGAGCATAGACCCCAAGCGACCAGAGTCCACTGGTAAACGGTAGGGCAAACAGACAGAGGCCGCTGGCGACTGTCCCAATGAGAATTGCCTTTCCTCTTCCGGCTTGGTCGCTGAAAGTCCCGGCTGGAAAGAGGACTGCTGACTGCACATAGCCTGCTGCAGCCACCATAAGTCCATAGAACGCCTCATCCTGTCCGATGGCGATGGCGAACAAGGGAAGAACAACCATATTGAAAGCCCAGCCCAAGCGACTCACGGCGGACAGTACTGACAGTCGAGTCATCTTCTCTGCTGACTCGGCGTCTGTAATCTGACTCTCAACGCTGGAGGCCATTCCGGTATCACTAGTCCTATCGGCGTGGTGTCTTACGCGGAGTCAGGGGTTTAGATAAATGATTGGCCTGCGGCCACACGGTTGACCTCTGAATCAAATCCTACTCTCTTCTCTTGTTGATCTCATGGAACTGCCTGCTCACGAAGAAGAATAACAGACTACTCAGGAGAAGTGCCGCGACACTGATCACAGGAGCCACCGGGTAGGCTGCTATACCCAAGCCTTGTCGGATTAGAATCAGGGTATGAGTGAGCGGGGAAAACAACGATACCATCTGCCCAATCCACGGAAGACTCTCGATGGGGATGAATATGCCGCTAACGAAAAGTAGCGGTATTCGGATGAAATTCATTGGCATCATGATGTTCCCCACACTCTCTGTGGGGATACTGGCAAACATGATTCCCATGGCTGCAAAGGCAACGCAAGAAAGGAGTATTCCCAACGTGAAGAGGAGAATGTCGACAACTTGGAGAGAGAAGAATAACCATCCGACGAAAAACGGGATGACGGAGACCAACAGTCCAAACACGACTCCTGCTAGTGACTTTCCCAGAATCACAGAGAGCAACGACATCGGAGCTGAGAGATACCTGTCGAAGGTCTTGGTTCTTCGCTCGAGCGGAATCACAACCGGACCCACTGTTGATGCCGCCCAGAATACAGTCTGAGAGAAGAGTATAGGCAGCATCTGTGTTATACTAAGGCTTCTTCCGACAGTGAATGTGAAGAACAGCGCAAACGGGAACATCACTCCAAACATCAGGGTGGGGGGTGAGAGATAGTAGACTCTGATATCCTTCCATCCAATTGCCCAAGCGCGTGAGGCCTCTTTTCGGAGCCTGGTAAGAATCGACATGTCGCCGCCCAATCTCTATTTCCTCCTCTTCTTCTTACTAGTCTGGGAGTTGCTTCGATGGACAATCTCTTCACCCGTCAGCTCCACGAAGACATCTTCAAGGGTGGGTCCGAGTGTGTTGATGCTCAGGATTCTTAATCCTCTCTCTCTGGCGAAAGTGAATACTCCTGAGAGTGTATCCGGAGGGGTGAGCGTGAACAGCCTGAACTTGTCCCCTCGTTTCTGGACCTCTCTGACCCCTTCAATGCCCTCTAGGTCAGAAGCCAACGAATGCCGACCACTTTCAAATGCGACCTCCACTGAGTGCATCTTTTCCATGGCCTGCTTAAGCTCTTCTGGAGTCCCAATCTTTCCTATTTTGCCCTGATTGATGATCGCGATTGTGCTACACAGTTCGTTTGCCTCTTGCATGTTGTGGGTGGTA
Source organism: Candidatus Thorarchaeota archaeon (assembly GCA_004524435.1). Taxonomy (GTDB): domain Archaea; phylum Asgardarchaeota; class Thorarchaeia; order Thorarchaeales; family Thorarchaeaceae; genus TEKIR-12S. The sequence goes on along the minus strand of SDNO01000014.1, from coordinate 13,592 downwards.
AGGAAGATGGTAGTACCATTCTCGTTCAACTCACGGATGAGTCTGCGGATTGTCCTGACGCTTTGCACATCGAGGGCCGTTGTAGGTTCATCTAGGAATAAGACATCAGCATCGTTAATCAGAGCCATCGCTATGGTGAGACGTCGTTTCATTCCTCCTGAAAACTCTCTGACGTTGTCATCTCTCACCTCTTGGAGTCCGAACATATCCAGGAGTTCTGCAGCCTTCTCTTCTCGATGGTGTCTCTCGAGACCGTAGAGCTTTGCAGTGAATATGAGATTGTCCCATGCACTCAGATCATTGTAGACATTAGAGAGATCTGTGACAACTCCCATCCTCTCCTTCGCTGCAAAAGCATGATGTAGAATGTCGTGTCCCATGATGGTTGCTGTTCCTGCGGTAGGCGTAGAAATACCCGTGAGCATGCGAGTTGTGGTTGTCTTTCCTGCGCCATTAGGACCGAGAAAACCGAAGACCTCGCCCTGCTCCACCTCGAAACTGATGTGGTCAACAGCAGTGAAGTCCCCGAATTTCTTGGTGAGACTTGTCACGGAGATGGCGGATGTCATATCATGTTCGGAGGGCTTCTCTCTGATAAAACCCGGCCTTCATGAGTCGCGGAAATTGCAGAGGCAACAGATTCATAATCTTTGGTGGACTACAGCCAACTACCGAAGGGGATTGCGAGACAATGGCGGAAAGCGCCCGATTCGACAAAGAGATGTACCTTGACATCCTACAGAATGATTTGCCCATGAAACGTTACGTTTCGAGAGGAGACACCCCGGACGGAGTGGATATTCGGGGTCCGCATGAAGAGGCCGACTCGGCAATTGCTCGGGCCATACGCTTCACCCGGAGCGACGGGACACCACGACTGCAGCCGGTGCTTGGTAGTGCGGGTATGGGTAAGACGCACCTGTTTTGGGTATTGAGAGAGCGTGAGGAAGAACCGAAATTCGGTCCTTACACAACTATCTATGTCCCGTCGCCACCGAGCCCGGTACGTGTGCCTCTGCATTTTCACGCCTGCATCGTAGATGAGGCAGGTGACGACTTGTTTTCGAATGCGGCGAAGATGCTTGTTTCACGTTTTGGAAACGTATCTGATGGTGGGGGTCAGGACATAGAGACCATTATGGACCATGCGCTCGAGGAGTACCCTGGAATCAGCTCCGATGCTGTGAAGGTCCTGTTACAGTATCAGCTTGATCCGAAGAGAAAGGTGGTTGCCAGAAGATGGCTTCTTGGAGATGCACTGAGCCAAGAAGAGCTTGACAGTCTTGATGTGCATACCGTACTAGAAGATGACGATGTCACTCTTGCAACCATCAAGGTTCTGTCGGAAGGTGCGCGGGAACCACTCGCCCTGTTCATAGATGAGATGGAGGGGCCCTATAACACACACGGAGAGCACGGAGAGAGGCAGTTCCTCGAAATCATGAAGAGGCTGTACAATGAATCGAAGAACATCGTCATTGTGGCTTCCTGCCTGACGGAGATATGGCCGAGAGTCTACGACTTGGCCGACGCCCCAATGAAGTCACGAATGGAGGAACCAGTGGAACTGCGTCACTTCACCAAGAATGATGTCGCGGGATTCGTGGTCCGAAGCATGAATCGGTACTGGGAAGAGAAGAACGTGGATGCTCCACCCAATCCGCTGTTTCCACTGACGGAAGAAGATATCGACACTGCATTCACGAAGTCTAAGGGGGTCCCTCGTGAGGCGATAAGACACGTGATTAATCGTCTCGATGGTATCCTATTGGGGCGAGAACAGACCGCAGTTGAGGAGCAAGATGATTACGTTGTCAAGCTTACACCGAATGTAGTCATCGGTGCTATTGTTAAGGCCATTCTCATTGCAGGAATCAAGATGGATGTTGAAGTCAGACTACGCACAGCCTCTGGAGGAGAGAAGTCCCAGTCTTCAGCCACGGTGGTTCTCGAGCGAGATGGTACCGAGCACAGGGTTTCAATTGACGTTCCCAATGTCAAGGACTGGAATAGGAGCGGTGGAGTGGCTGCGTATTACTCAGCAAAAAGACTCCAGAGTGCTCTTGACGAGGACGAGGCAGAGATAGCTGTCATCGCTATTCCAGAGGAGTCGCACGGGGCTAAGTTCGAGTCTATCAGTGCTTCCTTAGGCAGAAGGCTATTCAAATTGCGATTGAATGAGACCACTGCCAAGCAACTGGTTGAGATGACAAACAGAGCAAAGCTCAGTGAGGCTCGAAAGGCTGTATTCTTGGATTTGATTGGAAGTGTCTTTGGACCATCTGAGCAGACATGAGCGTCAAGGGAGATTACTGCTCATCTGACCTAGGAAGGTCCTCAGTTTCCTCTTCATCTGCTTCCTCATTGCAGACGAATTCCGGGATGACCAAGATTAGGATGAATATCACAACTACGGCTACTTGGCCTGCAGGTTCCTTGAGCCAGAGGCTTACATGACCTATCTGCGGGATTATCAGAACCACCTCTCCCACAATCTCGTCGATTGTACGATTTCCGGGATCCCTCTGATCATTGGCATCTCCTCGCGTATAGTAGTAAGAAACACCTTCAATCTCCTCAATCTCCACAACACGGTGTACTATGGGATTCGGATTCCAATCGTCTTGGTAGACGATGATATCTCCGACCTGTATGCCTTCCTCGGTCCTACCTTGGAGTACGAGAAGATCTCCTACATTGATAGCTGGGACCATCGACTCGCTGGTGACCACAACAAGAGGTGTGCCGGTACCCATCGCGGCCATGAACACACCATATCCACCCAGAGTCACTCCCACAACGAGAACCAGCAGGACCCCTGTCTTCACTATCTCGGACCTGTTGTCCCAGTCTAGGGCCTGTCGTGCACGTTCCATGACCTCTACGCTCAGTAGGTGGGAACTTCGTTCGGCTAATAAGGGTTCTGAGAATTGGCCCACAACAAAAGCTTAAACTTGGGCCTCGATGTCCCTAGTTTTTCAAAGAGGGTTCCGCCCATGAGCAGCGTTTGGTTCAGGACATGGAAAAGCACGCCGAAAATCGATTGCGGTCTCTGTGGAAGACCTACGTGCTCGAGTTTCTCGCGGGCCGTTCTCGTCGGAGATTTGAATGTTTCCGCCTGTCCTGTCCTTGGTCTTGCCGAGTTTGTCAATGTTAGGAAAGAACTAGAGACCAGTCGGGCCCGACGGATGGAATCCCGGCCTAGGACAGCTCCGGATCGACCAAAAGGTGGCGTGCTCTACACACGTCCATGCAAAGATACTGATGAACGTCTGATGGCCGAGTTCAGGGTATACAACGGTATAGAACCCGGAGAGCCCGTTCGTTTCCCTGAGTTTGACCCCGGAATCCTCTGCGACATGATGGAATGCCTTCACGTACCCTTCGAAGAAGTGAAGTGCAGCCGTGATTTGGGATATGGACGAATCAAGGCGTCAGAGATGAGCATCACGGTCCTTCAAGATGGCCGAGTGAATATGCGTCGGGTCGCAAGCAAGGACTTAGTCTCGGAGATTTTCGAGAAGATTGAGCGTGTCATAATTGGTGCTGTTGTTTGCGAGTGTTGTGGCTGTGATCTCCTCTCGATTCTGGCAGGTTGTACAATTCGGGAGGTTGATCCGAGTCATCCCGTTTTTGATGCTGGTAGCAGCTTTTCTCTCGAGAAGGACATAGCCCGGCGTCCCCTGACAAGAGGCAACTTAGAGTCAGCAGTGGGCAGTCCAGCCTCAATGACTATGGACATGCTTGATCTGCTTCACGATCAGTTGTTGTGGGAAATCGAGCAATGCATGGATGGGGCTCCTTCACAGAGATCCAAGGAAATGGACAGCGACAAAGCAAGGTGCATCGTTGCTGACCTCATGCAAAGCGATGCCTGCAAGGGGAAAGAAACCATCGTCCTGAAGGCTCTCTCGCTATTGCGTACAGTCTTAGCCGGACTAGATGGTATCAAGGATGTGGCGTTCATGCAGAGCCAACTGGGCGAGGATGAGCACAGAATTGTCCAATCATATATCGAACAGGTCATGGATGGGGTGCTCACCGAGGTCATGCCTGATACCGACTATTCTAGAGTAATGCTCTCCTATGCCCATCTGAACAAAGTCAACAACGCTGTCAGACTGCTGAACAGATGGGATCATTCCTAGTCAGTGATGATATCTTTTTGCTGCATCCTTCACGATTTTCAGTAGATTCTGAGCGTCTTCTCTATCATCGGTGCGCAATTCGTCCAAATTTTCAACCTCGAGCCCTGCTTCTTTGGTGAAAAACTCCTCAAGAATCCTGAGTTTCTTCTTCTCAGATTCTGCTACACGCACGGCGTCCTTTGTAGTCGGAAAGCCGTTCTCCGGAATCTCTGATGTACTCATCACAAACCAGAGATCCTCGTCGAGATTGATTGCCACAATCTCAGCAGGAAGGAAGTCCATATCCTCTCTGAATATGAGAGCTTCACCACATACCAGATCTCCTACGCAGGACCTGATTCTCCCCTCTGAGTCCTCAGAGAATTCGACGTACTCAAACAGAACCTTCTCTACTGCTTTGCGGAGAGTTTCAACGTCCGTCTTGACGATAAGTCCCAGCTCCGTCGATATTGGCTTTTTCTTCGGCTCATCAGACATGTGAATAGCTACCTCTTGTCGGTTCAGGTTCGTCTTGGCCGTATGAGTACCTGATATGCTCGGTCTGGAGTCCCGTTTCCCTATAATATGTTGACTTTGCACGCTTTTCTTTCTTTCTCAAAGGTGCTACTTTCTCATTGCCTTGCATAAGTTCTCATTTCCAACCGTGGTCAGGTAGTGCTTGTTGGATTAGGCTGCGTATTTGGTACCTTACCCCTTAAAAGAAAGGCAAGCGACTGGTGGAATACAGGGATACAAAATGAGAGTTGTAAAGGTACGCTCTGAGGGACTCTCGCATCTTTCCTATTTCGTGCATTCTGGACCTGATGCGTTTGTCGTTGATCCACGAAGAGACATCGATGTTTACTTGAAGCTGGCTGAAGAGAACGATGCTGAGATAAAGCACATCTTCGAAACTCACAGGAACGAAGATTATGTCATTGGGTCGCTAGAATTGAAGAATCGGGTGCCGTCGGCACGGATTGGGCACAGTGACGCTATCGATTTCGAGTACGGTGATGACTCTCTCGCAGATGGTGAGAAGATTGAGATGGGCTCTCTGGAGATAACTTGCATAAATACACCTGGCCATACGCCTGACTCGATGTGCTATGCTGTTGCTGACACATCTGTGAGTGATGATCCAATCGTTGTCTTTACTGGAGATACTCTGTTCGTGAATGAAGTTGGACGAACTGATCTCGTAGACCCAGACCGGACCGGTGAGTTCGCCGAGGTGCTATACGATAGCATCCATGAGAAGGTCTTGCCACTCGGAGATCATGTAATCATCCATCCAGCTCATGGTGCGGGATCCGTGTGTGGCGGAGACATTGGCGATCGTGAGTTTTCAACCATCGGTTATGAGAGGAAACACAACAAGTGGCTGTCAATGGGCCGCGATGAGTTCGTTCAGAACAAACTAGATCAGGAATTGATATTGTCACCCTACTTCAAACACTGTGAGAAACTGAATACTATCGGCCCGCCTCTTCTCAGTGAGAGAGAACCGGTTCGCGTTCTCGATGTTGAGATATTCGAAGAGATGAGGCATAAGCCCGAACACGTTGTCATTGACACACGTAATCCGCAGGCATACCTGGAGGGATGTATTCCTGGTTCAACTAGCGCATATTTGGGTGCACTTGGAATGATAGCTGGCTGGGTATTTCACCCTGATCAGGTCTTCTTGTTCGTCTTAGATAGCCCAACAGAAATGGAAGAGGCAAGAAGCTATCTGATTCGCGTCGGCTATGATAAGGTCCTAGGATATCTCGCAAGAGGTATCGCTGGTTGGCGGGAAGCAGGCAATGATACATCCTCAATGAGGAACTACGAGATCCGTGAATTGAAGGAACTGATGGACAAGGACGGACTCCAGATTGTGGATGTGCGACAGCCACATGAATACCATAGCGGGATAATCGAAGACTCGAAAATGATTCCGCTCACCTCCTTAGAGGAGAAGATGGGCTCACTCGACAAGAAGAAGGAAACCGTCACAATCTGCCCATCAGGGATTCGGAGCACCACAGCCGCTAGCATGCTCGAGATGAACGGCTTTGAGGAAGTTGGTGTGCCTGTCGAAGGCCTCCACGCCTGGCGAAAGGCCGGTCTCCCATTGAAGAAGGAATAAGGATGTTCTGGCGTCGTAGTACAGGACGGTCTGACGTCATTGCAGGGAATGGAGCAGTTGCTACATCGCAGCCGTTGGCTACGCAGGCCGGCATACATGCTCTCCGAATGGGCGGCAACGCCATCGATGCAGCCGTTGCGGCTGCGGCGGTTCTGGATGTTGTGGAACCTTTCTCTACAGGATGTGGTGGAGATGCCTTTGCACTCGTACATCTAGCAGGCTCTACCAAGCCAATCGGTTACAACGGGTCAGGCCATTCGGGCTCTCTTGTTACCTTATCAGAGCTACGGGATCGGGGCTGGCAGGCTATGCCAGTTCGTGGAGGCCCCACGGTCACAGTCCCTGGGGCGATGCATCTATGGCACACCCTGGTGGATGCATATGGCTTGCTTGAGTTCTCAGATGTGCTCAATCCAGCCATTAGATATGCCAGAGACGGCTTTCCTGTATCGCCAATCATAGCTGAGGTATGGCGACATGTTACAGGTGTACTTAGAAGCGACTATGCTCGAGAGGTATTCACTGTAAATGGGGCTGCCCCGCGAAGAGGTCAGCTCATGAAGAACCCTGACTTAGCCAGTGTATTTCGAGGTGTTGCAGCCGAAGGCTTGGGATATTTCTATGAGGGAGATATCGCCGAGCGAATCGTTAGAACGGTAGAGGCTGATGATGGCTTCCTGACTCTTGATGATATGAGACGCCACGCAACCACTGTGACAGAACCAGTCTCATTGAGCTATTGTGGTTACGATGTATACGAGCACCCTCCAAATGGGCAGGGTTTTGCAGCACTCATCATGCTGGGTTTGATGGAAGAGGTGGAAGCCTCGACTGCGCCACCAATGAGTGCCGAACGATATCATCTGATGATAGAGGCCAAGAAGCTCGCATACGCCGACCTCTATGCTCACAATGCCGATCCTGACTTCTATGACGTACCCCTAGATGAACTGCTCTCTGGCAAGTATCTAAAGAAGCGCGCTGAGATGATTGACAGAAACTCAGTCATGGAGGCACCGGAGAACGGTTTGACTTCTGGCAACGATACAATCTACTTAGCCACAGCTGATGGAGAGGGAAATGCAGTCAGTTTCATTAACAGCCTGTATATGGGCTTCGGCAGCGGCCTGGTTGTGCCTGGAACAGGAATCAAGCTCCAGAATCGAGGGAGTCTCTTTCGGCTCGACCCCGATCATCCTAACGCCTATGCCCCCAACAAGAGACCCTTCCACACCATCATACCCGGAGCACTCTACCAAGAGTCGGAGATTGAGGGTGTATTCGGAATCATGGGCGGACCACATCAGGCTCAGGCTCATGGTCAGTTCATTAGCAATGTTGTAGATTATTGCATGAGTCCACAAGAAGCATTGGACTATCCCCGGTTCCATCACGATCAAGAATCTGATACTGTGGCGCTGGAGAATGGTGTACCTCCACACATACAGGGAGGTCTTCGGAAACTTGGCCATCGCTTAGCCCATGAAACCTCCTTCGGATTTGGAGGCGGCCAAGCAATCTTCAGGCTTCAAGAATCGTGGATTGCGGGCTCAGATTTCAGAAAGGACGGTCAAGCGGCCGGCTTCTAGCTACACTTATTGATGCATAGACTGAAATCTAATATGTCAGACTTACACAGGAGAAGCCCTTGAGCTTTGACGAGCTTTGTGCGCGTGAGAACCATGGCTGAAGACGCAACAGAATATCGAGAGGAGAGTGATATGCTTGGCACCCGTCGGATCCCAAAGGATGCGTATTGGGGAGTGCAGACTCTGCGCGCTAAGGAGAACTTCGGTGTTTCGTTGATACCTCTGAGTAATTACACCACTTTGGTTCAGGCCTTGGCAATGGTCAAGAAAGCCTGTGCAATGGCCAACCAAGATCTTGGTCACTTGGATGACGAGTTTGCTGAAGCCATCATACAAGCCTGTGACGAAGTTGTTGATGGGGGACTGCATGATGAATTCGTGGTTGACATGCTTCAGGGAGGAGCAGGTACGAGTACGAACATGAACATGAACGAAGTGCTGGCTTCACGGGCAAACGAAATCCTCGGCCATCCGCGTAATTCGTTGGGTCCCGTTTCGGCCAACGATCACGTGAACATGGCGCAGAGCACCAATGACGTATATCCAACTGCGATCAAGATTGCCGCTATCTTCGGTCTCTCAGATCTCTCGTCAGCCTTGGAGCAGCTAGTGCTGGCACTGGACGAGAAGGCGCGGGAGTTTGAAGATCTCCTGAAGCTCGGCCGGACTGAGATGCAGGACGCCGTCCCTATCACCCTCGGGCAGGAATTCTCAGCTTGGTCGGGGTGTCTTAAGCGAGACCTGCTACGAATTGGCTTGGCCATCGATGTATTGGAGAAGCACAATATTGGTGCAACTGCCATAGGAACCTCACTGAACGCAGATCCAGAGTACATCAAGAGGGGCGAGAAGCACCTTCGTGACGTGACTGGCCTTGATGGTCTGACAACAGCGGAGAATCTAATCGATGAAACTCAGAACAGCGACGAGTTTGTCCATGCTTCTGGCCTTCTTCGAGTACTTGCAACGAATCTAAGCAAGATCTGCGGCGATTTGATATTGCTGTCATCTGGTCCGATTGGTGGGTTCCATGAGATCACGCTGCCTCCCGTCCAACCGGGAAGCTCAATCATGCCGGGCAAAGTGAATCCAGTTATCTGTGAGATGGTCATGCAGTGTGCATTTCAGGTCATTGGTCATGATGGAGTCATATCACTGGCTGCGCAGGCGGGTCAACTTGAGCTCAATGCGTATGAGCCCGTGATTGCATACAACTTTTTCCAGGCTGTGAAGCTACTAAGGAACTCCATGCCAATCCTCACTAACAAATGCATCAAGGGAATTGAACCCAACAAAGAAGGACTTGATGTTGTCCACAAGAGCGTGGGCCTCGTCACAGCGCTCAATCCTGTTATTGGTTACAAGGCAGCAAGTCGAATAGCTAAGAAGGCCCTCGATATGAAGAAGCCAGTCCGTGAAATTGTACTGGAGGAAGGAATTCTCGACGAGAACTATCTAGATGTTCTTCTGTCGCCCGAACGGATGACATCAGCAGGAATCGCTGACCACCAACATGATCCCGTGGCTTTGAGTCGTGAAGATGAAGAAACGAAGGGGGACTAGTTCACTGAAGTTGAATCACATGGCCGTATGGAGGATGTATTGAGATGGAGATGGAATCCGAGCTTGGAGAAAGAGTGACGGAACTCATAGAGAATCAGCTAGTAGGAGTGCTTTCTACAACAAGCAAGGGCAAACCCTATTCCTGTCTTGTGAGCTTCAGGTTCACAGAAGACTTGGAGAGCATCATCTTTGCCACAAAACGCGACCGGCTCAAGTACAGAAAGATGATGGAGAATCACAACGTGTCCATAATCATTGATGATCGTGAGAACCGCCCGGACGATTTTCAGAGAGTGACATCGCTGACTGTTCTCGGGACTGCTCAGGAGGCAGAGAATGGCGAGAGGAAGATATTCATGGATTTTCTTCTTGAGAAGCATCCTTATCTCTCCGAGTTCGTCCGCTCAGACGATACGGCCATAATACAGGTTTCTGTGAACTGGCTGTATATCGTGACAGACTTTGAGCGCGTCACGAGGGTCAGAGCAGGTTCTGCCGAAGAATGAACGCGGTGTGGGTCAGTTGACCGCGAGTAGAGATGGACTGTCCATACGTGCGGCGGCACGAATCGTTTCGCGGTCAACCTTCCCTAGTTAGATGGCCCACATGGTGTGGTGGGCCTCGTTCGGATTGAACGGAGGCCCAATGCCCCGTCCTCAATTTCCTCCTTCCGCCATGCAACGGGGCCGGATGACCAGACAAGCCACAAAGGTTCGCTAGTCAGTCTATGTAGTATGCATCACCAAACATGAATGATTTTGTGTAATCTCTCACACGTCAATTCGAAACCGAGAAAAGGGGTCATGTTCAGAATCTCTTCTGAGGAGTAATAGAGTTGCCAGAAGAGGACACCAAACGCGGCGGGGATACTGTCTATCGAGTATTCTCCCAAGATTTCTACGCAACAGATTTGCATAGTGAGGAAATTGGTATCAAACAGCAAGAGGAATGGCGCTCCCGAAGCCGCCAATTCACGACGGATTCGGAGATACTTGGAAAGGTGGAGAGTGCTCGCCGCAGTTCATCGTCAGAGTCGATGCCTGACTTAGAGAAAGAGGGCTTCATTGTCCAGCGGAAAGACCCATGGGATGATGCGCCGAATGAACACTCCCGAAGACTAGTGCTCAAAATCTTTACAGAAACAGGGAACTGGTACACGACTATTGAGGAGATGGTGGCGGACGAATATGCTCGAAGTTTCTCTGCAGAGATGCCGTTGGTGTCATTTGCTGTACTGACCGATGAGAATGAGATTCTCACGCGCATTGCTCAGAACCGCCGAGGTCCGATTGATACTGAGAGCTACTCCTTCTTCCTCGTCGGCAACGATGGACAGTTTCAAGTCTTCAGAATCGAAGGCAAGAGAGTAACCATGGGAGATGACTTCCGCGTGGTCATGGCGACCAATGATGTCACTGTAGCCGAGATAGACAGCAAAGTGGTCAACATAGGTGGGGAATACACTGTCGAGATACGTGATCCAATTCTAGCAAAGAATGATTGGTTCTGCAGGATTCTCCAGGCATTTGCGACAACAATCAAGTACAGAAAGAAGATCTGGAAGAAGATCTCAAAGGGATTGAGGGCTCTGAAGGAAACCGAGGGTACGCCTCTGCAAGAGCGGTTCGAAGTTAGTCTTCTTGCAAACCCGCGTCGTCTGACACTTGAAATCGAGGAGTTCGACGACGTCTAAGATTCCTTGATGATATCCTCAATCTTGTGCAGCGCTTCTCTTACGAAGTCGGTTTTCTCCATGGATTGGAGAACCTCCTTGACACTTTTGTAATGGAGTCTTGCCTCTGCCGTGATTTCACCCTGCACAATATCGCCTACAACTCGAATCGCATTCGTGAGATGAACCTGCCGAGCACGGTCATTCAGCGAATCCATGTCAACAGTCCAACGCCCGAACTCAGTTACGTATTCTAGATTTCCTCTCACTAGGTCCATGTCCTCCTGTGGGGAATCGTGTCCAGAGAGGATCAACTCGGCGTCGGAGTGAAGATAGCTGGCAAGAGTTGCCTTGTATTCCCGAATGTTCATCTGATTGATGTAGGGGATAGGACTCTCGATGTTGTCTCCGACAAACAGAATGTTGTCCCTCTTGTCAAAGCAACTGGCCGAGTCTCGGGTATGTCCTGGGGTGTGAAAGAACTCAACATCTTCCTCAGCAAAATCCAATCTCTCTTGGAACGTGACATTGGGTGGAAGTCTGATCACGTTTCCCCTTTGATGCTCTTGGTTCTTCTCAAGCACCTCATTCCATTCGGTGATAACTCGTTCACGACACAGCTCGTGACCAATGATTAGTTGCCCCTCGAAATAGCAGTTGCCCCAGATGTGATCATAGTCTGCATGTGAATTGAAGATGACAACTCGCGCGGGCAAGTCGTAGTTCTTGGAGAGACGTGTCATCACCTCCCTCATTGGGTCCGGGCCGCAGAATGTATCACAGATGAATAGGGAGGATTCGCTTACTATGGCATAGACATTACCTATGTATGGGTCACCGAAGGTGAATAGCACGCCTCTGTCTGACACGTCTGTCACATGCACTGTGTTCGACCTCTGGGAGTATGAAGGGACGAGGCGTCTAATGAAACCTCTTCCCAATGGTTCTAGATTCGTTTGTTCCTGAAGAGACCCGAGCACGCATAGGTTTCGAGACCTCTCTTCTCTAACTCATCCAGAATCAGGTTCATCCCAATGGAGTCACTGCTCATGTGTCCAGCTATGACGACATAGAGTCCCTCCTTTTCACACTCTTCTTTTAGTTTGTTGCTCAAGTGCATGGTGACTATCGTACTGACACCTGCTCTTCCCAGCTTGCTGATTGCCTCTGGTCCGGGTGAAGTCCCTCCAGTGAAGAAGACAAACTTCTCACCGCAGCTTCCTGAATCACTTCCAAGCAGAATCTCAGGGCCTGCCCCGTACTTTTCAGCTTCTTGGTACTCGGGAATGTCGAGTAGAGCTTCCACCATGTCACCAAGTGTTGAGGGCTCTTTCTCCTTGAGATAATCGTCCAGAAACTGGTATCCAAGTGAGTCAGCCGGGGTGTGTGAACACATGAAGGGCATATCGATGAGTCGGGCCGCATCGATGGTCTGGGTGTGGTTACGTGCCTTGGTTCCGAAGTGGACCTCCTTGAGCCTCTTCGCCATGGCAGACTCCGCTTGAGCAATGGGCACTCCTAACTTCGCCCAGTGATCGGGTTGCAGTTTCATGACCCAGTCAAGATTGCTGGTCCCAATTCCGTGGGGGTGGTGAGCTAGAACGAGGTCTATCTCCGTTCCCTTGTCATTCAGTCTGTCAGCGAGAACAATCTCGCCGGTGCCGATGTCGATGCCGGCAAGCACACTACCAACCTCCCTGTCTTCTGTACCGTAGAGCAGTCTGCAGTCTGTGTAGGGGTTCCAAACAACGTCAGGGTCTGCGAGTTCCTTCTTTCTTCCCTCGAGCTTCTCATACTTCTCCTTTGAATCGTTGAGAATCTCTCTGACACGGTCCTCACCGCGGGGGTCCGCCTTGATACCCATCTCTACAACCATATGGTAAATATCGCCGAGTTTCATGAATCTGCAACCCACAACGGCTGTTTCAAGCTTTCGCATCCAGCATGAAACACTCGTGGGGGCAACTAATTGACAGAAACCGGTCTGCGACTCGCTTCGCACAAAGGTTTTATTGAACCATGTGCAGAGAAGTGGGTGAGGTGCACGCCCGATGCCCATTGGGTGGAGAGCAAAAGTAGCTATATTCGCAATGGTTCTGATACTTGGAACAGTATGTGTAAATGTGAACGCGATCTATGTCCAGACTCAGTCGTGGAGCCAGAGTCAGACCCTAACCAGGGAAGACAATGGCCACGCGTATCTGAGAGTGGACGGAGACGATGGACCCTACGGTGACCCTTACTATCTCACAGTGGATGAGGACGTTGGCTATAACCGGTATGAATACGACAAACTAGGTTGGGACATCAGTACTGGTGGTTTCCTCGGTCCTGCCACGAGGTACACTAGCCTAGGCAGAGACGGAGTAGAAACCTTCGGATGGCTGTCCAACGGCTCACGCTATCCATACTTCTTTGACTTCGTCAATACAACGGAAGACTTTACCCTGTCCATTGAGCAGATGAGGAATGAGTTCCCGGTTATCGTCGGAGAGGAATTTTCGGTT
>SDNO01000130.1 GCA_004524435.1 Candidatus Thorarchaeota archaeon | reverse complement strand
TCGATATAAAACCTCTGCAGTTTCTATCTCCTTTGGAGTTGTTGTACCCCTCTCCATTTTGCAGTCCGTCAGGGACTCAATACTTGCTATTATGGCCTTCTTGATAGCAGTATCAGTAGGCCTGTCCTGCATCTCACATGCAATACTTGTTACTCTGTCCCTCTTACTCTCAGTACATCTGACGCGTCTCTTGTCCCTGTAATACTTCGGTTGATCAGGCGGAACGCGGAGGGATATCCGGAGTCTGTCTAAGTCCGAGTCAATTAGAAGTGTCCCGTGGATGAATGAAACGCCGTGTTTCACCCAGCCTGCAGTGCCCGTTATCTTAGAGCCTCCAATCCGCATGCATGAGCCTCTCTCATCATATCTGGCCTCAATACCTATCTTACGCAGGCCCTGTGCAATGAATCCAATGTAGTTCCAATAGAGTTCGCGGAGCGTCTTGAACGCGTAGGGCTTCTTATGATCTACGCAGATTGCAAAATTCAGATTCCCCAGATCATGGAACACGGCCCCTCCGCCTGTGAACCTTCGTGCAATGTCAATGTTGTGCTTCTGACAGTAAGCGATGTTAGCTTCTTTATGCAAGCATTGCAGTCGCCCCATAACCACGGCGTCTTTGGTTCGCCAGAACCGCAGCGTATCAATCTTGTCATCTCGGTCAGCATTAGTCTTGGCTATAGATTCTTCCAGAGCCAGATTCCAGTACACGTCGGTACTATCCTCTTCTAGAAGACGCCATGACATCTGAACCACCAGTTCCTGAACCTTGCGAAACCAAAATATAATAGGATTGAATACCTTATGATATTATTGTGCTTGGCCGCTGCTTGGCCAGTACGCAGAAGGGCGGTATATCAGCTTTTTGAGAAGGTGCCGGCGGCAGCCAGACTGCCACCGGCTGAGCAGACGTTCTGATTTCGAGACATGACACTCTAAGCCAGTGTCACTCATCCGTTCTAGGCGTTCGATTTAAGGGCCACTCGATTTTGCTCTCTTCATCTCTCTATAGAAATGCAGTGCTATCCAGGAAGAGAGCACCGTCACGAGAAGGGAACTAGCCATGAGAAACAAGGGGCTTGCGGCGAAACCCAACAGGACATAGCCTATCACAAGGGATGAAACGAATAGCAGATGCATGGCCACCGTTGTGCCACATGGAGGTCCCATCTTTGAAGGACTGTTATGGAGCTTGCGAGTGGAGTATATGGCGAAGGCCGCTAGAGGAAGTGTCGAGAGCGCAACGAGCGAGGTGGGTGCCGTCAGACCTCCAAGAGCGGTGAGCGTCATCCAAAGGTAGGCGGAGACCACCAGACTGATGTAGACCCGGCTTCCCTTCTTCTTTCCGAGCCGTACGACCATTGTGTGTTTTCCCACCGCCTTGTCTGCAGCGAAGTCCGGAAACTCGTTGATCCAAAGAACCGCTGTTATAGTTGCAGCAATAGGGATGGACGAAATGATTGGCTCTAGCATGATAGACTCAGTCTGTACGTAGTACGCGCCCTGTACAAGAAGCACTCCGAAATTGAGCCCCACCAAGGGTTCGCCAACCCCTCTGCTTGCCAGACGGATTGGTGGAGCTGCGTAGCAGAAACCAGAGAAAACTCCTACAGCGCCGAGCATGAGGATGAAGTAGCCTTTCAGGGAGGCCAAGATCGCTCCCAAAACGATTGCGACCGAGAGCAAAGACAATGAGAGTGCTAGGACCTCATGAGGGGTGACTCTCCCAAGCTGTATCATCCTACTCCCCCCTGTGTATGGTGCTACGAACTCTTTATTTACATCGTCATTTCCGCTGAGATGATCGAAATAGTCGTTGCTGACGTTGGTCCCCGCATGAATCATCACTCCCGCAGTAATCGTGATCACGGCTAGGTAAGGGTCAAACTCAGCAGTTCTGACCCAAGCTATGGCGATTCCCAAAATCATGGACAGAGATGTGGCAACAAGAAAGGGCGGTCTGATTAGGTGGAGATAGCTCTTAACCTTGGATACGTGCACCGATTCCTCTTCTCTACGGTTCGAGTCAGATGACTCCACTACACCAACCCCCACGCAATCCTAGTGAACTCGATCGAGGACAAAGTCGGCAATACTAGTCAAGGGTCGTGTGTTTCCAAGGCTACTATCATGGAGTGCTCTCTTTGCTGACTGCACATAGTCTTGGGCTTTTCTTCTGGCCTTCTGAACCGCCTCTGTCTTCCTCAACATCTCCAAGATAACCTCGGCTTCATAGTTCAGTAGCGAGTCCAGAAGGGCTCGCTTACCCGCCTTGTCAAGCATGCTCAGCGCGGACAAGACAACGTAGTTTCCTCTTCGCAGTCGTAGATCTGAGTGGTGCGTCTTGCCCGATAGAATCAGGTTCTCTTCAACATCCAGGATGTCATCTCGTATTTGAAACGCAAAACCGAGTGACCGGGCATATTCGAGCAGTGACCTCATTTGCTCATCATTGCCCCCGCCGACCAAGACGCCTGTTCTTGTCGCCTCTTCAACGAACGCTACAGTCTTTCTGTCTATCATGGTTAGATATGCCTCTTCGTTGAAGTCCTCTTCATGATGTGGACTCATGAGAAGGTCTGTCGCCTCCCCTTCACACATCCTGCTCCCACCTTCCCCCATGTGCTCGAGGAGTCTAGGACTCCCATGCTTACCTAGCAGCCTTACAGCTAGGGAGATGAGGAGGTCTCCCGCAAGGATGGCCATCTTAACTCCAAAGACTTCGTGTACTGTTTTGACTCCTCTGCGGAGCGAGTCATCATCAATGATGTCATCGTGGATGAGGCTTGCTGTCTGAAGGAGCTCGGCTGCCAGTGCCAGGGGCAAAGCGTCGCAGATCTTGCCGCCCACTGACTCGCACGCCAGGAGCATGATTAGTGATCTAATTCTCTTACCGCCGGCTCGTATCAGATGGTATGCGGCCTCGTAGAGAACTCTTGGCTCACCGAAGTTTTCATCCATGTACTCCTCTATGAATTCATCAATCATGCGCATTCTTTCTTCTATGATCTCATTTCGGAGTAGCATCTGCATCGAGCTCTCTTCAGACTCCTTTTCTCCCGATGTCGGAGGGGACTGCCTTGACATGTGACTCTCTCCGTTTCCAGTTTCGATTCGTTCAGACAATCCGTTATTAGTCGTTGCTATTGCACCACGGTTTCAGGTGCGAGCCGATACCTCACTCAAGGGAATCATCTCAACATCACTGGCTAGGATAACATAGAGTGTTCCTGCTATCATCAATATTCCGATTACCACGGGAATCCAGAGTCCTGTCCAGAATGAATAACCCGTCCAGAAAGATACACTGATGAGGAGACTACCTGCAATCTCAACGGGTATCTCAGCAACCTCCTTTGTCGTACCGGATAGAATTATGTGGAGTATGGCCGACGCTGCTAAGGCCGTAACAAACCATCCTGTGTAGTTTGTGATCGGTATTCCGTAATAGGGTCCCGGTTCAAGCCACACCCATATGTTCAGCACGACGGCGGCAGGATCTAACACGAGGTCAACAAAAACAAGCAGGAGTGCGCTCAGTGGAAGCATGACTCGCCAGTCTTTGGAGGCTAGGATTGCCAGACTCATTGTTCCCAAGACCAATGGTCCAAAGGCAAAGGCAACGCTCCAAGGCACGAGGTCGAAGATTTTGAGCCCCATCATGTCTGTGTAGTAGAATCCACCATAGGGAAGTCCCGTAGAGATACCGATTGCCTCGACAATGACAGGGAGAATCCCGAGGACGACTATCACTGCTACCCCCTTCTTCACTCCTGCCCATCTTACTAAGTAGTAGTATGATGGAGCCGCGATGATGACGATGAACATGGCGGAAACCCAGTTCACCGCTTCTCCAATGCTGACATTTGCGACGAGCCAGCTTGCAAGAAAGAACGCCACAGAGAAGAGCAACAAGAACGCGTTCCTCTTGGCATTCCTTCCGGTGACGAATGCTCTCCTGAGTCGAATCATAGCGGCATCACCAAAGGGAGGCCAATACTGAAGAAAATCACCATTCCGAAGAAGCCCGTGAAGTAGGGGTAGTACCAGTATACTCTGTGGATATCGGTCTCGGGTCTTGCGAGGATGTAGATAGGAATGGCGGGATAGACCAGTGAAAGAACGCTGAAGGGAAGATTCCATTGTACGATGAAGACCAAGGTGCCTGCGAAGAAAGCCCAGAATATGAAACATAGTACCAGTGAGGCCTTTCGCCCGATGGCAACCGCAGTGGTCCGAATTCCGGCCTGCCGGTCTGCATCGATATCCGGGATTGCAGAGAAGAGCTGCATCGCCCACGTCCAAGCAAACGCTGCAAGCAGTGGCAGGATTGGGGGCACCTCCAGCGTCAACTGATTGAATGCCAGAATCGCAGGTAGCACGTAGAGGATATTGGACAGGAAGTCCACCATTGGCTTGGCTTTCAGTCTAAGGGGGGGCGCGCTGTAGACGAACGAGAGAGCCATCCAGGAGAGAAAAATCAGTCGGGCAATCATTGTTGGCTGGAAGGCAATGAGAATGGCCCCATACAGAAACGAGAACAGTACGAGTCCGTACAACTTCTTCTCATCCTGCTCTACAGCGCGGTACTCCTTGTCATCTTTCTTCGGGTTGAACGCATCTGTGTCCTTATCCGAGATATCATTGACTCCGTACAGGAAGATATTCGCTGGAAGGATGAAATACACAAGATGAAGAATGAAGAGTGGATCAAGGAAGTTGTAGAGGACTGCTAGTGACGGTTCTGGCAGAAGGTATGTGTCTGCGACCCCAATCATATATCCGACCAAGTAGGGGCCGCCGAGGTAGAGCCAGAATCTCACTCGGGATACCTTGTATGCCAGACGCACCAAATTCGTCATCCTGCCGCGCCTCCGAACTCAACTACAGTAGTCATTCTCCATAGTCTTCTTCGATGAGATCCGCGACGATCTCCGCCGATATGAGTACCATGGGAACGCCTATGCCTGGATGCGTGTACTGACCGCTGTAGTAGAGGTTCTTAACCTTCTTGCTCTTGTGTCGAGGCCGGAAAAAGGCCGACTGGCTGAATGTGTGAGTCAGCCCTACCGCCGTGCCCTTATAGGCGTTATAATCATCTGCAAAGTCGTTCAGAGAGAATATCCGCTTCACAATGACATGGTTCTTGATGTCCGTGTCCAGCACCTTCTCCATGTGGGCAACAATCTTGTCAAAGTAGGCCTCTCGAATCTCCGGGGTGTCTTCGATTCCCGGGGATATCGGTATGGTAACGAAGATGTTCTCTTTACCCTCTGGGGCTACAGTATCGTCCTTTTTCGATGGGCAACATAGGTAGTACGCGGGCTCGTCAGGCCAAGAGGGTTCCTTGAAGATCTGTTCGAAGTGCTTCACCCAGTCGTGGTCAAGGATGACGTTGTGATGGGTCAAGGCATCTACCTTCTTGTCCAGCCCTAGATACAGCACAAACGCAGAGGGAGCTATAATCTTGCTCTCCCAATAGTCCTGAGAATAGGTTTCATAGTCCTCATCAACGAGATCAATCTCACTGTGTGGATAGTCTGCGTTTGATACCACGATGTCCCCCTCATACTCACCCTTGTCTGTGATCACTCGTTTGGCGACTTTGTCCTCGATAACGATATCCTCTACTTCCTCTCCGAAACGCAGGTCAACTCCGTACTGCTTTGCGAGGCCGAAGGTTGCATCCACAATCTTCCCTAGGCCTCCATAGGGATACCACACACCCAAGTTGAAATCGATGTGAGAGATCATGGAATAGAGTGCCGGGGTGTTCTTTGGATTTCCACCCAGGAAGACAATAGAATACTGTAAGATTTTCCTCGCCCGCTCACTATCGAAGTACTTCTTCGTGAGCTTGTCAATGTTGGACAAAATGCTGAGCTTCCAACCCGCTGCCATCAGTTTCGGGTTCAACATGGATAATATGCCAGACAGGTCCTCATACATGAGTCCATCAAGCAGGTACTCGTACTTCTCTTGTGCCTGATCCAGATACTTCCTGAGTTTCTCAGCTCCGTTCTCCTCCAGTTGATTGAAGAGTTCCATGTTCTCCTCTAGGTCTGCTGAGATATCGAGCGTCGAATCTGGGAAGAATATCCGATACGATGGATTCAGACGGATTAACTCATAGAAGTCTTCGGTCTTCTTCCCGAAATGCTCGAAATAGTGGTCGAAGATTTCGGGCATCAAGTACCAAGATGGACCCATATCAAAGACAAATCCATCCTTCTCCCATACCCGTGCTCGACCGCCTGGTTGTTCATTCTTCTCAATCACCGTGACATCGTGTCCTCTCTTACCTAGAAGCGCTGCGAGTGAGAGACCGCCAATCCCGGCACCAACTACAATGACTTTCATCCCGTGTTCTGCCTCCCTAAGCTGAGAATATGTTTATTCATGCTTCTAATAACGATTGCTCATAATCTTTTTAGACATAACGACAGAATTGCTATAAGAAATCGACGCTATCTAAAGGGCACGAACTAACAGTTTAATAAT
>SDNO01000129.1 GCA_004524435.1 Candidatus Thorarchaeota archaeon | reverse complement strand
TTTCTAAGACCAATCACGTTCATCTAAGAATCGCCTCATGGAGCTCCAGTGGCTGCAGGCTTTCTCGCGTTTCTTCTCCTGCATTAATCTTTCCGTTTCAGAGTTTGTGTTAGTAATACACTCTTTCAAAACTAGAACATGTGTTCTTATTCTTGGGCGATAAGATGGTCTATCTCTACGTCTATGACTGTGAGAAGGCACGTCAGATGAACGCACGACGTGTTGCTTTCACTAAGGAGTTGTATGGGTTCATGTACTCTTGGAAGACCAAGAGCGGTAAGAAGGAGAAGAGAAGGCCTGGATTATTGGATCAGTGCCCTGGTTCTGAGGCTGTTGCAAACTCTGCGATTCTTGTACCGGAAAAATGCAAAAGTCTCTTTGATCATCTCTTCGAACAGTACAGCGACATTCTTTCAACTGTTGTCTTTGAGGTCAGAGAGTCCACTAGGCTTTAGGTCTTGGAACATGTGTTCTAAATCAAACTAGACCCCTTCATTTCCAGTCGAGTTTTCATCTGAGAGAGAAGGTAGTAGGTAAATTAGCCAAAAATATAAATAGCTGTTACACAAGCTGCTCTTATCTCCATTTTTATAATATATAGTAGTACCCGCTGCAACAGCACCCCATTTTTTTGACTCTAGTGGAAGTCAAGGGGTGAACTGGACGATCTCACTCACTCTAGGAAAACTGGAACACATGTTCTAAGACACTGCCCTCGCGTATCACAGACCAAAAGACTGATACCTATTTCTCATTGTTGCTCGCTTGTCTATCTGGTTGACCTTACCAGTGAGGCAGTGATATGACCAAGAGCAAAGAACTTCTTGCGGATTCTGTTGGGACCACTCATCTTCTACTTGCAAATGAGGCGATTGCCCGAGGGACACTGGAAGCAGGTGTCCGTCTGGTGGCACTCTACCCAGGGACCCCGAGTAGTGAGATTGGAAACAATCTTTTCTCAATGTCTCCTCACATTCCTGATTTCTATTTTGAATTCAGTACTAATGAAAAGGTCGCCATGGAGGTAGCAGGGGCCGCAGCCGTCGCAGGAGTACGTTCAATGATGGTATGCAAGGGTCCAGGACTCAATGTTGCAGCAGACCCCTTCATGAGTCTAGCCTATGTCGGTGTGCGTGGGGGTATGGTCATTGTTGTAGCTGACGATCCCAGCATGTGGAGCTCACAGAACGAGAATGACTCCCGGTACTATTCACTCATGGCTAACATGCCCATGGTCGAACCTGCTGATCCGGCCGAGGCAAAGAGTATGCTATTGGAAGCTTATGAAATCTCAGAGAAGCTAGAGCTTCCTGTAGTCCTTCGAACAACTACTCGAGTGAACCACTCACGAGCTCCTGTTGAGTTTGGTCCAATTCGCGACCGTCCGAAGCAAGTGGAATTCCAGAAAGAGCCATTTCGATTTGTCCCTGTCCCGGCAGTCGCGCGGACACGACATCCTTGGCTACTCGAGCAGATAGAGAAGGCCAAGACAATCTCACAATCCACCGATCTGAACTTCACCGAGGGTGAAGGTGAGCTCGGCATAATCACAAGTGGTGTTGCGTACAACTATGTCGTGGAATCTCTTTCAATCATGAATCTTGATGCTGAAGTATTGAGGCTCGGTATGACCCATCCTGTACCAGAAGACATGATTGCTGAATTTCTAGCACGTCATCCGAAGACTATCATTGTAGAAGAACTCGAACCCTTCTTGGAAACGCACGCTCGCCGAATTGCCCAGCTAAGGAAGATCACTGTCGACATTCTCGGTAAGGAGCAGGGCTACTTTTCCAGAACATACGAATACAGCCCAAGGATTGTCATGAAAGGCATCTCCGATGCTATTAATCGTAATACACCAACTGAGTGGGAAACAATTGAAGAGAAAGTACGAGATCTACCAGACATTCCACCTCGACCTCCACTTCTCTGTGCTGGATGTCCACACCGGGCAAGTTACTATGCCATAAGAACTGCAACACGTGGCAAGGCGATTTATCCGTCCGATATCGGCTGCTACACATTGAGTATTGCTCCCCCACTGGAAACTGCAGACATACTCTTTGATATGGGATCATCAATAACAACGGCCTGTGGACTTGCACGTGTCACCGGTCAAGATGTAGTGGCGAGTATTGGTGATAGTACCTTCTTTGCATCCGGACTCCCCGGTGTTGCAAATGCTGTCTATAATCAACATCCCGTCTCCCTTGTCGTGCTAGATAATCGTACGACAGCAATGACAGGGCATCAACCGCATCCTGGTACGGGCCTCACTGGCATGCAACAGCAAGTTGAACCCCTGGATATCGCTGAGGTCTGCAGAGGTCTCGGAGTCCAATATGTGAAGACAATCCGTCCCTTTGACTCCGTCGCAGATATGGTGAAAGAAGTCCGGGAGATGGTGGAGTGGGTACGTGAGAATCAGGCGCCAGCTGTTCTTGTTTCGAGAGAGCCATGTGCCTTGCTCACGGCGGCAGAACGCCGACGGACAGGGGACTATCCACCTCAGTACTATGTTGACCCAGAAATCTGTAATGCATGCAAACGCTGTCTCAACCGCCTGTCCTGTCCTGCTATGTATCAAGATCCGGACACTAGCAAGGCTGTCATAGACGAAACACTATGCAATCTCTGTGGTACCTGTGTAGAGGTATGTCCACAGGGTGCAATCAAACAGAAGGAGGAGTAGGCATGTATAGCGGTTCAGCCGATATTGTCAACATAGTAATCTCGGGCGTTGGAGGTCAAGGTGTCCTTACCCTAGCAGAGGTAATGGCCAAAGCCGCCTTGGCCGATGGTCTCAATGTCCGGGTGGGTGAGATTCATGGGATGGCGCAGAGAGGAGGCCATGTAATCTGCACTGTGCGAATCGGTTCAGATGTTAGAGGTCCGATTGTCGATACAGGAACTGCAGACATACTTGTCGGATTCGAGCCCGCTGAAACTCTCAGAGAAATTTCTCTGATTAAGCCCGATGGCCATGTCCTCATGAACTCGCATGTCGTATATCCCGTAGCGGTTTCGATGGGAAAAGCTGAGTACCCTTCAGAGGAAACTATAGACGCATCATTGCGAAAATTCACCGAGAACATAATCAAGTTCGATGCTATGAAGTTTGCAAAGGATGCGGGCAGTTCTCGATCCATGAACATGGTCATGATGGGTGCAGTAGTCGGTTCCTCACTGACCCCAATCACTGAAAAGTCAGCCTTGAAAATCATAGTGTCCTCCTTCCCTGGCAGGTATGAATCCATGAACAAGGCCGCCTTCAAGAGAGGCCTAGAAGAAGTTAGAGAACACATTTGACACTCCTACCGAGTTGCGTAATAGTAGTAATACAGCACTCACAGGGTCTCCCGCACCCCGATGACAATCTGTCCCAGAGATATACCTCCATCACCGGGCGGTACTCTCTCGTGAATGAGAGGGGTTAGACCTCTATCATCTATTTGATCAATCACAGCTCGCGTGACAATCCGATTTAGTGCCACTCCTCCAGAGAGGCCGACGTAACGGAGCCCCTCTTCTTCCGCGATGTCACAACTTGCACTAGCCAAGCTTGTACCCAAGCTATGTAGGGTCGCATACGCAAGTCCCTCTGGTGAGGCCCCTTCTTCAAATCGTCGTATTACTTGTAATAGCAGACCTTTAGTGTCTAGATTGAACCCGTCTTTGGAATCAACGAAAGCAGAATCAAGGTGGATTCCTCTGTCACGCGCCGTGGCCTCAAGACGCATTGGACACTCTCCATCGTATGTATTCTCTCCGCAGATACCCAAGACCAAGGCAGACGCATCAAGGAATCTACCAGCACTTGTTGTATCGACAGTATTGATCCTCTTTTTCAGTGACTCATAGAGCATTTCAAGAGTTTCATGATTGGCCGGAGTTCCAGCTGCCACATGGTGACCCTTCGAGATTTCTACTATCTTTGACAGGCTAACTTCGTCGCCGAGTATTCCTAGGAGAGATCTTGTTGCGTATCGAGCTGACAAGTCCCCTCCGGGAAGAATACTGTGCGAAAGCCCCCCAACTCGCTGGTATTCATCGTAGTCGCCTAGAAGGATCTCACCTCCCCATGCATCCCCGGTTGGTGAGTATCCATAGCCGTCTACTGTAATACAAACAATACGACTACCATGAGGAAGACCGTGTTCGGCAATGAGCCCTGCCAAGTGCGCATGATGATGTTGAGCTCGTATCAGTGGAACATCCAAATCTCTACTCATATCTTCAGCCAGTTCAGTAGTAAGGAACTGTGGATTTAGATCACATGCCACAAAATCAGGTGTAGGTACATCCACAAGATGTCTGATGTGACGTAGAGCATCGGATAGAAAACTGATAGTTTCCACTCCATCAACATCGCCAATGTATTGAGTGAGGTAAGCATTGGCAGCTTTGAACACAGCTCCTGTGACTTTCTCTTCTGGACCAACAGCAACACCGGTCACATCAGCCCAAGGACCGGGAATCTCTATCGGTTCTGGCACATACCCCCGAGAGCGCCTGATGAATACGGCCTTCGAGTCGGTCAATGGCTTGATGACTGAATCATCCGCCCGTTGATGAATTCGTCTGTTGTGAACCAGAGAAAAGTCTGTAATACGACTGAGTTCCGATACGATTCTCTTCGGTTCCACATACATAGGAACACCGGACGGGTTGGCACTTGTCATGACCAATGCCGGCTCATCTATGTACTTGAACAACATATGGTGCATCGGTGCATAGGGGAGCATGACTCCCATAGTGTCAAGACCTGGAGCAATCTCTCTCACCGACGCGGTTGGTATTACACCTGATACACAATCATCTTGGATACGTAAGAGCACAATAGGTCTTTTCCAAGAGCTGAGCAACTCACGTTCCATGTCACTGAGATCAAACTGGGCATTCACAGTTTCAAGATCCCGAAACATCACAGCAAACGGTCGAAACGATTTCCGTTTTCTGCGACGTAGTTCCCGAATAGGAACCGGGTCTGTTGTAATCGTGGCGAGATGAGTACCTGATATCCCATGGAGAGAGACAATCTTTCCTTGCTGAAGCATTGCAGCTGCAACGGCGACAGGCTTTCTCTCCTCGACCAAGTTCCCCCTATTGTCCATGAGTCTGTACAAGGGACCACACCTGTCACATGCAGTGGTCTGGGCATGAT
Source organism: Candidatus Thorarchaeota archaeon (assembly GCA_004524435.1). Lineage (GTDB taxonomy): Archaea > Asgardarchaeota > Thorarchaeia > Thorarchaeales > Thorarchaeaceae > TEKIR-12S. The sequence goes on along the minus strand of SDNO01000129.1, from coordinate 1,362 downwards.
ATCTCCTGTTCAAGGGATTCGTATAACCCGTATTACAAGTATCACATAGGGGAAAGTCGTCCATTGTCGTGTTAGGCCTGTCATACGGAAGGTCCGTAATAGTGGAGAATCGGGGGCCACAGGCAGCACAGGACGTGAAAGGATAAAGATACCACCGAGACTGAGGATCAAAGAGATCTCCAATACATTCTTGGCATATAGCTATATCAGGAGGAATTTCCGGTGCGGCATCTTTAGTCCGTCTTACTGATGATTTCCTGATTGCGAAGTCGCTGAATTCGCCAGATGCCTCGATCCATTCAGTGTCCAAGGTTTCAATGCGTGATATTGATGGTGGATTCTGCTGAATCTCTTGAATGAGATCCTTAATCTTCTCCTCTCTACCTTCAACAACTAACCTGACACCAGCATCACCAAGGTTGAGGACGTATCCTTGTAGAAATCGTTCACTTGCCAACCTATAGATGAAGGGCCTGAATCCCACTCCTTGTACTATTCCAGTGATGTGGATTCTGGCTCTTCTTTTCAATATGCAGCACCAGGATAGGGGCTTTCTCATATTGATATTAGTTCACCGAAGAAGGAATTACTACAACTCGTATATGTCCCGATATCCGATTTGTGGCCTTCTTAAGTGACGATAATCACAAGTAATGTGAGGAAGGTTTAGGCATTTGGACAGAATCAATATGGCATTTAAGGAACCAGTGGCAACCCCGTCAATCCTAGCAACCGTTCCTGATATCTTGAGAAAGGCACTCCAAGAGAACATAGATATGGCCAGTGCCCAGAAAAAATCGATTCTCATCTCGAGCAATAGTCTTGCCAATCGCTTTATTCTCGAGCGCTGGGACATCCGACCATCTCAGCGGCGACGATACAGGAATCTCTTCATGACGGTACGCCGACACTGTAGGTCCATATTTGAGAACCTCCTTGCCCGAAAGAGAATCACGTGGGAAACTGAGGATGAAAGCTATTTCTTTGGCATCTTCAGATTTGATGAAGTACGAGGCAACCTGATTCTAGGCTTTGTCCCAGCTACAAAAGGCACAGAATGGGCTCTCCCTCGCTGAGGCATCGTATTACGTGTATTAGCAATATTATCTTACTTTCCAAGTACGTTTCTCCAATATTCCTCTCAGTTTAGCCGCGGAATAACAGCTGGTTTCTGTTGCTATCCTGATCATTGGTTCTGCTTCAGGTGTCAAATTATGAATTCGTTCTAGGGATTTCAGAGCAGCATCACTGGTTTCATCTGATGCCGAGCAGACTCTCTCTATGAGAATCGAGATTGCCGACTTGGTAGAGAAGTTGCCTAGAGCAAGTGCTGCAGGCGCGGAAATCCTGGGGATTTCGTTT
>SDNO01000200.1 GCA_004524435.1 Candidatus Thorarchaeota archaeon | reverse complement strand
TAGACCTCGACATCTCCGAGATCCTCTAGGATTCCGAGTCCTCCGGTGTGGTCCCGATGATTGTGTGAAAACACGAGATGCCTGATTGGCTCGGTTGTCACTCCCATTTCCCGTAGATTATGTCTGAGAATATGTAGGCTCTTGCCGGTGTCAAAGAGGAGAGAATCCCCCACAAGACAGGAGAATCCCCAATCTGCTTCGTATCCCTCTTCAGCAATGTTGTCATACACAATCCGAATCTGCATCTCGTTTCTTCCTAGATTATGGGTAGTATGCTTCATAAAAGGATGTACCCCTACGACGGCCCGAAGGTATAACAGTGAATCTGCCCATCCAATGATTCAATCACTGGAGAAGAAGAGAGGTCTCTCAGTCGTGAGATTCAAAGAACCCAAAACAAGGGAACTTCACCTGTTAGTCATCGGTCTCTTTCTCTTGACACCTCCATTTAGCCAGCATACGGGCTCATCTCTTCTTGCAGAGCTGGTTTCCATTGACTCGCGTGGTTCCCTGCAGGAACCCAATCCCTCCAACCTTCAATCATTGAGCTTAACGAATCCCGTGGTTGTACTGGACACAGAGCTCTCCATCATCAATACCCCTCAAGCTCTTCGAGGCTTCAATCTTTTTGTCGTTGTCCGCTCGAATAAGACGACAGGAGCAAAGGACCTCTTCTTACTCATCACCGACATGGAGGGCAATGTTGAGAAACAGAAATACCTTGGAAACCACGCGCTAGTGGCCAATGTTCCCGCCGAATTCATCAACTCAACCACAATTCTCGCTGGTGATGATGCTGGTGCCTTCCTGTGGAACATCTACACGGATGAAACGGACCATCTTGGGTTCTCTGGCCATCACGAATACGAGTACAACGCTGTCAATCAAACAGTGTTCACCCTCCGTAGCTATGTCAAAACCATAAACGATACCGACTACCTATATGGCAATATCATGGAATTCGATAAGAATGGATTCATCGTCTGGTCCAAGGACACTCAAGACTTCATCTATCCATATCAGTGGTGCCCATACGAAGATCTGATTGGTGATGCAGTGGATCTCATTCATTCGAATACCGTGTTCTTTGACGAGAATGAGAATATCATTTATTTCAACGGACGGAATGTCAACACCTTCTACAAGATAGACCATGCCACCGGTGAGGTGATCTGGGGCTTGGGCGAATACGGGAACTTCACACTCTATGACATCAATGGAGTTGAGCGAAACAGTCTGTTCTATCATGCCCATGCCGTTGAGAAGATCGATGAGAACAGATTCATAGTCTTTGACAACGACTATCACAATCAAAGCGATGTAGACAGCCGAGGGTCTGCAATCCGAGAGATTCTTATCAATGAAACAGCAATGACCGCCAATGTGAGCTGGCAGTGGGTCTCTCCGGAGACCTATTGGTCCGAGCGGTGGGGAGATGCTGACCGGCTTGCAAACAATAATCGATTGGGCACATTTGGCACCGAGACCCATGTGAACACCACTGTGGGACCGAGACTTGTGGAGATAGATGATGAGGGAAACATAGTATGGGGGATGGACTTCAAGTTTCACCCCGACTATTTCTACGGTATCTATCGGGCAGAACGTTTCTGCTACTCCCCAATCCTCAGTTCTCCCTCTGATGTGGACATACTTGAGGGGGAGGCTGCCTCTATCTCATGGGATACCTGGTACAACTTTCGGTCAAAGCGGGAAATCAATGGGACCTATGAGATTCTCCTCGATGGAGCGTATTTTGAGAGTGGACAGATACAATATGACCGCTATTGGCGACCGCGACAGCTCACTGCGGAACTCGGTGTGCTACCTGCTGGAATCCATAATGTAACCCTGATTGCTTCTGATGAGGCCGGTCACAGTTTCTCTGACAGTGTCACTGTCAATGTAGCAGGATTCTGGCTTGAGAGGAGTGGCCCTGAAATCATCGAGATAGGTGAGGCGCAGCATACCCTCACTTGGACAGGTGACACATTGTCTCCCCTTCAGTGTGAGATTCGCGTGGATTCTGAGATGCTAGAGTCTTTCGAGTGGACCGGTGAGGACTTCAGTCTTGACCTCTCCACGCTCGATCCTGGCACTCGGGAAATAGGAGTCGAGATGACCAACAGCAGCGGACAAGTACATTACGAGCACTTCGAGGTCACCATCTATCCCGCAGAATCGCCCATCGTCACATCGTCCCCCAGTAATCTGGCAATCTCTTGGAATGAAACGCCTGTCTTGAGCTGGAGTTTGGAGGATAACCGCCCCTCCCAGTGGTCTATCTACATAGACGGCACTCTACATACTACAGACATCTGGGAAGAATCTCCACTCGCTCTTGACTGGCTCCTGCCTGTCTTAGATGAGGGATCTCATAACATCACGCTTACCATCCACGACAAGGCTGGTCATCAGGCTATCGACACAATCTGGATAGAGATAGATCCGCCGAGTCCGCCTGTGATATGTGCAACACCGCATCCCACCATCATTATCTGGGGGCGTGATGAAGTGACCTTTGACTGGCAGGTCCATGGCGGGCAGGAGTATGAGCTCTGGCGAAATAACACCTTGAAGGAGTCGGGCCCCTTGGAGACAACCCACCTCTCGGTACCAATAGAGAGCTGGCAGACCGAACGATGGCGACCGGGTGTCTACAATCTGACTCTCGTTGTCAGCGACGCTGTTTCACAAGTGTCCCATACAACTTGGATTCATATCATTCTGGACCCTGGTGACCCCTATGCAGATGATGTGGTGAATAACTTCTCTGGATGGTTTTTGTCTGGAGAAAATGCCCTTGGTGCTCCTGACGGAGAATACGCGAGGATCTACTTGGACTATGCTAACGGCTTCATGACTCTGGACATGGGCGAGTCAGAGGAAGTGGTCAATGATGCTGGGAATGACTTCGTAGTAGTCTCTGAGAGTGGGGAATACCGTGTGTCTGTAGCAGCTTCTGTCACGGATGCCTTCACGTCATTGGGGCGATCTGAGGGAAACACGAGCTACGATCTACAAGATTTCGGACTTGAGGAATTCAGATACATTCGAGTCGAGTTCTACTCGGGAGAGGAGGTTCTCCTTGACGCTATTGTGGGCTATAATGTGAATGTTCCCCTGGGTGATACCATTCCGCCTGATATCTATGAGCTAGATGATTTCTCAGCCTACGATAATGTTCCGTCGGTGGGCATCACATGGACGGCCATCGATGACACACCGTGGTCGTATGCCATCTTGCTCAATGATACCCTAGTGTCCTCGGGTTACTGGAACGGGTCCGATATCACCTATCTTCTTGCAACCAATGTCACCGCATCTTGGAATGTGACTCTGATTCTGGAAGACTTGATGGGCAACACTGCCTCTTCTTCTGTAGTTGTAGAGATCAAGCCTTTCCTGGCATCAATATGGGAGAATCCATGGATTGCACTGGGACTGATCTCTGTCACGGGTGCGGCCGTTCTGGCGCTAGCATTGGGTCTTCGACGTATGAAACGGAACAGCTAGGAGAGCCATCAGGCCATTGCACGGACCTCTATGATTCGCGCTGCGAAACCCCCGATGAGCCCCGCGAAGAGCCACACCGGATAGAGGTTGGCCGAAAACGAGATGACAAGTGCATCTGTGATTATCGGGATAGACGAGAAGAGCACTGCGTCTGCAAGAAATGTAAGAATCATCATAATCGAGCCAGCAAAGACCCCTTTCATGAGAGCGCAGACTCTGAATCGCAGGCTACATCCGCCACCCACAAGTTTCCGGTATGTGAGGGGGGCCACAAGCAGGATCACCGCGAGCGTATATGCAGTGTTGAACGAGAGTCCTGATAGAACGAACGAAGCCACCAAGAATCCGGTGATGAGAATCGAATACGCACCAATCCAGTATTTTGGGATCCAAGACCAGGTCTTGAGCTCTTCTCTGGCACTCAACTTAATTCCTCTCAGGCATCTTAGCAGAACACTTGATTAGCTCTCGCATATGTGCACGTCCTCTGGGGGTCTGCTTCTTCGTTGGGTTTCATGCAGTCCGTGAAGCCTACATCAAATCCTTATAGAGGGCCAGGTCTATCCAAAGGCAGTTGGTCTTGAAGAGACGTGAAAGGTGGACTAGAAACTGAAGCGGAATATCAGCCCGCCTATCGGCCTGCTGTTAGTACTCACCATCATAATCAGTTCTAGAGGAATTACCCTACCGAATGCCACAACCATCCGATATGGACGAACCTCGGCTGTTTCCTTTTCAGACAGTCCTCCACCTTTCCGTTCCCCTGCAAATGACACGAAGACCATTCTAGAAGGCACAAGGAAGATTGTCACTGTGGAGGACCGCTTCGCATTCCACTGGCGACTCTTCTCCCCCGACATCGACTCATTCCAACCCGGCGATTTCTGGATCTCCTTTGACATCTCCTGTGAGCTACCTGACAAGTTTGAGAACGTGACGGTTGAGCTTCGGGACCCAGACGATCCATCGGATGATGGAGGTGTCGTCTTTGGGGAGCATTTCGAACGGTCAGTTCTGACGCAGGAGGGTGAGTTCGTTCAATACACTGGCTTCCGAAACAGCACCTACCTCTTCATGAATGACACGTGCCCTCGAGTTTCCTATCCTGCAGTGGAGGATGCGATGGAGTTCCGACTGCATATAGGTGGTCCAAGTGTCGATTTCTATGCCTTCAATCTGATGATTCAAACAGAGACTCTTCGCCCGAGCATTGAGATTCTCAGTCCCCCGGTCATGAACAGTCCTGCCGGCAGTCTTGTACGATTGAGTAATGATACCAGCACACTAAGAGTGAATTTTTCCGACCCTACAGGTATCCAACACGCCAGACTCCTGGGGTTGTACACAAACAAATCAACTGGGGAACGTGAGTCTCTTCTTTTGGTGGAGAGAACGGGTATATCCAGTGGAGTTGCCCTGGAGATGGTCATATCTGTGGATGCTGTTCTGCAGTATGCCGAGCTATCCAACCAGACCGGCGAAGATACTGTTACTATCAATGCTTTGCTTGAGGCCTCTGACCTCGTTGGGATGTCGACGCAACGCCTGTTCAGAGTCGAGTATTCGCTTCGTGCTCCCTATGGTCCCGAGGGAGGAGTTCTCGAGACGCTGCAGTACCTCTTCCCCGCAATTCTGACGGGGCTGGCATCCGTTCTTATACTCTACATACTGACTGTTTACGTCCGAGTGGAACGGGGAGAGTGAGCGGATTTCATTCTTCGATGCAAGATGGTTGAAGTTATGATGTCTGACGTATCTCATATTCGGAGCGCCGTAATTAGGCAGGATTCAAAGAGAGCATAGTCACTTCGCGTAGTGACGAAGTGCCGACCCGATATGCCATCATGGCTTAAATAGCGCAATTCAGATGGTCCCCTTTCAGCAGGCACGGTGAATCCAATTGTGTGAATGGTGTATGAAACACGGAGAAGGCGGCAAGTGGTACAACAACGCTCGCCTCTATTCGGATGAGTTGGCTGACGAGTACAACATGCGGGAATACCTGGAGGAGCAGTGGCAAAACATGGAGACCCTGTTCATTCGGAAGATCATGGGCTTCAGCTCGGTAGGTCTTGGCTACAAGATGCAGATGCCTATCATCGGTCGAGTCGTACGCGCAGCAGCAGAACGACAGATTCACAGTGAGAGCCACGCCCGGGTTCCCAAGAGAGCAGATGGTCACTTCGGGCAGGTGCTTCCCCTTGAGGACGCCCAGCACATCTTGGGAAACCTCGCCGCAGAACCCATCATCAAGAACTACTGCTTGTGTCGGTGGATGCAGCGCGGCGTCAAGGATGCAGTGTGTATCAACTTCGGGCAGCTATCCGGGGTCATCGAGAAACTCCCGCGTTATATCCCGGAGAACACGAAGTGGCGCCTTGATCGTGAAGAGGCAATAGAGGCTCTTGAGCGCCAGAACAAGAAGGGATACGTGGCCTCTGTCTGGTTCCAGCCCGTGCCGTATATCAATGCGATCTGTTCCTGTGAGAGCCCCGAGTGTGGTGGCCTTCGCCTGCGAAATGACTTCGGCCTGAAGACCGTCTACAAGGCCGAGTATGTCATCAAGATAAACGAGGACAATTGTCAGGGCTGTCAGCAGTGTGTCAGTATGTGCCAGTTCAATGCTCTACGATATCTTCCGTCTGTTGGGAGGGTGATTGTGGACTTGGACAAGTGTTTTGGCTGTGGCGTATGTCGTCACGCTTGCGAGTTTGACGCCCTAGAGCTGGTTCCACGGAACGAGGTTCCAGGTCAGGCGGGTAACTACTAGGAGGCATGAAGGTGAAGAAGACTAAGATCACAATCGATTACTCGAAGTGTGGCCCCGGTGCCCCTCAAGATCCACGCGAATGCAGGAAGTGCCTCTATGTGTGCGATCCAGCAGTCTTTCTGATGCATCCTACACTGGAAGAGCATCCTGATCCATGGAACCCAGAGAGATGGAAGATCACGCCGGTCTGGCCATCGATGTGCATGGGCTGCATGAAGTGCATTGATGTCTGTCCACATCAGGCCATTGCTGTCGAGCCCGGTCAGTCGTTACATATGCTTAGGGCTCCTTAGCGGTTCATCCAGGCATCCTCTG
>SDNO01000199.1 GCA_004524435.1 Candidatus Thorarchaeota archaeon | reverse complement strand
TGCGCTTCCGAAGACAAAGGAATAGGTTCATAGCAGAGTGAATTGCGTCTAATGGTTGATAACCATGGTTGACGAGTCGCGCCTAATTCCTCTTGCAAAATCCCTTATTGCCACCAATTCTGAGAGTCCACCCGGTAGAGAGGCCGAGGTTGCCGCTGTGTTGAGGGAACACATGGAGGCACACGGAGTGGGATGTAAGTCAGTTGGAGATGCAGACCGTCCGAATCTAATCTTCTACTCCCACGATTATGAGCTTGGAGAGCTTGTGATCCATGGTCATATGGACACTGTCCCCGTTGGTCCCATCGAGGCATGGGATTACGATCCGTTTGCAGGCGAAATAGTTGACGGACGTCTCTATGGACGCGGTTCCTGCGATATGAAAGGTCCTCTGGCTGCACTGGCAGAGTCTATGATTCAGTACTCGGAGGAAGGTCATGAAACTCCGCTTATCATGTTGGCTACCTCTGACGAAGAGAGTGGATGCTCTGGTGCTGAGGCTGTAGCAACAAGTGGGATTCTGAAGGGAATAAGATACGGGGTCTGTGCTGAGCCAACCAGTCTGGATGTTCTGGTAGGTGAGAAGGGAATGCTATGGACAAAACTCATCGCCCGCGGCAAATCTGCTCACGGGTCAAGGCCAGAAGAGGGAGTGAATGCCATCGAACTGTGCATGAAGGCAATTCGGCAAATCAAAGAAACCGACTTCCCCTACGAAGAAACGGAACTTATGGGGGCACCTACTCTCAACTTGGGCCTCATCGAGGGTGGAATCAAAATCAACGTTGTTCCCGATCGGTGCGATGCATCTCTTGATATGCGGATTGTAAAGGGGCAGACTATCGTCTCGGTTCTGGAAAAGATGAGAAGTGTCTTGAACAATTCATTCGATGGACACGTCGAGGTCGAATATGTCCACGGGAAAGATGCCGTCTTGACGCCTACGGATGCTGAGATTGTCGATGTCACACTGGATGCTGTTGAATCGAAGGCAGGTAAGCGACCTATTCCTACATCTGCAACCTATGGCACAGACTGTTCCGTGTTACAACCTAAGATTGGCATTCTCAATGTCATCTGTGGCCCGGGCTCGATTGAGCAGGCACATCAACCGAACGAATTCATCGAAATCAAGGAAATGACTACCTCAGTCGAAATATATCTAGAAATAGCACGGCACTTCGATTCCAGCTGAGGCCTTCAAGAAACGATAGAGTGTGTTATGCTTCACTGCTTCTGCAGCGCCTCGCAATCAATGCTGCCATCGCTCCAGCCCCGACTCCATTGCCAATGTTCACGACAGCTAGGCCGGGCGCGCATGATTGTAGCATTGCAGCTAAGGCCGTTTCACCTTCTCCTCCATGGCCGTAGCCGGTAGGTATGGGGACACCGATTACTGGGGCATCTACAAGAGATGCAATCACAGTTGGTAACGCCCCTTCCATTCCTGCCATCACGACAATTGCCGAGACCTTCTCTTCTACCATCTTTCGAAGGGGTTCCACGAGCCTGTGTATCCCTGCTATTCCCACATCATAGAACGAAATCGGTTCAATGCCCATCGCTCGTATCACGGCCTCAGCTTCCTTTGCATAGGGGATGTCTGAGGTACCAGCAGTGAGCACTCCAACCTTCCCCTTCGGTTCAGGGAACTTCCAGTCTTCAGCTTGCACCACGGCTGTAAGATGATTGCCTGCGCCCTCTAGCAGAATCTTAAAGTCTGAGAGCTCCCGCGTCAGTGCATCACTTTTTGATCTGTCCAGTCGGGTGATGATAGCATATCCCTTTCTCTCCACCATGCGTTGGGCGATGCGGGCTATTCCATCGGTGTCCTTTGACTCGGCAAGCACAACCTCGGGCACGCCACTCCTCTCGTCACGGTTCATGTCTAAGGCCGCAATACCATCGAGATCAGAGATTGACGCAGCTCTCAAAGCATCCTGTGCTTCCTCTAGGCTTAGTTCTCCCGAAATCAACCTTTCTAGAATCTTTCTTGTTGAAGGCATGAATCCACACTCATGGAGTCTATATTGCTTCCCGCCATAGGAACCTTAAAGTTGCCGTTACGACACGGTGAATTGTCTTGCCTCCTCTCACATGAGATTCAGAGTCGCTCTCTGAAATCGGGGGCATTCCAGGTAGACCCAAGGTGTTGTAGATGGGTGGCTTGTTAAGCAGAATATTCGGCGGAGATAAGGGCAAGGGCCCTGTCATGAAGCAGATCAGGAAGATGATATCTGCTATAGAGAAGCATAAGGACTTCGACGAGATTGAGGTCAAGTCAAGACAGGAGCTTATCACAGAACAATTCCTTGGAAAACTCCAGAAGCTGGACTTGACACTTTCTGAAGCCTCTGGGTATGTTCCTGCTTCGTATGTACCATTTGCTCTCCTTCTGAAGAAGCTGGACGTCCCCGAGAATATAACGGAAGCTCTGCTTCAAGGGATAGAAGAGGCGGAGAGTGAGGAATCTGTTCGTGGGATGATTGGCGCGGCACTAGAAGCCGCTGATATTGATTTGGAGGATGAGGAACTTCACGAAGCCGAGGATCTTGGCCTAGAAGAATGGAGAAAGGTTCAGGGCCGGAACGAGCAAGAGGAATGAGTCTGCTATACACAGCTATCAGTTTGGGGACTGCGATATGACAGAACTACTACACATGAAGGACAACTACATCAGAGAATTTGATGCCACTGTTACCAAGGTGGGGGAGAACTACGTCGTGCTTGATAAGACTGCCTTCTATCCTGAGGGGGGTGGGCAAAGCGGTGACCGAGGTGTATTGAAGTCTGGAGCCAGAGAGGCCATAGTCACCGATACCCAAAAGAAAGGTGGAGTTCGCCATATTCTCTCCGGCCCTCCGCCCTTCGAAACCGGAATGCAGGTGCACGGAGAGCTGGACTGGGCCTTTCGCCATGAGTGTATGCGCTATCATACGGCCCAACATGTCCTATCTCGCTATCTGCAGTTGAATCACGGGCTAGAAACAAGAGGGAATATGGTGAAGCCCCGAGAGAGCCGTGCCGACTACTATCCCATAGATGATTTCTCGAAGGAACTGATTGCCGAGACTGAGAAGGAAGTGAACGAGATACTCACTAAGAATCTTGACGTCAGGATTGAGTTCATGCCAAGGGAACAAGCCATTGAGTATCTGGAGGAGCGTCGATATCAGACTCGGTATTTGAATATGGTTCCGGACTCCGTTAAGAGTTTCAGGTTGGTTCTCATAGGTGCCTATGATGCCTCTGCCTGTGCAGGCACGCATGTCGCCAACACATCAGAGATAGGGCTCCTGACAATCAACAAAACGAAAAATGTCGGCGCCGAGAAGCAGAGGCTGTACTTCTCACTTGAGCCCTAGGCTAGCTTGCCTTTCAGCTAAAGGTTTTATTGCCCCCTGCTGTAAGGTCTTTGCAGTGTGAACCCATCATGAAAGCGCTCGTACTCACCGCAGGCAGAGGTAACCGCCTCCGTCCTCTCACATCCCACCGCTCTAAGGCTATGCTTAAGATTGCCGGCAAGCCTGTTCTGGAATACATCATTGAGAGTCTGAGAGTGAACGACATCAATGATCTCGTCGTTGTCGTTGGACACGGGCGAGACGAGCTGATCGACTACTTCCAGCAGGGCGCGGATTTTGATGTAAGAATCAGGTATGTTGTTCAGCACGAACAGAAGGGCGTAGAAGATGCCATTCTAGTCGCTAGAGACGAGCTAGAAGACGAAGAAGAATTCTTGATGCTCAACGGTGACGTTCTGGTTGACGAAGACATGGTCCAGAGAACGCTATACAATCATGGTGTTATGGACGCAGATGTCACAATGCTCGTCACGCTCGTTTCCAATCCTGAGCAGTTCGGGACAGTTAGAATCGGCAGAAACGGTGTCGTTGAGCGTCTTGTGGAAAAGGGCGGACCAGACCGGTACGTAAGCAACTACGCTGTTGCCGGTGTCACAGTGTTCAGCCGCGAGATCTTTTCTCTGCTTGAGTCACACGGCACAATGGAGACAGCAATTGAGAAAATGATTGGCTCTGGCAAGAAGGTCGCTGCCACAGTCTGGGAGAAGGAATGGGCCGAATTCACATGGCCCTGGGACATTTTGAAGGCAAATAGAATTGTGATGGATCGAATGTTACGGGGGAAGGGCAGTTTCATAGCAGAGTCTGCTGAACTTCACAAGAACGTCGTTCTAGAGGGGGCAGTATACATAGATGAAGGCAGTGTCATACGGCCTGGAACTACGCTACGCGGTCCCGTGTATATTGGGAAACAAGTCTATGTTGGCAACAATTCGCTAATACGTGACTATTCCACCCTTTGTGAGGGAGTCCACATCGGATATGCTGTTGAGGTTCGAAACAGTATGGTCTTTGACAGAGTGAATGTGGGCAGGATGACATATTTGGCAGATTCGATCGTCGGTGCTGATACTTGCATAGAGGCGGGAGCACAGATGTGGAACTGGAGGCCAGGAAGTAAGCCTCTGTACTTCAATGTCGACGATTCCGAGGTCGAGGTTCCCATAAGCAAACTTGGGGCAATCATAGGCGACCATGTCGTCATAGGGGTCAACACATCAATCTATCCTGCAACCAAGATTGGGGAGTACTCCCTCTTGACTCCCGGATGCGTCATAGACCGGGATATTCCACCGAGTAGTGAAGTTTCTGTCAAACAGGAATTAACTATTCGGCCAATTGAGTAGACTGCAACTGAACATCTTGTGGCTCACACAGGCGAATTCCGAGCAGTCTACAAGAGAGCAATGAGCAGCTTTAAAAGTACACCTCAGGTTTTTGGCGCTGACCCCAGCACAAGTATCTAGGAGAGTCGCTTCGCAATGAGCAAGAAGAAGTGGGGAAAATCAACAGTCAAGACCGAACGGATCATCCGTGATGCAGTACCGAAACAGGAAACATTAGATGAGATAGATGGTTTTCTATCCAATGTCACATCGGTCACCGCCTTTGACCTGGCACGACGTTTCAACATACGAATGAGTATCGCCAAAAATATTCTGAGCGAGAAACAGGAGGCTGGTGAGCTTGTTCCCTATCTCAAAAAGGCCGGTTTTGCTGTCTATACGCGGCCTGAAGAACTTGAGAAGAGGGAAACAGAACGTCCGATCATGGTTTCTGAGGTTCTTGAAGAAGTGGCTTCTTCCGTTCCCGAGCAACCTGTTATTGATGATGAGATGGATCTTGCTCTTGCCGCAGCCGGAGGCGCTGTGAAGCCCTCCAAGATTGCTCGAAAGCGTCGAGAGGCTGGCAAGAAGAAGGAACGTGAACGCGACCGTAGACCTGAAGTTGTTGTCGAGCCACTTGAAGAAGAGCCAGAAGTGACTCCGCCTGTGGAGCCTCGCCCTGAGCCAAAGAAAGAGAAACCCAAGAAAGAGGAACCCGAGAAGGAAAAGCCCAAGAAGGAAGAGGTTCCAAAGAAGAAGCCCAAGCCAGGGAAGAAGGAGCCAAAACCCAAGAAGAAAGCTGAGCCTTCAAAGCCTCCGAAGGGCCCTGCTGCTGACATTCCGCTGGAGGAATTGCCCGGAGTTGGTGGCAAGACCCGAGAGAGCCTTATCAAAGCGGGTTACAAGTCTGTCAGTGCAATCGCAGATGCAGATACATCAAAGATTGCGGATGAGGTGGACGGAGTAGGTGAGGCCACAGCCAACAAGATGATTGATGCTGCTAAGGCAATTATGACGGACTATGCTCTGGAAGAGCTTCCAGGCGTTGGCGAGAAGACTCGTACGGGCCTGCGCGAAGCTGGATACAAATCGATCAGCAAGATTGCCAGTGCCGATGCAGCTGAGCTATCTGAGAGTGTGGACGGCGTTGGCGAAGCCACTGCAAAGAAGATTATCAAAGCCGCCAAGAAGATGTCCAAGTAGATTTGGACCGATGGCGGCTTAACCGGTCAGCTCTTCAGTGGATAGTCTGGTTCTCGAAGTAATATAAGAAAGAGATTGGGAGCGGGCATAGTCCGTGCGACCGGTTCGAGTCGGTCTGAACGACTATGCCACGGCACCAAATAAGGCCTAGCCGATTTCCGCTAGTTGTTTGTCTATGTTTTCAAGCTTGCTGTCCAGCTCAGCCTCTTTAGATTTGTACTCCTCCTCGGGGATGTAGCCTCTCATATAGTCAAATCTCAAGTCTGTTAGTTCTGCCTTGAGTCGGTCTTTCTTCTGCAAGAGGACTTCTCTCTCGTCACTGACCTCTTCGGTTACAGCTTCTGTCTGGGCAGCTATTGCTTCCTCTGTGGATTCCACTTCAGCAGGCTTCTCTGCTGTTGTCGGTGGTGTTTCAACAGGTGCTGGTTCAGGAGTCTTGGGTGCCGGCTCGGGTTGTTCCACCATCGGCTCTTCCGCGACTTCCGGTTTGGGTTCGGGTTTCGCTGGTTCAGCGGGAGGCTTCTCGACTGGCTTTGTTTCAGCACCCTTGGTTTCGGGTTTCACTTTGGCCATGGCTTCCATGTTCTTGCGAAGCAACTCAATCTGATCTGCAATCTCATTCATTGAGTCATTTATCGTCTTGTTCAGTTGTTCTTTCATCTTGGCAAAATTCATGGCCAAGTCATCAGCCAGTTTCTTTGTTTCGTCAACCTTACTGGCAAAGCC
>SDNO01000013.1 GCA_004524435.1 Candidatus Thorarchaeota archaeon | reverse complement strand
TCGTCCCTTCTGAGTTCTATGGTCTTTTCGTAGATTCGTTTCGATTCCCAGAAATCAAGAATTTCATCTTCGACGGCTTGGGGGTCGTATCTCTTTGCAAGGGGGCTCATTGTGGTGTCCTCTCATTTTGCTGGTATGATAAACAAGACGGATGCCCGGAGAGTGCTGATAGCAAGAATGGAGGATGGTCTAGACTGGGCGTTGTCTTCGCGGTCCTATCTGATTTGACAATCCATCCTTGTATCACCTGTTGGGCTCTTCGCTCGAACAGAGATATGTTCGTTAAAAAGGTTAGGCTAGTGGGATTTGGCCATCGAGATGCATTCAGTGAACACTTAATTGAATGCACGATAAGCCCGTTCCTGTGTCTTGACGCAGGGTGAACGAAATGAGTGCGCTAGAACAAAGATCTCTGGGTGAGCTCGCTGATATCATACTCAGTGTTCGATGGCAGAACCTACTCGAAGTCTGGGAGATAATTCGCAAGAAGATGGACGCAGAAGGTTCAGAGGCTGTACAGCATGCCTTTGACGAGGCCAAGCAGAGATTCCTTGAGGGGCCCTTTGAGGACCATATTGAGGTACGTTGGGGAATGAATCTCTGTCCACACTGTAATGACAGCAATGTGGAGAAGAACGGCATAGCATATTCGGATGCATCGGGAGACGGCCTTGAGTTCAATCAGTGTCTCAATTGCCGGATTGGTATCCTCTATACAATAGAGGGGGCGGTAGCAGAATTGGACACATATACGATTGCACTGGGTCAGCCGGGAGAGTTCAACGGCTACTCTATATTTTGGGATGCAATTATTCCTGAATCCCTCCAGCAATTCCTGCCGACGTATCAGCTCATCAAGGACGGGCAGTGGGCGGGGGCAGTCTCTGTTGATGATGACCTCAGCATGCGCTATCTTGCGTTCGATGCCATGACTGAGGATGTTGCACGCAACGATACCAAGCCATGGACCCGCGACCTTCCTCAGGAGATAGAGGATGCAATGAATACGTTCTTTGAAACGGCCGAAGCCCATATCGAAGTGGCCCTCGCACTGGCCGATATGGAAGACGGTGACTGACTTGAGCAATGAGAAATTGGTTCGCGATCTCATCCCACAGATTATCCAAGACGATGGTGTCTCTCCTTCTGTGAGGAAGGTTTCAGGGGACGAACTGGACTACTTCATTCGGCAGAAGATTGTAGAGGAGTCTGTGGAGTTACTTGAGTCTGGATCCGAAGGAGAAATCGCCGATATTCTTGAGGCAATTGATACGCTGCTCATGCATCGGAATCTTGGACACGATCGAATAGAATCTCTGCGAGATGAGAAGAAACGTCTACGCGGTGCCTTTGCTGAAGGATACGTTCTTGATATGGACTCAGTCTAATCCAAGACCATCCGTCAATTCATACTCTGAAACTTCGGACAAAGATTATATTGATTGAATGTCCCGCTCGGAGGTAGAATACCACTCCTTTCAGTGGTGGTATTGTTCCGATTTGAGGCGTTATACAATGGAGCCCGAGATTAAACCTATTCCTGAGGAGCCGCTCACCCATACCGAAGACGGCAATGATATTTCACGTTATCACGTGGAGAAACACGACCTCCACAAGTTACCTTACACCACTCAGTCGATCTGTCCCGAATGCTTCCTAGCGAACGATGAGGTTACAGTGATTGATGCCACCATCTACGAAGAAGATGGCAAGGTGATGATGAAGAAGACGTGCGATAAGCACGGCGAGTTTGTCGATGTCTACTGGGGCGATGCCGACATGTGGCGGAAGGCCCAGACATACTGGTACAAGACAGTCGGCCTTGACAATCCACGAACTGAGACCGTCGATGGGTGTCCAAACGATTGCGGTCAGTGCCCACAGCACAAGTCCCACACAGCACTCGCATTGTTGGATGTCACGAATCGCTGCAACCTGCGTTGTCCGATCTGTTTCGCACATGCAGCTGAGTCTGGTACCGTCTATGAACCCACCCCTGAGGAGGTTCTCGAGATGATGAAGAACCTCAGACGAAACCGACCTGTTCCCGCTCCAGCTATCCAATTTGCTGGTGGCGAACCGACAGTGAGCAGGCACCTGCCGGACTATATCCGGTGGGCGAAAGAACTTGGATTCCGACATGTGGAGATTGCCAGCAATGTCATCAGAATCGGAAAGAGCCTTGAGTATACACAGGAGCTTCTTGATGCAGGACTCTCGACCATATACATGCAGTTTGACGGTCTGACGCCCGAACCATACATTGAGGCAAGAGGTACCAATCTTCTACCCTTGAAGATGCAGGCCATCGAGAACTGCCGAAAAGTTGGTCTGGATTCTTTGGTGCTGGTGCCCACCGTTGTCAGAGGCGTCAATGAGGATCAACTCGGCGACATCATCGAGTTTGGTGTTAAGAACAGAGATGTTGTCCGTTGCGTCAACTTCCAACCGGTCAGTATCACTGGACGCATTGACTACGAGGCCCGCCAACAGATGCGAATCACCATACCCGACTGTATCAAGCTCATTGAGGAACAGACAGACGGAAAGATACCTGTAGATGCTTGGTTTCCGGTACCTGCTATGATGCCACTAGGACGAGGGCTAGGTCTTATGAAGGGCACCCCTCAGCTAGAGCTCAGCTCTCACTTTGCATGTGGCATGTCAACCTTCCTATACATCGAAGACGATGGATCCTATGAACCTATCACAGAACTCATCGATGTTGAAAAGTTCATCGAGCTGTTCGCTGAGATCTCCAATCTCTATGCTGATGAGAAACGAGCTGCAAGCAAGAGGGCCAAGGCCAAACTCGCTGCGGGAATCCGGCACATCAAGCGTAAGGGTGTTATGCTCAATCTACTGAAGGCCTTTCTGAATCGAGGTGACTACGACTCACTCTCGGAGTTCATGGAGCGTGTCATCATGATTGGCATGATGCATTTCCAGGACCCGTACAACATCGACTTGGAACGGGTTCAACACTGTGATATCAACTACAGTGTGCCTGATGGTAGAATCATACCCTTCTGCACCATGAACACCATCCATCGTGCACATCTTGAGAAGAAGTTCGGTATCCCGATTGAGGAGTGGCGAAAGCGAAGCAAGCCAGACAAGATGGAAGAAGAGAGCATCACCAAGCCCTATACTAGTAACTAGCTTCTTTCTGGAGCACCTTTGGTGCTCCCTCTCATTCTTTATCGAAATGATTTCCACAATCAAAGCACGTGAACGCCCTTACGCCCATTTCCATAAATATAACCAACCTATATAACAATATTAATCGGTGATTACCAACTGTTCAAAAAACGAGTTACCATTTTAGACCGAAAACAATGATAGAATTTCATTTTCGTAACCGCATCGACGAAACCTTAATATGCTAGGTAACAAAAGAAATATTGTTGAAATGGTGGGCGGATAGAAAAACAAAAAGCTAGGCGAGCTCATGGGCTAGTTTTTCGTTACATGCCCTCAATTACGAAACTCCCCCCTCCTACCACGATTACCCGTGGGCTCGCCACCTTCTATTCATCTTTTACTCTCTCTGAACGATCTTCGTGATAAGTGAGCAGGCTAAAAGCCTAAATTGGTGACGCGCGTTACAGTGCTTGAGGTTGTAGAGTGATGCAATCAAAGCGAGCCCTTGATGTCATTCAGATTGATGCATTTACTGATACACCGTATGGTGGGAATCCTGCCATGGTGGTCTTGGGAGCCGATCGTCTCAATGATGAGAGTATTCAGAGTATTGCCAGAGAGATGAGCGTGGGTCAGACAGTCTTTGTACTCAGTTCGAAAAAGGCAGACTATCGGTTTCTCTACTGGACTCCAGGAGGAGAGATGAGATTCTCAGGACATCTCACTGTAGCCGCTTTCTTGGCTCTGATTGAGGTGGGGCTTGCAGAGATTCCTCAAGATGTCACAATGTTCGAATTGGAAACCAAGGCAGGCATGCTCCAAGTTGAGGTCGTCAAAAACGAGCAAACAGCTCTTCACGAGATTCAGATAACCCATGAGGCGGCCGAATTCATGGAGACCTATGAGCCAGTCGAATATGCGGAGGCTCTTGGATTGAGCCTCGCTGATATCATGTCTCCCCATCCGATTCAGACGGTCAGCACGGGCACACCACAACTCATGATTCCAGTGAATACTCCCAAATCGCTGGAGAGAATACACCCCGACTGGAAACGGCTCAACGAACTACAGCAAGACTCGGACTGGACCTCAATCCAGGTCTTCTCTCCCGAGACCAAGGAGGCAACTCCGGATGTTCATGCTCGTCATTTCGCTCCCGCTCTGGGCATCAATGAGGACCCTGTCACGGGTTCTGCCGCGGGGAGTATGTGTTGGTACATGCTCCGTTATGGTATTATTGCACCATCATATCCAGTGACAAGCCTCGTGATCGAGCAAGGACGCCACGTGAATCGTCCAGGGAAAATCTTCGTGGAAGTCCGCGGCGACCAAGAGACCATCCAGAATGTGAAAGTGAGCGGAACGGGTGTCATTGTTCTTCGCGGAAAGCTCTATTTCTGAGGTCCGATTGCTTAACTCCAAAGCCTTATCTCGGCAAGCCATTGCCCTGAGTCTGGTGCTGCCGTTATGCTAGATACTATTCAGAGTGCCATGGACCAGTTTTCCGATTCGGATGTTGTTTTCACTGATATCCGGCACGAAATCCGTCAGGGTACAAGTATGTTGCTCGTCAACAGTGTACTCCGCCGGTTCAACAAGGGAGGTCGATCAGGTACCGTGGCCAGGGCCTTGGTCGGTGAATGCTGGGGCCAAGCATCATCAACGGATGAAGTGACTGCTGAGAGCGTGCTCGCTATTCTGGCCCAAGCCGCAAGTATGGCCAAGGCCAGCGCCAAGTACTCGCGGAAAACCATTGACCTCCCTGAACGCCGTGTGATAGAGGGCAGCTATCCGCAGTCGGTGAAGGAGGACCCTCTGAAGGTTAGCAGTGAGGAAAAACTCGAGGCGGTTCAGCTGCTCGATCAATCACAGGAAGTTGATGACAGGGTGGTGAACACAAATGCTCTGTATCGTGATGATAAACGCGAGTTCTATCTAGTCAATAGCATGGGGTCAAACGTATACTGGGACGAGGTGCGTACCTACTTCGTCGCCCAATCAGTGGCGAAAGAGGGTTCACGAACCCAATACGACTATGACTCAAAGGGCGGAACCGCCGGCTTTGAGATGATACGAGACATAGACATTCCAGAGATGGGCGAATCTGTTGGGAAGGGAGCCGTTGACCTTCTGGCTGCTTCAAAACCGCCGTCGGGCGAGATGACCGTGGTTGTTGATGGCAATGTTGCAGGCCTAATAGCCCATGAGGTCTGTGGGCATGCGAGTGAGGCGGACGAAGTTGTGAAGAAGCGTTCATTCTTGACGGGTATGGTAGGCAAGCGCGTAGCTGCCGAACAAGTCACAATGGTCGATGACGGTACCATGGACGGTCTCCCTGGGAGCTATCCTTTTGACTCGGAGGGTACACCCTCCTCAAGGACCGAGATCATTGGCGAAGGAGTCTACAGTGGCTATCTCCATACTCTCGAAACAGCTGCACTGATGGATGTCACTCCAACCGGAAACGGACGAGCCCAAGACTACAACAGGCGAGTCTTTGCTAGGATGTCAAACACGTTCTTTGACCGTGGTGACTGGAGCAAGGATGAGATTATCTCTGACACAAGAGACGGGCTCTACGTCATCCTTGGATCCTCAGGGATGGAGGATGTTGTTGGTGGCGGTGTTCAGGCATCTGCATTGAAAGGTTACGTCATCAAGGATGGCCAGCTCACTGATCTTGTTCGGAGTATGACTCTTACAGGTCAGGTGCTAGAGATACTCAAGACTGTGGATGCAGTGGGGGATGAACTCGAGTTCTCGGCTGGTACATGCGGAAAGGGCGAAGAAGACTGGGTCCCTGTTTCATCCGGAGGTCCTCATATGAGGGCCAAGATAGTTGTCGGAGGTGGGTAAGATGCCATTGGATTCAATTTCCACAAGGGTGCTTACACAGTCTGAGAAAGTAGGGGCTTCCCAGGCCGAAGTCTATGCCACACGGACTCTGACGCGTAGCGTGTACATCGATGACGGTATTCCGAAAATTGTGGACGCCAAGAAGGAAACCGGCGTTGGACTTAGGTATGTCATAGGCAAGAAACTTGGTTTCACAAGCTCAACGCTTTTAGCCGAGAGTCTAGATGACGTCGTTGAACGTGCTAGATCAATTGCAGCAGTAAGTAGCGAGGATCCTAAGTTTGAGTCTCTGCCCGAACCGAGGAACGTTTCGGGTGACACCAGTCGCTTTCATGACGATTCTACTGCCAATGTAGACACTGAGTATCTAGTTGAGCGTGTAATGAAGCTCGTTGAGGCCGCAACTGATGATATAGTCACTATTCCCAACGGTGTCCTCCGCGTTAGCTCGGTGGATTTCACAGTCAAGAATTCCTTGGGTGTTGATGCAGAGTCCAGTTCTACAATGGTGTTTGGCTTCTTCACTGCAAAATCGCAGGATGGTGGTCGTGTCGGCGAGGGGGTGCAACGTTGCTGGGCGCGGCGAATTGAGGAGATTGATTTCGCAGCAATCGGGTCCAAGCTGAAATCCCAGGCACGAGATGTGCTCACCTCTCGACCGTTCCACGACAAGTGGGAGGATGTTGTGGCGGTGCTTGCACCCAGCGAGGGTTCTCAGATGCTTGGTTCTCTCATTGGATTCTCGACATCTGCCGAGAATGTGAACAAACGTTCAAGCCCTTGGGCAGATAGACTGGGCGAACAGGTTGCCCACAAGAGCCTGACCCTTTCGGATAATGGACTCTCAGAGAGAGGGCTTCTCTCCTCTCTCGTGGATGACGAAGGCATTCCCTCGGAAAAGACTCTACTGATTGAAGATGGGATACTGCGATCTTATCTGTTTGACAGCTATAATGCTAACATCATGGACCTGGAATCGACAGGCAACGGTATGCGACGGGACCCGCGTGAGGCACAGGGAAGATTCACATCGCCCGTTTCATGCGCTGTGTCCACACTTGAGATGGCACCGGGATCCAAGACTCCAGAGGCCATCATCGGAGAAACCGATAGAGGGATATACATAGAGCATTTTGCCTGGCCACTTGTGGATCCGATGTCGGGTGCCTTCTCGAATGAGATTCGGAATGCAAGGTTGATTCAGGACGGTGAATTGACTGAGAAGATTCGGAATGCCCTCCTAGTGGGGAATCTCTACGAGTCCATTCAGAAGGAGATTTTCGTTGGTTCAGATTGTGCAGTGAACAACCGCTATCTGATGCCAACGCTTGGGTTCGCGGGTGTAGATCTCGTGGGGCAGTAGGGTTTTGCGTATATCACCAAATGCCTGCTGTTGATTAGCTAAACAGCGAAGATTGATTCGACATAAGCAGAAATGCCTAAATACCACTTTGCGGGCACGCCGTAGCAGGTCAGGGGTCAGCATTGTCCGACTACGAAGCCATTATGGATGAAGAAGTTGAGCGAGTGAACGAAGCACTCGCAGACTACTTCGATTTGCGAATCAAGGAGATTGGAAGACTTGGTCCAATCCACAAGCAGTATTACAGCGTAGTGAAAGAGTACCTCACGAGGGGTGGCAAACGCCTTCGTCCAGTCCTTGTTGTTGGCGGCTACAAGGCAGTCAGGGGATCAGATGCGCCCAAGAATCTGTATCTCGCCTCCTGCTCAGTAGAGCTACTGCATAACGGCTCGCTACTCCATGATGATCTCATCGACCACGACGAGACCCGCCGAGGTGGGAAGACCATCCACGCCTATTATCGCGATTGGTTCCGTGATAAGACAAGCAGCTCCAAAGACAAGGCTGAGGACTTCGGTATGGCAATGGCAATTCTTGGAGGCGACTCTCTTCTCAATATGGGCGCCGAGGTCATCACATCCGCACGACTAGATGCGGAAACAACGGTGCGTTGCCTGCAATACTATCAGTCGGCGTATCACGACCTCGCGGATGGTGTCCTTCTGGAGATGAACCTAGTCCAACAGCCTCAGACCCCCGCGGACATCTACCTAGATATGATTCGAATGAAGACTGCTGTGCTTCTGGAGAAGTCCTTGCTTATTGGAGGTGTCATCGCCGGTGCTACAACCTCGCAGCTTGGTGCCCTCAGCGAGTTTGGTACGAAAGTTGGCCAAGCTTTTCAGATTCAAGACGACATTTTGGGATCCTTTGGTGATGAGGAAGTCACAGGAAAACCCGCTGACGGTGATATTCGCGAGGGGAAGAAGACACTCTTAGTCATTGAGGCCTTCAATCGGGCAGACTCCGAGCAGAAACGAGTGATGAAAGACTTGCTTGGGAAAGGGGATATGTCTTCAGAGGAGGTTGACAGTGTTCGTAATGTCTTCAGAGAAACAGGTGCTCTAGACAAGGCCCGGGACACGATGGAGCAACTTCTGAATGAGGGACAATCTGCATTGCAGCAGGCTGAACCCGCTTTTGATAAGAAATACCAGCAGTTTCTCTTGTATCTCTCTGAGTTTCTTATTCACCGAGACTACTAGGCTTCATAGATGGTGACTCTCTGCCAGGCGCAGGCTGAGCATCACGAGATCCTCGCCGCGTGCCCTCAGTATCTGAGTCAGCTCTGGCTTTGCAACTGCCAGATATTCATCCAAGTAGTGCAGGAAGTGCTCCTCCGACTCGCTCAGAGCTCTGCGCATCTCCATGACATGTTTCCTCAATACCCGGTCGGTGATTTCATCATTCCTCCTGCCCGGGAACAGTTTTCCTTTCAGAATCTTTATGATATCCTCAGCAAGAATCTTGGTGTCTGTGACAATATGCTCGCTAGAATCGACTCTCTTGACACCCTCTGATGGTGTCCTTTTTTCGATTCTTCTGGGATGGAGTGTGTCTTCTATCCTGTCCTCCACGACGAGCTTCTTCCACGAGGGAATCCCTTGGAATCTCAGTGGGGCAACATAACCTTTGGACTCCATATTGGACAGATGCTTCTTGAAGGTATCAAGGGTCATGATTGTGTTCAGTCCAGCAATCAGTAGGAACTTCTGGAATAGGACGCCTTCAAACTCGATGATTGACCATCCGAAGGCACGGAGGATGTCTCTCTCTATTTCACTCTCGGGACTCTCCAGCCTTATCTCTGTCATCGACGCGTTCTCCTCCTGAATTCACTATAGATATGTGTTGGAACCATATGAAGATTTGTAAATCAGTTCCAGTTTCAATTAGAGCAGAATCAGACGATATTTCACTATCGTTCTCGAGATAATTCGAGAGGGGCTCCCCATCAAGCCCTTCTCTTCATGACCAAGAAGATCACAACGATGACTGCCAAAGCCGCAACACCCACAATCACTATCATTTCGATGGCGAGTCCTGGTGGCGGGCTTGTGCTGGTAGTTGTACTGGTGGTGGTAGTCGTGGTCGTAGTCATGCCGGTATCGCTGAAGACCCGAACAGCAGCATTTCCCTCCGCGTCGGTTGCAGTTACTTTCAGATACTCCGAATCCGTGGCATCAGCAGGGACCTGGGCTGAATAGAGGTCTCCGCTGTCAAGTGTCAAAGCAAACTGATCAGTTCCCTCTGTCGTTTCAAACTCGACGACTACACTGTCTATCGAACTCACATCGGTGACAGTGATTTCCATCAAGTAGGCTGCCTCGGCGGTATCGTAGGAGAACTCCGGATCCGAGATTCTCGGCCCAATCTCGTCAACATCCCCTATCTGCCGCACCTCACGGTCTTCCATGGCCCACTCGAGGAAGTTCTTTAGGAGGTTGACATTGTCAAAGGAGGTCTTGCCGTAGTCGAAGTTGCTGAAGAACGTTGTACCACTTACTAAGAGTCTCAGCGAGCCCACCTCTTCAACTGCCACTAACGGAATCTGATTACCATATTCTCCATCTTGGACTGTGTCATATTTCACAGCCATAGGGGGGTCAGTCTGATCGGTCTGGTATCCTGTCACATCGGCAAATGCCAAGGGAAGCACAGGATTCTCATCCAGGAAGTACAGGCTAGTTGGTGAGAAGAGCGTGAGACTTGTGACATTCTCGGTGAGGTCGAGAGTGTCCTCTGCGTCAGGGAGGGACGTCAGATCGTTGTACCAGGGCTGATACGTACCCTCCATGTATACGTTGTCATGGTTGGCCCGGATGAGCGACCCCAGCTCAGTCAGGATTGCATTCATTTGGGTGATGTCAGTGTATGTGGAGAAATCTCCTCGACTTGTGAGTAGAAGCGAGTGGTTACCTGATGCTGCCCAACTAGCGAGAGCAGATAACTCTGTACTGGTATAGGAATCATGAGCACAGGTTATCACAACCAACTCGATACCATTCAGAGTTTCGGCAGAGAACGGCTCTGTCTGTCGAGAGGTATTGAAACCCTCTCTCTCCAGAGTCTGTTCAAGAGATGTCAATTGGGACTCGCCCTCGTCGTCAATGTAGTCGTTTCCATGGGCGTAGTCGATCAGTGCTCTGTACTCATATGTCAGTGAAGTGTCGGGTGGCTCCGCGTATTGCTGAAGCGTATAGAACAGGCGAAGGCAGCCATTGATGGCCATAGAGAGACAGTCCTCTGTTAGGGCCTTTATTGTGGCATTATCGAGAGCTCTGGACTCTTCGTCCTCATATGCTGCATAGATGTCGTCATAGAACTGATGAGAGTACGTTGCACAGTCTATCACATACTGACTGACATTGTCGACTAGGATCTCGGACGGACTCTCCAAGGTGAGAGTCTCAAGGTTCTCGTTGATGTCATGTTCATAGCCCGTGTGACCCGGCCAGAACTCGTCGGTATGGACGGGTATGCAGGGATCTGCGAAGTAGTGGGTCATGACTCCAGCGGCAAAGAAACCGTCGACCCATTGACCTGCTGTGAAGTTAGCCTTTGCCATGTCAAACCAATGCTGTGCGGCTTGAGGCGCGCTGTGATTCCCTGTCTCTGGATAGTAGAGATGGTTGTCCCAGTCTTGCCATGCCTGGTCAGGGGTTGTGCAGCCCGACAGTACCTCAGGAGAATAGAGCTCAAAGGCATCATACCAGCTCTCATTCGTGATGGCCTCCATGGCCTCTGAGACCATGAACGTATGAGTGCTCAGCCCCCATGCCATCGTTGGCACTGCCTGGGGCAGGACAAGGGCAGGGAGGGCCATTCCGGACAACAACAGAACCAGGGTGAAATACCGACGCTTCATGCTTCCGACTATTTAGTGCACTCATATTAATCAGTACTGGTAAGAAAAGGGAAGGGCTGGAGGGCAGCACCTGCCCTGCCAGCTATATCTCTAGACTACACCTGTCGCCGCTTGATGAACAGAATCACGACTGCGATCACTGCGACTGCTCCGATACCTACAATGACCAACGTGAGGTCAGGTGCCGGTGAACCTGTAGCTCCAATCGTGATGACTCGTGGCTCCAGCTCATACTGAACTCCGTCGCTGTCAATGACAGTTACAGTCACAGTGACATTTGTCGCTGTAGAATAGGGGCCCAGACGATACTCGTACCAATTCCAAGACGGGTCCATTTCTACCTCTTCTGAGGTCTCACCATCATCATATGCTATGAGTACCGATGATACAAGTTTCCGTGAGCCAGCATCCATATGCCAACGAACATCTGCGGAATAGCCGGAATCGCCATCAACCGCGGTGGCAGTGACGTTGTCGATAGCCGAGTTCCATGTGAAGAGAACTGGCGATAGTGGCTCTGTTGTATTGAAACTTGGTATATTCAACCAGTAGGAGACTATTCCCTCCGAATCTGGTGTGCCGGTTCTTGTTGCGGCTCCCGAGCTCTCTGCAGCAATATCTATGACTGCGTTGATCGGGGTAACACTGACCGAGGTTATCTGGTACAGGCTGCTGTTCAACGAGATGGCGAAGTCATTGTTGTTCTCCACATCCAATACTATGTCGAACGCCGTGTCAGGGTCAACAACGCTAGGACCTGTGAGATCGATACTGATTCCCAGTGCAGTCTCGGATGCTGCATCACTCGCCATCCGAATGGCACGGCTTGGATTCCAGTTGTCGAGCGCGGCCTGAGCTAGCCCCAGGTACATCTCTGACAATGAAACATCATGGCCAAGCGCCTGTTCCGCCTCAACTACGTCCTCTGCATCCTCAACAGTGATTTCAGCCAGATTCCGTAGCTCGACGAATCGGTCGACCCAGACCTTTTCACCGTAGATGAGATTGTTCACGCGATCGAGGATGACAATCCTTCTGTCAAGTATTGCATCGGCAAAATCCTCCTGTGTCATCTCGCCGTTGGGACCGGATGGATCCTTCACAAACACTGCGTTGAGTACCTGTCCGACGAAGGATACTCGGTGTCCGTCACTGGCTCCAATGAAGTTGTGAGTCAGTCCGCCTTCCCCGGATCCATACATCCATCCTCCATTGTCTACCTCATACCCGTCATATCCGAGCGCGTCCATTGCCTCGTAGACCTCAGCATAGTTGTATGCTATCGTGGGATGGCAGAAGAGAGCAAGTCCGCCCTGCGCATGTATTTCATCCACAGCCACTTGCTGATTACTGGTGAAAATGTTCTCTGTGAGCGGGAATCCGACAGTGTGCTTCACGCCTGACAATTCGGCCCCAATGAACTGGTTGATGTCAAGACCATATCTCTGAACGAGCTCCCTTGCTGCCAAAGAGCCGGTTATTCCCCCAATTGTCACTGGGGTACCATGAGAGTGATCGGTCAGAAGCATGAAATCCAGAGAGCTTGAGATACCTGCCTCAACCATCTTCTCTACCGTGTCCTGACCATCACTGTGCGTCGTGTGATCGTGGTAGAGCCCTACAGACATCTCGTACTCCTCTAGTTCAGCTGAGCTCAGGGCTGGTCCACTACCAACCGTGATATGAGCAATCTCGGGGACATTCGCCTCCCGCTGAGGGTTACCGGCGAGCCAATCTATCACATTGAGCGAGAACTGGAAGTGGTCCTCTCCAAATCCGGCGTTCTCTCGCCTGTATGAGAGGAATGGTATCGTGGAGCCTACCATTACAACACGTCCGCTACCGGATTCTGCGTATGCTGCAATATCCGCGTCGTCCTTGGTGATGATACTCTCAGCAGGTGATGTCACCTCGAGAGAACAGCTTCCAAAGGCATCATTCTGGAGGTCAATCTGGCTCACATCACCGGTGATAGGATGGGTCTCCAGGCTATCGGTGTCGCCCTCTATGACATCGTTATTGAAGGATACACCATATTCCTCGGATATTGGATTCAGTCTTGAGGAGTCAAATCCCCAGTTGATCTCTCTCTGGGTTCCTGCGAGGAGAACGCCGCCTCCATTCTCTACGAAGGAGGTTATTGTGGAAACCTCGTTACTGCTCAGTGCGACCATCGGGAAGAACAGGACAAAGACATCGTAGCCGCTCAATAGAGAGGGCGTGATCTCCTGATCCAAGTTTGTGGTAGCACTGTATCCGTTCTCGGTGAGCATCCATCCAAAGAGGGATGCATTTCCTGGCACCCAAAGGCTACTTGCATTGGCTGTGTGGGCCTCATCAAAAAGGACACTTCCAAGGGGAACCTGTGCTGGAACCGACGCCACATCAGACGCTACGTCATTTGTTTTTGTGGGAATACCAGCTGGTGCCATAATGATTATCATCACAAAGAGTGCGAAGATTGGAACCAATCGTTTCTTTCGCAAAATCGATTTCCTCCGGCTGTCCTTGGAGTTGTCTGCCTGGGGTATAAGCATTACCAAAGGACAACCCAGACATCTGACGGACGCTCAGACTGGAGAAGATTTGCAGAGATAAAAAAGAGAATATGAGTAGGCGCGTCAATCGCCTACTCGAGTACTGTACTATTTCCTTCTGACGAGCACGACAATCAGTATGATGATCACGACAGCTCCAATGCCGCCGCCAACCAGCAACAGTGTCATGTCCGCAGGTGGCTGATAGGTCATTCCGAAGTCGATAGCCTGCTCGACGAGGTGATCGCCTGACAGTGCTATGTCGTAGTAGACCCATGAGCACATGGGCTGGTAGTCACCATAGGCTGATGCACCAGACACGACAATGACACCATCACCCGCATCGCCTGCATTGACTTCCAATGTGGCCGCCACAAAGGCACCCTGCTGTCCATCTTCATGGGCATATGGATACCTTGTGTCCGCGTCCTTAATCTCGGCTGCTGCGCCGTAGTAGATGAGCGGATACACATTGGGAATCGTTGTGGTTTCGAGAGCAACTGGCTCGACATTCTCACCGGGCGTGTCGCTGTTGCTGCCGTAGACCAGTGTGGGTCCATGCATGAGGACCTTATCCACACCGGCAACGATGTCTGCAACAAAGGGATCATCGCTGGTTCCGTTTGCTACAACACGATATGCTGCTTCTGTGTTGGATATCGGATCCTCAACTGAGGTTGGCTCGCCATATACATGGGAACCCACCGCTTCCAGAATCTCGATATTGGTATCATGGTGGTATTGGTTACCGCCATAGTCTGAGTCAAAACCGACCCAGAGGAACTTTCCACCAGCATTGAACCAGTCCGCAATCGCGGTGACTTCGCTAGCTAGGTAGACATTTGATTCTCCGTAGACTGATCCGAGTACCAGACCGTCTGCATCTGATAGAATACTCGAGTTGATACCGCCCCAAGCCCAGACTACTTCATAGCCCAAGTCGGTTAGGTTATTCTCAAGCTGCAGATCGGTTGTGTTCTCGAGCTTCGAAGCATACTGCCCATGAGAATAGTCAAAGACTATCTTGGGAGCATCCTGAGCTCTCACTGGTACAGGACCAACGAAGAATGGTGCAAACAGAGCTGCTATCAACAGCACTGCTGCTGCTCTTCTAATAAACAATTTTGAATCCATCTCTTTCGTGTCCTCCGTATATCTTCTCGAATGAAGACTAAGGGAACGTTTTCACCACCATGATAAAACCTTTTCGAGGGGGAAATGCGCAATTGCTAATTTGTGAGAAGATGGGCGGCCTTACGACGCACAAGAGCTTCTGTCTATGAAAACGAGATTCTGAGACTTCGAAAAGGCTTAATTATCACGATACAAGGGTCAATCTGTCTATGACTGAATCTAGGAACACTATGAGAAGTTCCGAGAGAGGATTGAAAGATGAGCGAATTTGAGAGTACAAGAAACACCCGGACAATTGTGATTGCCATCGTGGTTATAGCCATTGTCGCGGTTGGTGGGATCGCAGGTTTCCTACTGCTTGGCGGTGGCGGTCCTACCACAACAACAGATGGTGAAGGCGATTCCATTACGATTCTTACCCGGCACGATGTTGCTATCCAAAGCGTCTTTGAGCCTGAATTTCTCGCTAGCGACTATGCCCAAGAGAACTCAATAACTGATATTGTCTGGAAGACGCCGAGTGCAGAGTTCTGGGATGACCTGATAGATGGAGGCGAGATTGACGTCTGCTGGGGTGGCGGGCCGACCATATTTGACCAGTTGATGCGCGACGATCGGCTTAGCCCCCTGACAAGCCCACTCATGCAGACTGCGCTGGCTCGTGTGAATGATACTATCGCAGGTGCCAACATGAAGCGCAACAACTCAGCTGGAGACCCGGTCTGGGTTGCAGCAGCGATATCGTCCTTTGGTTTCACGGTGAACAACGCATTTCTCGATGACTACGATCTTCCGACACCACGGAAATGGACTGATCTGGCCAACGCAACATACGGAAGCCTACTTCCAACCATTCCAACAATAGCAATGGGTAATGCCCCCGATACAACCTCAAATACACGTATCTACGAGATCATGACTCAGGCCCTCGGCTGGGATCAGGGTTGGATCAACATGGCCCGCATGGCGGGAAGCGCCAACATATACTTGGGCTCTGTTGAAACGCAGGCGGCCTCAGAAAACGGTCAGGTTGGCGTGTCTATGTCAATCGACTTCTATGGCTACCTGACCCAATCAAAGAACCCCGACTGTGAATACATCTTGCCTGAGGGTCAGTCTATCGTGAATGGTGACCCGATCGCAATCGCACATAACAGCCCGAATCCGCAGCATGCAGAGGCCTTTCTTGACTGGGTGCTCACGCCTTATGGGCAGTCTCTCTGGCTCGATGACAACATCCTTCGAATGCCGGTGATGAGAGAGGCTTTCGATCAGCCGCTTGGTCAGCAGCAGCCTAAGCTATACTCCACCTTCAACCAGACTGCGAAGACCACAGGGATTGAGTTCAATGACACCCTGTCTCTGATTATCAACACTGCCTTCGTCAGCTACTTCGAGGCGGTCTTCACCGACTCCCATACACAGCTAGTTGACTGCTGGCAGACGATTGTCGACGCATACTATGGTGGCCACATCGACAAGACAGAACTCGATTACTATGCAGGTCTGATGGGAACTCCGGTCACGATTGAGGACCCAGATTCTGGCCTAGATCGGAAGTTCACTGCCGAGTATGCAATTGAGATAAACAACGACATGATATACGACAGTGTCTATGCTGCCAATCTGCAGTCATTGTGGACGACAGCTGCAAAGGCTCAGTACAACGATGTCAGGAGTCAGGTACTGGCGCTGCTGCCATAGAACAGTATGATGAGGCAAACAGCGAAGAGGTGAGAGAGATGGCCCTGCTAGATAGTGAGGAAACCGGACAGTCCATAGACGAGAGCGAAGAACTAGAGTCTGTGAGGGTGAGCGATCAAATCATATCAGGAGTCAAGAGGGTTCCGGGTGGGATTAAGGACCGTTTTGTGGGTCTGGGTCATGGCATCGCCAGCGTCATCCGCAGTGGTGCGAACTCGTTCCTCTCCTTCGTCAGAAATCCCGGAGAAACTATGCGAGGGATATATACGAAATTGAGAGAGGAGCTTGATGCTCTTTCGACTATTCAGCTCATCGCAGTCATCTTCGCCTTTGGGCTATTTCTCATTGCTCCGTTGGTGAGCGTGGTAGCATACTCCCTTGTGGATCCGAATACTGGGCTCCCCTCTCTCTTCCACTTCTCCAATCTGTTTGCTGACTCGAACTTCTGGCCCTGGCAATGGAACTCCAGTACTGAACAGTGGGATAGTTACATAGATCTCAGGACAGTCCTTTTTGGAGGAGATCTACTAGTGATCCAGGGAATCGACATGGGTGCGGTTCTCAATTCGATCTATGTCGCAATCATTGTCACTGCATTCTCTGTCATCATTGGAGTCTTCTTCGCCTTTATCATTGCACGATATGACTTTCCGGGGAAGTCCATCATAAGAACGGTTCTCATATTCCCGATTCTTGCGACGCCGTTTATTGGTGCTATAGGAATCAAACGGTTCCTTGGCCCTAGGGGCTTCTTCAATAACCTCTTCTATACGATGCTTGGTATAACGCCGTTTCGTGTTGAGTTCCAGGGTCTGGCAGCTATTATCTTCGTTCAGTCATTATCCTTCTTCTCCCTGGTCTACCTCAATGCTTACTCGTCATTCATGAGTATTGACCCCTCACTTGAGGAACAGGCCGAGAATCTCGGTGCCACTGGCTTCAAGCTCTTCAGGTCCGTGACCCTGCCTCTCGCTATGCCTGGTATTCAGGCTGGTGCAATCCTGACCTTCATACTCAGCATCGAGGACCTGGGTACCCCCATTGTATACTATGAACATCAGCAGGCGCAGAAGACTCTGGCATATCAGGTCTTTGCGAGCATTGCGACTCAGAGTGGACAGATAGACCCCGCTGGACCTGCAATCGGAATACTGCTGCTGATATTCGCTCTAACAGGGTTCCTGGCCATCAGGAAGTATGCATCTCTTAGGTCATATGCTTCTGGTTCCAAAGGCGGTCAGTGGAATCCCCGAACACGGCGCCTCGAATCGCAAGGACTCTCGGTGAATGCAGCTGCCTTGACCCTTGGATGGATCTTTGTGGTCTTTTTGCTGTTCCAATTCGGCTTCGACCTGCCAACCACACTTCTCTTAGCTGTCGTTGTTGCACACAGCGTTCTGTCTCTATTGCCCAGGTATCGAACCAAGCTACCTGACTCGCTCTTCAAGAGTCGACTTAAGATACCCACAAGTCTCTTGCTATATATCGTCCTCATACCTGTACTGTTTCTCGCGCTTATTCCCCAGATCAGTGTCATCGTTCTCTCATTCACCGAGAACTGGGCCACCAACTCTCCCTTACCGACTGCTTGGACTCTCGACAATTACTCGGTTCTATGGGAATACACTGATGTTGCTCAATCTATCAATCTCACCCTGCTATACGGTGCAATTGCCACAGTCTTCATTGTCCTGCTTGGGACGAGCGCAGCATATCTGATTGCACGAAGGGACATCCCCGGCAAGACGTGGCTTGACCTACTGGTCACATCACCTATTGCTCTGCCCGGAATTGTCATTGCCACTGGCTACTTCACCCTGTTCTACAATACTCCCTTCTTCCCGGCGGGCTTCCCGGCGTTTCTCATAACCATGTCCTATACGATACGTAAGTTCCCATTTACCGTAAGGGCTGCATACGCCGGTCTCCTTTCGACCCCGGTCGCCCTTGAAGAGGCGTCTCAGAATGTAGGTGCAAGTAAGAACCAGACCTTCGCTAAAATCACATTGCCACTGATTGGGGTCAGTGTTCTTGCAGGGTCGCTCCTCTCCTTTGTCTATTCTGTCAGCGAGGTCAGTACAAGTCTGATACTTGGAAGTGTGGGGCGAAGTTGGGCACCGATGACGTTCTGGACCAATGAGGTACTGAATGCGACCGGTCAATACGGCGGGTACTACAATGCTGCCTGCCTAGGAGTGCTCATGATGGTGCTCCAGATGATTGTCATAACTATCACAAACAAGATACTTGGTGCCAGATCGTCTGCGATCACAGGCATATGAGGTGTAATAGATGGTAGAAATTCGACTAGAGAACCTTCGAAAGACATTCGGAGAAATTGTTGCTACAGACGAAGTGAACATCGTACTAAAGGAAGGGGAGCTCTCCACCCTACTCGGCCCCTCAGGATGTGGTAAGACCACTTTGCTGAGACTGATTGCTGGTTTCTACAGACCAGATCGGGGTCATGTCTACTTCGATGATGCCGACGTAACGGAGGTGCCCCCTCACAAACGCAACACAGGAATGTGTTTCCAGAACTATGCCCTGTGGCCCCATATGGACGTCTACGGTAACATCGCCTATGGTCTGAAGCTCAAGCGGGTTAAGGGTATGAAGTACACCAAGAAGGCCATCGACACACGCGTAAGAGAAGTCCTGAATCTTGTACGACTTGAGGGTCTTGAGCGAAGACATATCCACCAGCTTTCCGGCGGTCAGCAGCAGCGAGTTGCGCTCGCCAGAGCACTGGTAATCGAACCTGATGTGTTGCTTCTGGATGAGCCACTCTCCAACCTCGATGCCAAACTACGCGTTGAGATGCGTGAAGAGATCATCCGAATCCAGAAGGAACTGGGCATCACAACCGTATATGTCACACATGATCAACACGAGGCACTGAGCATCTCGGACAAACTGGCAGTGATGGATCACGGCTACATCCAGCAATTTGGTCCGCCCAGGGAGATATACTCCTATCCCCAGACTGTCTTCGTCGCCGACTTCATCGGTCAGTGTACGTTCATCGATGGCGAAATAACGTCCCTCGGGGACTACATTCAGGTCAAGATTCCTAGTGATCAGACCATAGCGGGCAAGACTACCATCGACGATTATCCCTTTGAAGTGGGAGAGCTGGTGAAGTGCGCGATGCGTCCTGAGGATTTGCATCTGGAGAAGACTGATCCCAGGGACAACATGATTGTCGGGAAGGTCACGAGGACGATATTTGTTGGTGACTCTTTGGAGGTCTACTTCGATGTAGGGGACATCTCTGCACAGGCCCTTCTGCCTCCAGACGCTCAGATTGAGAGCGGACAGGAGATTCGACTCTATGCTCCCCGCCCCGAAGTCATGATTCTTCCTGTTGGTGGTGTGGAGGCTCTGCGGAAGATTTCGGGTCATCCACTCTTCCAGGCACCAGCACCGACTAGTCGAGCCTCTTCGAGTGCCTAGTCATAACTGCGACACCCCTGTCAAAAGCAAGCATCTCCTGACCATTCAGGACAGACTTCCCCACCCCGACAAGATTCCCTGCAGGGTCGACAACTACTGTTTCTTCCCCGGCCCGTAGAGCAGGACTTGCCCTTGTGACGAACTTCGCCAACGCAGACTTGCCCGCGGCAACGAATTCAGATGCCTCTTCCTCCATTGTGACAACATAGTCCTCTGCGACCCTCTGGCTGAGAAGCTCCAAGCCTCCCTCGAATGTGGGAGTAAGCATGCCTGTTGTTGGTACAACCGTGAATAGGATCTCACCATCACGTTTCAGATGGCGAATCTTTCCGGTAGACCTTGAGTACACGACTTCTATGCTCTCTAAGAAGTCATCAGAAATATCAATCTCCCACTGAAACGCGAAAAGCGCTCGAAGTTTCCGCAGCCCTTCTCTGTCTTCTTCCCCCTTCGGGATGACCTCGGCAATAGCAGTCGCACTGTCAAGAGTCTCAATCTCGGTGACTGGGGTGACTGCGGAGAGAAACTTGCTTGTGTATACATCTCTGAGGAACCAGTATGCCTTCCTGAACCTCATCTTCTCCACAATTTCCAAGAGCCGGGCCTTGGCCGTTTTCACAGTGTAGGCGTCAATGGTCTTGGGAAATACCGTTTGTTGTGCTGGGTACACATGCTCTAGCTCGAGTGGAACTACACCGAAAGGAGTCACATAGAAAAGAATCGCCTTCTCTGGAAGCGTGGTTCGGACTGCGTCCGCTATCAGGGCTGTTGTATCGGAGAATGGACGGTCTCCCATGTGAGGAACGAGAAGTAGTGTATCGGTTGCCCAGAAGGGATAACGTCTGATGGTTCTGAGATGGTGTCTAACGAACGCGGGATGAACTATGGTTTCGGGGCCAGTGTAGAAGATTGACGACCCCTTGCCAACTGGGTCATTCTCTTCGAGCATTGCTTGACTGTTTATGATGACCTGAAGTGCCTCTTGCAGACTGGGGTGGCTTCGAGCACGGGCTGACGCAAGTTCGATGAGTTTGCCATCGACGATGCTCTGGCGTATGCGCCGCATCTCGGAGGCCGTCACGTAGAGGTTATGGCGCATGAGCGATATGACCCGTTCTTTCTCTGGTAGCTGCTTCAGATCGTCAGCAGTCATTCCACTGCATATCGGACAATCACATGGTAGTTCACGAAGATTCTCGAGGTGGGCTGTACCTGTCGGTAGCAGGATTCTGCCAGCATCAGCGAATTTCGCATAGGAGGCAGAGTCAAAGAAGTCACAACCTGCTAGGGCTGCAATCGCCATGAACATCGGGTGCCCGCATCCGAAGAGGTGGACTGGCCTGTTAGGCGGTAGGTGTTTCTTCGCGGCAAGTGTTGCTCGAATGACTTCTGCAAATCGGTACCTCTCCATCAGGGGTACAACCCCACCTATTGGATGGATGTCGATATCTAGAGCGGCCATCCGACTTGCAGCCTCTTCTCTCAGGCCTTCATATACTCCGCCCTGGATAGTCCCAGCCAAGTACATGCTTCCCTTCTCCCCTATCGACTTCTCAGCTCTTTCCAAAGATACCTTCACGTCTTCCTCAGCTTGTGCTCTCCCTGCATCAGGTTCGGAGAATACGTCGAGAATAGTCCCCACATCGCTGCCAATCTCTCTCTGGAATTGTACTATGTCTAATGGATCGATTTC
This sequence comes from Candidatus Thorarchaeota archaeon, assembly GCA_004524435.1. Lineage (GTDB taxonomy): Archaea > Asgardarchaeota > Thorarchaeia > Thorarchaeales > Thorarchaeaceae > TEKIR-12S. The sequence goes on along the minus strand of SDNO01000013.1, from coordinate 2,655 downwards.
TCCTTCTGGCAGACCGTGGAAATACATCTGAAAGGTGCCTGAGTCGGTCATTATTGGTCCATCAAAATCGAGAAGCCCATGAACTCCCTCTCTGAGAGCTCGTTCGCGAAACTCGTTTCTCGACTTGATGATATACGAGTTTGTGATCAGCATCTGAAAACCAAATTCGTTTCGTAGATTCTTTGGCTTGATCTGGGACTTTCCGGGATGTACAACCGGCATGAGAAGTGGCGTATCGACCGTTCCATGACTGGTTGTAAACCTGCCCAGCCGCGCGAGAAAATCCTTGTTCTTGACTTCGAAATGCTCCATGCTTCTCAGCCCTGACTTTTCAGATTGGCACAAAGTGCCCGCTAGCCTTCTTCTGTTGATTCACAAATCAAACCGTTTAAGACCCTTGGCTTTTGACATTTGTTGATGGATTTCCTGAGAGCTATACTCGTCCAAAGCCGAGAACCCGGTGAAAATGATCTTCTGGAGGAATTCCAGGCCCTTGCAGAGACAGCAGGCTATACGATTGTTGAGGCAATTGATATCGTGGGTCGGAAATCCGCTCGCTTTGCCATGTCATCCGGTAAGGTGGAGGAGGTCGCGACTCATATCGAGTTGAACAAACCTGATGTTGTTCTCTTCTCGCCAGGCCTCAAATCCAGTCAACTGTACCGCCTCATGGATAAGTGGAGTATAGAGGTACGCGACAGAAACCAGTTGATACTTGAGATATTCAGTCGCCATGCTAGAACACCTCAGGCAAAGCTGCAGATCGAACAAGCAAGACTGGAATATGAGCTCCCTTTCCTACGTCATCAACTTCGCGTGCAGCTCCAGAGCGAACACACAGGAGCACGACCCGTGGGAGAACAGGTTGGTGCAGGAGAAGACCTCCTCAATCTTCGAACCATGGAGCTCCGCAGACGTATCGCCAATATTCGGTCTAAACTGGAGAAGATCTCAGATATCCAGGAGCTCAAACGTAAGAGGCGGTCAAAGATTGGTTTCCTTGAAGTGACTCTGACTGGCTACACAAATGCCGGAAAGAGTACTCTTCATCGGGCATTGACAGGATCCGAGGCAGAGGTTGCAGACCAATTGTTCACAACCCTATCGACGAAGACGCGACGCATTGACATCCCCGGTAGACAAGTCGTAGTCAGCGATTCTGTGGGATTCATCAGCGACTTGCCGACGGAGCTTCTTGAGGCATTCAATACGACACTCATGGAGATAGGTAATGCAGACGTCATCGTTCTGGTAGTCGATGCCACAGACTCAGTTGATGAGATGGATCGAAAGGTGAGGGCCTGTATCTCAACTTTTCAAGAGATAGGCGTCAACGGGATTCCTGTTGTGGTGGCTCTGAACAAGACGGATCTCATTGAGGATATCTCTGTGAGGGAACGGATGACCTTGCTTCAGGGTGTGGGGCAGACCGTGGTACCAATCTCTGCAAGAGAGGAAACAAACATTGAGGAGCTTGTGCAGGAAGTCAGACGTAGCTTTCCCGCTCTCTACAGATACCATATCACCATACCCTACGAGTCCTCCGGTATGTCGATGGTGTCTTGGCTTCACGAGAATGGATACGTAGAATCTGAGGACTTCGGCGAGGACTCCATCTTTGTCGATGCCCGGCTGAGCTTCAACACTGCCCAGCGCCTGTTCAAGATGTTGCCGAAAGGGTCGGTTGAGCGTCTAGACGAGATTGCGCCTACGGAATAGGCATCCAGTGCAGTCAAGGAATGGCTTTTAGTCGATTGCTCACAACGTAGGCTGGGTGTATCACTACTTGATCGTCATGGAACTAAAATCACCTGAGAAGATACTCGAGATGCTGGAGGGCAAGCATCGAATCGTTCTCTTTGGCGACTCTGGCTGTGCTCAGATGTGTGACGTTGGCGGCATTCTTCAGCTTGAAGATATGGAAGACTTCCTCGTCGAGAACGGCAAGGAAGTTCTTGGCTACGTCTTTGTTGAAGGAGGCATGTGTGATGTCAATGCCTTCCAGCAGGAATTGGATGAGAACAAGGAGATTGTTGAGCAGGCCGATGCCTTTCTTGTTCAGGCATGCGGGGTAGCGACGCAGACTCTAACCCAGCTCCATCCTGAGAAGGAGTCTTTTCCGGCAGTTGACTCGAATTTTCTTGGTAACATGCCAGAGAGGTTCAAGCACTACGAACAGTGTGCCATGTGTGGTGACTGTATCTTGGATCTAACTGGTGGAATCTGCCCCATTGCGCGGTGCTCGAAGGGTATCCTGAACGGCCCCTGTGGAGGTTCCATGGATGGGATGTGTGAACGAGATGAGGACACCGAATGTGTGTGGCAACTGATATACGACCGTCTCAAGGCTCTTGGAAAAGAAGAGAATATCAAGAAGATCTGGGAGCTGAAGAACTGGAGCCTTGCCCGGGGCCCCCGAAAGCTAGAACACGGCGCGTTCTTCGAAGAAGCAGCCTAGACTCTTCTTGCACCTTGATATGTGACTGCACGACTGCTTCCTGTTGGGCTCGGAAATGAAATAAGGGTGGCGACAGACCATTCTTCTACAAGCAAGACACCTGGAGACATACAATCTGCCAATAAGTCATCTAGCTTCGCTTCTTGAGAACAAAGAGTTCGTTGTGACAGGTGAAATCACACCCCCACATGGTTCTG
>SDNO01000198.1 GCA_004524435.1 Candidatus Thorarchaeota archaeon | reverse complement strand
TTGGCTGAGTGTTTCAACTCCTTCGACGACTCCGACAGCTGGCCCGGCGGCTTCACTCACGGAGTCGCCTATACTTCAGAGCGTGTGCTACGCGACAAGAAGAAGAGCCAGGACCTACGCACCATTGTTGCTCATAAGAAGGGGAAGATCGTCGGGCACTGCAACATAACAGCAGGGGAGTTGGATGAAGAGGCGGTCTACGTAGGTCTGCTGGGTGTGAACCCCTCTTATCAAGGAGAGGGCTTCGGAAAGGCCCTGCTAGTTGAGGCTGCTGAGACGGCTGCCCGACTGGGTAAGAGAAGAATAGACCTTCACACATGGGGTGGCAACCTCAAGGCTCTGCCTCTCTACAAGCGTACGGGGTACAACTGGGTGCCTAGAACGAGGGTTCTGATGGAGTCTCACATCCCAGGGATTCTCGGTTGCGAGGTCTTTGAGAATTTCTTCGAACGGCATAACTGGTATGATAGTTATCAGCGCACAATCCGGCAGGAGATTGACGACATCAAAGAAGGGGCCTTTGGAATCTTCCGCTATGTCTTCGAGGCTGAGAATGACAGGCTTGAAGTCACAGTTGACCGGGAGGCAAAGGGAATCTCTGGATTCTCCTTGACTCTGGGAGGAAAGACGTTGTCCGTTGACATCAGGCCGAGAGAGCATGTTGGGTACATCGGGGTGGGCAGCGTTCCGTATCAAATAGAGATTCGAAACCAATGGGGGTCATCTCTCAGCTTTTCCGCCGACCATACTGATTATGGTGGGCTTGACAACCGTCTTGATACTCCACCACCAGACGCGATCGAGAACAACTCTGAGATACACCTTGAGGGGGCCTATTCTGTCACAAGTGATGCTACCCATCTGGATAGGGAACTGACCCCTGATGAAAAGGTCAAGACTCAGGTCAGATGGCATGTTATGATAGATGGTAAGTGTATTGACCTCTTCAACGGCCTGGTGCCACAAGAGGCAGTTTCGTTGATTCCAAGTCCTCGTTATCCATTCCTGGCGCCTCAAGAAAGCAGGCAAATTGGGTTGGGTCTACAGAACAACACCCTGAAACAACTCACGGGTCGTCTCTCAATCAGCTCTGAGGAGAATCAGAGAGAGGATTACGAGTTCTCACTTGGAGTGGGGGCAACAGATGAAAGAGTCATTACCCTTGGACCAGTAGATGGCAAGCAGCTTCTGAACTTGCCTGTGAACATCTACATCAACGATAACGGTGAGGAGATTCTTGCGTCTCGTAAGGTTCTGAACATCCCTGTCATCGGCATCGGGGGTGCCTATGCATACAAGAGCCACGATGACATGTACATACTGGAGAATCGGCAGCTTCGATACGCAATCAGTTCAAAATCCCCAATGGGTGGTATGGGTCTCACAAACAAGCACCTCTCCCTTGAGATAGGAATGTGGTCCGCCCTTCTTCCGGATGTTGGCTACCCATTCTCTGCTGGAGGTAGTGAGTGGGAAAGGAAACGATTCGATGTTTCGCTGGGCAACGACGAGAACAAGGCCGACATAATCATTCAGGCAGACTCGGAAGACCGTCCTGGTCTTCACCTGAAGACAACATATCGACTCCGCGCGGACTCTGAATATATCGAGATAATCACAGAGTTGACCAACTCGGGGAGAGATTCATTGGAGAACTTGGGAGTCATGCTTAGGGGGTGGGCGGAGTTAGAGTGCAATGACATGTATATTCCAGTGAGGGGTGATATCTATCGCCTTGCCTCTCCTGAGTGGAACGGAATGAAGCAACTTCCGAGGAATCCCTCTGAGTATCACGAATCATGGTTTGCCCTCAAATGGGCCGATGGTCACAGTCAACTGGGTTTCATCTGGGATGCTGAGGCAATCGCTGAACTGCAACCTCGACGAACATGGGGGCTCACCCGATTCGAATACAAGTTCCCCAATCTATCACCCGGAGAGAGTCATAGGTGTTCTGTGTTGAAGCTGGTACTGAGCGAAGGTTCTTGGAAGAGCGTCCGTGACTTATGGGCCAGATTGACAGGAACAACCATAGATCGGGCCAGCCCTATCGAGCCCCGCTCTGACTTAGAAGTGGGACTAGCTCCATCGGGTAGATCGGAAATCAACCAAGGATCACCAGTATTCCTGGATCGATTAGCATCGAACGAGATGAATCTCATGGTGAAGGTACTGCATGAAGAACCAATCGATGTGGACATCTTCCTCCGCGCACCCAACGGAGTACTCATCAACGAAAAGGACGAGCTTCACGTACCTGACAAGAGTGTCAGCATTGAGCAACCGCTTATTGTTCCACTCACCATGAGAGTCACCGATGAGTCGTGGCTCCAAAGAGATGGGACAATAGAGCTCCGGTTCCCCAACAGAGTCGCAAGACTGCCCCTCACCGTCGTCGCCTTCGATTCGCAGCTGGAAGTTGTCCGAGAACAGACGGTGATTGAGGACGTCGAGCTCAGAACAGTACGAGCTGGTCAGTACGAACTCTCAGCTTCTCCAGATTATTGCGGGAATCTGGTACGTTATCGCCACAGCACTGAAGTCGGGATGCTGTACGACACATTTCCTGAGGTGAAGCCGTTCATCTGGTGGGACAGTCATTATTCGGGACTCACCCCAGTCATTGCTGGTTACAATGTATGGGATTGGGAGTCCTCGATACCGAAAGAAGCCTGGTCTATCTCCGACCTGGCTATCGGACCTTGGAGAGGATACGAGTTGGAGAGTGTTCTACAACACTGTCCTCGTATGTGTGGTATGACCTTCAGGTTCAGGTATTTGCTTCTGTCCGGGACCGCCTTGGTTCATATCAAGGTTACCGCCGAGAACACTAGCAGAATAACGCGACAGTTCGTCCTTGGGGTGCGCGGTGCTACAGCCCCCCTTCAAGCCCCATTCAGGTCAATTCGTATCCCTCTTCCAACTGGCCCCACGACAGTTGAGATGACCGAGAACGAGGTCTCTGTAACAGCAGTGCCTGAAGAGGGCTGGGCTGCAGTTATCAATCCGGATGGTTGCGTTCTGGGTATCGTAACAACCTGTAAGGGGCAAGAATCGCTTCAGATATACAATGCGAATGGTCAGACACAATTCATAGGATTCAAGGGGCGCAGGACTCTACTTCCAAGAGAGAGTACCTCTCTGTCTGGCTATCTCTTTATGTCGTCGGATCCAAAGTCAGTTGAACGATTGAAGTTCCTACCCAAAGACGTCGAGTAGGGGCCACCATCTTTCAGGCGGATTCTTTTGCCTCTCTTCTCCGCTTTATCCGTCTGATTCGAGCCTTGCATTCCGCGAGCCTCGTCGCCTTTCCCAGCTCCTCGTAGAGATTCATGGCTACTTCCCATGTTCTCTGGGCCTCAGGCAGACGGTCAAGTTTCTCAAGAACGTGTGCCCGGTAGTAAAGATGCTCTGGGTTACTAGGCTCAGACGAGAATGCAAGATCAAAATCGGACAGCGCGTCATCCAGCCGGTCCATGGCCATGTAGATGCGTCCTCTTCTATGTGCAACATCGGAGTTCTCCGAGTCAAGAGTCAGAGCAGTGTTGAAGTATTCAAGGGCTGCTCCCATATGTCCCAGGAGAAGCTGCATCTGTCCTGCCTTGGTCCAGGCCTCCACATTTCCAGGGTCTGCGTTCATCGCCTTCAGATAGGCTTCTGATGCCTGTCTATAGGAACTGCTCTCAGCATGAGTATCGCCCTTCTTGATCCAGAGCTCTGGATCATCCATGCTCAGATTGATTGCCATGTCATAGTACTCCAAGGCCTTCATGAAGTCCTTCATCTTGAAGTAGAGATCTCCAAGGACTTCGAGGACGCTCTTCTGCTGGGGGTCTTCTTTTCTTCCTCTCTCAAGGACGTCGAGGGCTCGGTCTAGGTCCCCCCGTTCTAGATGGACCTTCCCCAGTTCCAAGTAGGCTCCAACGCAAGAGGGGTTGGCTTTTATGGCGCGTTCTAACCAGCCAACCGCTACCGGAAGGTTCCCCTCTTCCTCAAACAAAAGCCCCATGGCCAGATTGGCTCTATCACTATTGGGTGACTGTTCTATCGCACTTCGGAGGTTTCTCTTACATATCTCAAGCTCCCCAATCTCAAGATGAGCAAGGCCCAGATACGTGAGTGCCTCCACATTCTCGGGTTCTATGGCGAGGGCACTACTGAAACAGGAAATTGCCTCCCTGGGCTCATCAGTCAGAAGATTAGTGAGACCGAGATTTATCCATGTCTGAGTCTTCCTGTCATCTTCTTCTAGGCTCTTCTCATAGAGCATCATTGCGTGGGAGAAATTCTCTTCTCTCAGATGCAGATTGCCCAATCTGAATAGAAGGTCGGGTAATAGAACGTCATCTTCGAGAGTATTAAGCGTCCTCTGTAACTCCTCCTCTCTATTGGCCAGTCGACTCCTCTTCCTGGTGACGACCATGGGACGGCGTATCTCTTCGGGGACAACTCTCTCCTGTATCCCCAGCTGGTCTAACATCTCCCGAAGGTCAAGGAGTAGCTCATCATCTGTCATCTGAGCCCCGCCTGTTTGCCCATCTCGCGGCAACATAATATTCTGAACCAAATGATTTAAGCAATAGGGTCGAGAGGGAAACCCGACATTGGGTGCTGTTTTTGTCCCTCTATGCCACTATTTTGACCGGGCGAAGGTTCACGATGCGGTGTTCGCCCTCCTTGGTGTCGTATTCCACCATGCCCACCAGCTCACCCTCTGCGCCAGGTTCGAGTTCGAACTCTACCTCTGTCACGGAGAGGCTGTCTACATCCACTGTGCCGATGTTCTCACCCTTGATCACATCGGTGAGGTCGGGGATGCCCAGTACGATGTGGACGTTCTGCATGGGTTGCTCTGAGTTGTTGCGGATGACCACGCCGAAGACCACCTTCCCCTCGCGGATCTTATACTCAACTGCAATATCCATACCGGGTTCAAGGCCCATGCTGGCGGGTTCCGCCTCGGTGACGTACTCGATCTCTTCGTATTTCTCCCGCACCTTGAGGCCCACCACCACGAGGAGCACAGTCAGTCCTATGATCCCTGCTACTGGGAATGCCCAGTGCAGGTTCGGATTCCAATCGAGGGAGTCGACAATGCCGTCTCCATCTGAGTCGGGATTCAACGGATCTGAGCCATACTCGAAGATCTCTTGGTAGTCCGTCCAACCGTCGTTATCAGAATCAGCGAGGTTAGGGTCAGTTTCGTACACGTTGTACTCGGTTCCGTCTTCGATGCCATCTGAATCAGTGTCGTTGTTGGTCGGGCTCGTCAGGGAGGTCATGATTTCGAAATAGTCATCCAGCCCATCATCATCAGTATCATCTGAGAACGGGTCAGTCCCATGCGTAATGATCTCATCGTAGTCGGTCACGCCGTCCCCGTCGCTGTCTGGATTTAGCGGATCTGTCCCGTAGGTGTCGCCCTCCTCAAAGTCTGTTAGCCGGTCACCGTCGGTATCGGGATTTGTGGGATCTGTTCCGAAGAAACCCCATTCTTCTGCATCAGTGAGACCATCTGAATCTGTGTCATTTGAGAGGGGATTGCTGCCGATGATCAGGACCTCTTGACCATCCTCTAGAAAGTCACCGTCTGTATCTGCAATGGTCGGGGAAGTCCCAATCTCCACCTCATAGCCATCGAGCAGATCGTCGTTATCAGAATCAGGATCCAGGGGGTGAGTCCCATAGACTCTGAGCTCTTCCAGATTTGTGAGGCCGTCGTCATCGGAGTCATATTCTGAATCAAGTATTCCCGGGTGGGTCATGTTGGTTGTCGGGTTCGTGTCTGTCAGGTGTACCTCTTCGTAGTCAGATAGGAGGTCATTGTCGGTATCGTTGTTGAGGGGGTTGGACCCGTAAGTGTTGACTTCGACACCATCCTCTAGTCCGTCAGAGTCGCTATCGTCATCGAGAGGGTCAGTTCCATACTCCTCCACCTCATCAAAGTCTGTGAGACCATCATCATCCGAGTCGTCTTTCAGGGGGTCCGTTCCATAGGTGTTTATCTCCTCACCGTTTGACAGACCATCACCGTCCTCGTCATCATTGTAGTCGCTGATGCCGTTTCCATCTGTATCCTTATTCCGGGGGTCAGTTTCGGTCAAGAAGCATTCTTCATAATTTGTTAGCAAGTCCCTGTCCTCATCGTCAAGGCCGTCAATAATACCGTCACCGTCTGTGTCATTGTTGCGAGGATCGGTTTTTGTCAGAGTTATCTCCTGTAGGTTGGTCAGAAGGTCACCGTCAGTATCCCTGTCGGCATCAGAGATTCCGTCGTCCTCTGTGCTGTACTTCAGGGGATCCGTGAGGGTTAGATTGTTCTCTTGGAAGTCGCTAAGGCCATCGAGGTCTGTGTCCTTATCTCGTGGATTCGTGCCTATCGCAATCTCTTGGGCATCGAGCAGTCGGTCACCATCCGTATCTTCTTGAAGCGGATCTGTGTTGTAGATGTTCAGCTCCTCTGCGTCAGTCAGACCATCTCCGTCCGTGTCGGGCAATAACGGATCTGTTTCGAAGACCTTAATCTCATCATAGTCGCTGAGTGAATCGCCATCAGTATCCGTGTTGTTGAGATCGGTATAGTAGATGAACGCCTCTTCTCCATCGTCTAGGAGGTCCCCATCGGTGTCTCGCTTGTTCGG
>SDNO01000128.1 GCA_004524435.1 Candidatus Thorarchaeota archaeon | reverse complement strand
GTCCTAAAGTTGTTCGAGGACAGGAAAGTCGATATCTACGGGCTACAGGAAGGAACTCTCTTCCATCCAAGAGGTAGTCATTCTGTACGTACACCAATTTTGGCAATCGAGGGACATTATCAAGAGTTTGCTAATCTTGAAACCCCCTTGTTGGGCTTCGTGTGTCATTCGTCAGGAATGGCCTCCAAGACTGCCCACCTCAGGCTGGCTGCAGGTGATAAGACACTTCTCTCATTTGGTGCGCGGCGTACTCACCCCTCTATTACACCGCAGGTCTCCTATGCCGCGTACATTGGAGGGTGTGATGGGGTATCATGCGTGCTCGGTGGAGAACTCCTCGGCATAGAGGCTCAAGGCACAATGCCTCATGCGCTAGTCATCGCATTTCAGGATCATGTGAAGGCCTGGAATGCCTTCAGTGAGAACCTACCGAAGAACATCGCTAGAATAGCTCTGACCGATACCTACCTCGACGAGGTAAAGGAGTCAATACTGGCTGCCGCAGAGATGAAGGGGATCGACGGAGTCCGACTGGACACGCCAGGCAGTCGAAGGGGTGATTTCAAAGAGATCATTGAAGAGGTGCGTTGGGAGCTTGATGCTCGAGGTTTCAATGATATCGCGATCTTCGTTAGCGGAGGACTGGACGTCGAGGCAATCAACTGGTTGAACGACTCACCTGTCAGCGGCTACGGAGTGGGAGGTGCCATTAGCAATTCCCCAGCCGTAGACTTCGCTATGGACATTGTTTCTATGAAAGAAGATGACAGATGGATCCCATGCGCCAAGAGAGGTAAGTTCTCCGGTAGGAAATCCGTCTGGCAGTGCCCGAACTGCATGAGATCTGAAGTCACACTTCGAGATGCAGACCAACCCGACTGTCCTCATTGCGACAAGTCCATGAAGCGAGTGACCCAGACCCTAATGCAGCAAGGGAAGATTCTGCAGGAGCCAAAGCCTGTAAAAGAGCTCAGAGACTATGTTATCCGGCAGATAACTATAATGAAGTGAGCGATGATGAAGTTTGAAACAAACAAAACAGCAGTAATCGTTGTGGATATGCTGAATGATTTTGTCAAAGAGGATGGAGCGTTGGTTGTTCCCGGTGCAAGTAAGTTGATTCCGAACCAGCAGAAGGTACTGAAGACCGCTCGGGAGCAGGGTGTGAAGGTCATCTATCTGACGGACAATCATCTGCCCGATGATGATGAGTTCGAGAAGTGGCCCCCTCATGCAGTGGCTGGCACAGAAGGCGCCGAAGTCATTGACGAGCTGAAACCCAATGACCGCGACCGGGTGATTCCCAAGAGGAGGTACTCAGGTTTCTTCGGTACCGATCTCGACATCACGCTGAGAGAGGCAGACATTCAGACCCTCGTTCTTATGGGCGTACTGACTGACATCTGTGTTATGTATACTAGCGCTGATGCAACGGCCAAGGACTATGACGTCGTTACGGTGAAGGACGCTGTTGATAGCTCCAATAGAGAGAATCACGAATTCGCTATTCAGCACATGAAGTCAGTTCATGGTGCTACGATTGCTACAACGGATGAAGTCGTGAAGGCATTGAAGTAATCGAACAGGAGAAGTCAAACATGTCATACGAACCCCCACTACAAGGTACTAAGAGACCCGATTTGATGAAGGCAGTGAAGTACATCGAGGAGATATACAGCGAGAAGAAAGAACGAAGCCTCAACGAATTCATTCGAATGTCAGGAGTTGAGGACTTTGACCCGTTGATTGAAGACGATATTGCACGCCTGTTCAGTGTACTCGTTACCCTGACTAGACCCAAGAGAATACTAGAGATAGGAACAAGCATAGGATTCTCCACCACCATACTGGCAAAGGCCATGGAAGAGTGGGGAGGCCGTGTCATATCCCTCGAGATTGATGCAGAGGTCGCGAAGAATGCGATTGCCAATTTCAAAAGGGAGGGCGTGAAGGATTCGATTGATGTCGTCATAGGAAATGCAGATGAGACAATACGTGACTTCGAAGACGACAGTTTCGATATTGTCTTCCAAGACTCGTCTAAGCGACTCTATCCAGTGATGCTAGATGAGTGCCTTAGAGTACTCAAACCTGGGGGACTCCTCTTGGTTGACGATACACTGTTTCCGGTAATCAATCCAAAGGAGGAATGGACTGATTCTGATGAGGCGATACATCGGTTCAACAAGAGACTGCTTGAGCGGAGCGTTATCAGCACCATTCTGCCAATAGGTGAAGGTTGCACAATTGCAGTGAAGCTCTAGAAGAAGCTGCATTCATCCTATTGGTTTTCTTGCAACGACCCAAATGTATCCCCGTAGATCGTCCTTCTTGAGAAGTATCTCATCCTCACCGAACGAATGAAGGGTCCACCCCTCGAGCATTTCTTGAAGCTCCTCACGTGTTATGAATCTAATTGGAGGGTCGGTCTCGAAATGTGGTAGTATGTTCCCGGAGTAGACGAAGAAACCTCCCGGTTTGATTGCTTCCAAGATCTCCTTGGTCCGAGGAATTGCTCGGTCAAACAAGTATTGGAGGCATTGCAGAGCAACGATCACATCGTACTTCCCATGGGGGATGTCCCATCCGTCGATACTCCTTAGACGGGCAGTGAGTCGCTCTTCGAGTCCTAATGCCTTTGCTCGTCGTCTAGTCACCTCGACAGCAATCTCAAGAGCATCAAGAGCCTCTACTGTGGCACCAAGCTTCGCTAGATAACAGGCAACAGAGCCGTCACCCGAGGCCAATTCTAGGATGTCCAACGCTGATGGATTAATCTCTGCAACCTTGAGTGCACGCTCCAGTTCCCGCGGCACTCTGGAAACATTCAGATCTCGCAGCTCTTCCTCTGGCGTATCAAGCAGTTCCTTGTAGACCTTACCCCATCCGGCCATCCATCCTTCGGGGGCTGGAACACTGACCCACTCTCTGTCTGGCATGAGGACACCTGATTGTGCCACACCGAACACATAGTTTAAGGGAATCGGTTGAAGCACCAACATCGACTAGAAAGCCAAAATACTATAGCCAGAATCAGCTACTGAAACGCAGGTGTTAGGATTTGGTACATGTTGCACTCATCTATGAAACACGAAGAAAGAAAGCCATGGTCCAAGTTGTGGAATGGATTGAGGATGCTCTTGCGAGTATGGGTGTCGATGCAGAAGTCGGGAAACCTGATCAGCTGGGGGCTATGAACCACGATGCGTACTTCATTGGATCGTCAGTGTACGGAGGAAAGGTTGTTCCACGTATTCTTGAATTCATTCAGAAGTACAAAGAGGAACTGGCCTCAAAACCAGTTGCAGCCTTTATGGTCTGTAAAGAAACCAAGCATCCTGAGGAACAGATGGAGCAGGTCCTCGATGCTCTTCCAGCGAAGCCAATCGGTCAGCAGTTCTTTGAGGGATACATCTTGCTTGAGAAGGATTTTGACCGGCAAAGGACCAAGGCTGAGGCGTGGGTCACTGAGATGATTGCAAAGATCAAGTAAAATGCACGTTGCAGTATCTTTATGTCAATGCTCCATAGAGGATTTGGTGACGCGAAATGAACGGCAAAGAGGAACAACTCGTCTACTTGATCACTGAGAGAGATGTGAGTTCGATTCAGATTCTTGGCGAACGGCTGAAGCTTCCTGAAGATGAGGTTGTCTCCTTGATTGAGAAGCTCCTTGAGAGCGGAGAATTACGGGGCAATCTCACTGCTGACCACAACCGGTTCTTCAAGTCTGATGTCAAGCCAACTCCGGCACGACAAACGGAGAAACAGGAGGAGATACCGGATTTCCTCGAATTCGACCCTCGCCCTGGTAGATACACAGCGCTCCTTGGGTTCGCGATTGTAGTTGTCGGTATTGTTCTCCTTTTCTCTGCAGGAGGAAGTATTGAGCAGGAGAATGTTGGCACGGCCATCATGCTTGTCGGTGTCATTGTCCTCCTGAGTGGATGCTACTACCTGGGTCGAAGAAAGACACCTTGAAAGACGACAACATAGTATTCCTTAAGTATCAGGGTTTTCCCAGCGAGCCAAGGCGACTCAACAGTGCAGGAACTGTTCATTGAGATACTCCCAATCGTACTATTTGCCGTTGCTGTAGGCACAATCAGCTCCATGGTGGGAATCGGAGGGGGCATCATTAACACTCCCTTACTAATCATCGTCTTCGCCTTGACTGAGCAACAGGCGCCGGCTACAGCGCTGGTCGCTGCTCTGTTTGTGGCTATTGCAAGCACTGTAGCGTATGGTAGGCAGAACCCGACACCTATAGTTCTCAAAGCTGGGCTCTTCTTGGCGGTAACAACTATCCCCGGTTCCCTATTTGGGGTCGCGCTGCGTGAGCTTATTACCGAAGATTACGTCCTGCGCCTGATCTTCGGCATATCACTTTTCCCCGTCGCCATCAAGATGCTTTTTGCACGGAAGAGAGGAAAGGCAGACGAAGTCTCGCTCTTCGATTTCAACAATGTGACCCGAAGTAGACTGGGACTCTCCCTAATTGGAGGCTTTGTAGGCGGAGCAGCTGCAGGGCTTCTAGGCATCGGGGGAGGTGCCGTAGTCGTCCCTGTACTCACGGTTCTGATGGGCTTACCGATTCACGCTGCTGTAGCAACATCCATGTTTACGATGATGTTCACCGCGTCGGCTGGCACTCTCAGGAACTACGTCGGAGGACACATCAATCCGTTTCTTGCTATCGCCTTGGGCATCGGGATGATTGTTGGCGCCCAGATCGGGACTCGCCTTGCATGCAAGGTGAACGCTGTAGAGCTGAAACGCATCTTCGGTCTAGTACTCGTGTTCCCCCTGGTCAAAATGATGAAACTCGGACAGATTTGGCTGGACCCCTTGGATACAAACTTCTTGCTGGCAACTATTGGGGATATCATCATCTGGCTCGCTATTGTGATACCCGTTGGAATCATCAGGTTTGCCTTGATGAACCGTGAACGGAAGGGACTGATTGCCGACGAATGTGAGGAGCCTCCACCCCAGACCTCAAGCTAGACTGATATTCGGCCAAATATAGAGCGAATAGTTTTTCACATCAGCTGCCCATGGATACTCAGCCATTCTTGAGACTTGGCCATGAGGGACAATCATTGGATGATGAAGCTCAACAGGAGAAAAAAACTGTTGTGAGATGCACTTTTTGTGGAGAGCCTCTGAAGCGAGATGATATGGTTCGATATCGGGGTGCTGTGGCCTGTCGTCAATGTGCTGAGGATGCCAAGAAGCAACAAGAGAGATTCACAAGTCCCGTCTTCTTCACTGTAGGAGGCATAGGCGCCCTAATCGCAGGAGCAGGGAGTATCGGATACATCCTCTCTCGGCTTCTTCCACTCCCCCAGTGGGTCGTCAGCGGCTTCACACTTGTCTCCGTGGGGTTGGCTCTGATTTCCCTTGGGAACCTCGGACTGTATTTCAACTGGGACCGTAAGTGGGGGTTCTTCCTTGCCGCGTTATCGCTGGCAGGCTGTTTCGGAGGCCTCGTGTTTGTTCAAAACTACATCGCTCTCGGACCAGCCCCATACTTGGAAGAAATACCCGCAATCTACCCTCTGTCACTGTATATATTCGAGGGGGGGCTCTACATCATGTTAGCTGTAAACGGCGCGTTGATGGTCCTTACGAGAGATGATCATGGAATTGAACTGCTGACGCTGGCAACCGCTGGGGCTATGCTCCTGGCCTCCGCCATCTTCTATCTCCTCCTTCCTGCCTTCACCCTGCATTCAATCTACTTCCTGACTGCGGAAACAGAGACAATCGGTCCCTAACATGCCCAATGGCCCCACATTCTGCATCAAATCTCCGCAATAGGAGAGAGTGCGATAGTACCCGTTTCCGATTGTTAATCCATAATCGCGATGTTCCTCACCTGATAGGCGACGAATTCTCATCTCCGAGAATCGCCCGTCCGAGCAACCCGAATCCTACAAAACCCAGAAGGAGTCCTATGACGACATACAAGAATATGACGTGCGGCTGTGCCGGATACTGAGGTATTGCTAGCTGAATCAGGAACAACGCCCCAAAAACCGCTACACCGCCATATGCAAAGAGGTCTTCTCTATCCAAAGATAACTCCTCCGCCTGTTACAACACGAAGAAAGACATATGAATCTTGGCAACAATCCTCAGGAGTTCATTCGTCAAATCAAACTGGCCTTGGCGCAGTGTTAGATAATGTGGAGTTGTCATACGTAAGTCATATCAAGAGCTTGGAGTGAAGTGGTGCACCTCGAATCGACGGTGGTCACTAAGAGATGCGATATGAATACATCCGAGCCAAGTCTATCCTCTCCAAGCCCAGTGTATACGATAGCTGGTTCCATGTGACAAGATCGATGAATGCCTACCGTGGCTGTGAGTTCGGATGTGTGTACTGCGATGGTATGTCAGAAGGCTATCACGTTGATGATTTCCTTACGCATGTAAGAATCAAAGAGAACGCACATGAGATCGTCAGACAAGAGCTTGAGAAAGATGGCTTCGTCTGTGAGAGTTCGATGGAAACCGAAACCCTCATTCCGTTTCTTGCCCATGAAGATGCGCAGAAGCTTAAAGAGAGTCATCCAATCAAGTATTGCATTGGCGTATCCGGGGGTGTTTCGGATGCCTATCAGCAGGCTGAGGAAGAACACAGGGTGACACGCAAGGTGCTTGAGGTCTTACTGGACTTCGGCATGCCC
>SDNO01000127.1 GCA_004524435.1 Candidatus Thorarchaeota archaeon | reverse complement strand
CTCTTCAGCCAGTATGGCGAGCTCGCCATCGGAAACGGGAACCGCCGTCGGTATGGGCCGCTGGTCTTCACGACCGAGGGCTGTTACGTGGTTGGACTGGACGTGGTCTTTCCAGCCGGCTCGGATGCCTACTATCGTATCTACCCCGAGGTGCTGGAGAACTTCGCCTTTCTCAGCCTTGACTACTTCCTGTATTCTGAGATGGTCGATGTGGACATGCGTTACAGCTCGTGGTGGGGCAAGGAGGTCACTGTCACGCTGGATGATATCCCCTTCTGGAAGGAAGGCAAACAGACCATCTTCGGACCCCTGTTCTTCAAGACCATCCTGTCAAAGCGTGAGGACATCCAGCGTGGACCGCTGAAGATGAAGATCAAGCTGGCAGAGGCCAAAGACGAGAGCAAGGAACTGCATAGGCAACGGCTCGAATACGTCTATGAGACCATTAAGGAGCATCCGTAGACCACTGGATGAGACCAAAACTCCTGAAACAGAAGGATGACTCAGAACGTCCCCATATCTTCCGTGAAGTGTGTGAGGTCAGCGGTGCAGAGTACGTCCCCTACAAGGATGAGCTCATGTGCTGTGGTGCTGGCGGGGCGGTCAGGACAGCCGACATCAAAGTTGCACTGGACTTCACCAAACAGAAGTTTGACAGCATAAACGAGGCTGGTGGTGCCGACATGATAGTGACGCCCTGTCCTTTCTGTGAACTGCAGCTAGATCTTGGCCAAGTAGAGATAGAGAAGCACTTTGGGGAGCACTATGCCGTCGACGTACTTCACGTCACAGAACTTCTCGCACTTGCGTTCGGTCATGACCCTGATGAGTTTGGCTTGGATACCCATCTTCAGTACATGCAAAGGAAGAGCGAACCAAAGTGGGACGTCCTTGGGATCAAGGCGTAGAAGTCGCTTCTCGTTGTGCTGTTGTAGAATGACTTCTAGCGCTCGTTGGGTCCAAGTGATCAGTCCCATTTCTCAAGACGATTTGCAGGGTTTGCTTGTGGCACGCACTCAAATGTAGAAAGAAGTTTAAGGTGTTGGCCATCAGAATAGCTCAAGAGGTCGGACTGATTGCGTCATCACCATGTTCTACTTGGCCTTGTCTTTCTCATGATTCTGATTCCCGTACCCAATGCGACGGCTCAAATCGGATCTAGACTCATCGCGAACCAGACTCGAAGCAACGAGCATCTGTGGGGTTACTCGACTGGGCTCTACTATGCCAATCTCACTGCAGGAAGCTGGACGATAGTCGTCAGTAGCAGTTCGTTCTGGGGGATGAGCTTTGCCATCACAGTACTGGATGCCGATACTGCCATTGTGCTTGCAGAGAGCGACCGCCCTGACCAATCACGCGCGTCCTTGGAATTCACTCTTGAGGAATCCTCGCTTGTCAATATCAGAGTCGAGGAGACTGCTGGCGAGGGTGGATACTACAGTGTTGGTGTCTACAATGGGATTCATGCCCTATTCGCCGTCTATGGCATTTGGTTGATTATCCTTCCCGTGCTTGTGGTTGGTGTCATCGTCGTTATTGCGTACATGGTGAGATCTCGGAGTCATCGGTCTGCTGGTCAGGACGTTAGGGTAGAGGCTCCCGCGTTTGCGATACCTGAGAGTTACCGTCAAAGGCCCGAGACTTCTGATATTCGAACGGTACGTCTTCCTGCAAAGTGCCCATCATGTGGGGCATCACTATCGCAGGAGGATATCGACTGGACCGGTCCACTTGAGGCGAAGTGTAACTATTGTGGCAGTGTCGTCAGGGCTCGGTTGGAGAAGATTTGAATCGACCAGTATTAGGGGTCAGTTCAGGTTGAACAAGAAATACTTCTTGCATTATTGAAACCAAACAGTCACAATCGGGGAAAGAGGCTTAAGCCCCCTCTTGTTGACATCTCTGCAGAGGTGGATAGATTGCGGCGTCATCACGTTATACTTGGTATCGTCTTCGTTCTGGTCCTGCTTCCTGTTCCCAATGCCAAGGCTCAGTACGATACTAGGCTCTACCACAACGAAACCCTAAGGTCCCAGCGCATAATGTCCACTCTCAACAAGTACTACTATGCCAATCTTACAGCCGGGAGCTGGACTGTAGTTGTCCAGATGGACGGCCTCTGGGGCCTGAATTTTGCTGTAACCGTACGGGACAGAGATACTTCGGCGGTGCTTGCAGAAGCTGCAGGTTCAAGTATCTCTTTACCATTCACACTTGACGAAGACACACTTGTCAACATCTTGGTTGAACAAGTCGGTGGCATCTCTGGATATTTCAACATAGGCGTCTACAACGGTTTCGATGCCATAGTTGCTAGCTACGGTATCTGGTTGATCATCATTCCCGCCGCTGTCATCGGCTTGATTGTGGTTGTTGGCTATCGGGGCCGATCTCGTGTTCGTGCTACTGACGAAGATGGAATGCAGGTGGAGGCCCCGGATTTCGTGATTCCCCAGCGCTATCGACAGCAGGCTGAAACCTCCGATATCCGAACCGTCCGCCTTCCGGCTAAGTGTCCCTCGTGTGGTGCATCGCTGTCCCAAGAGGATATCGACTGGACCGGTCCACTTGAGGCGAAGTGTAACTATTGCGGCAGTGTCGTCAGGGCTCGGCTGGAACAGCTCTAAGCCCTGATTTGCGCATAGGGTCGCATTGGACTAAACATAGTGAAACATTCATCGTTTCGATGTAACAATCCAAAAAGAGAGGTGCTTTGCTACTGCGTGGCCTCTTTGGGCAGAGGAATCACGATCTCCATGTTGGCCAGCTCTTCATACGTGTCCGTGCCATTCTTACAGTGAGAATGGTTTCTGGAAATATACGCCCTAGTGTATAATCTCGTGGCCTTCATCTGCGTCCCACCTATGTATTACCCTCGCAATATTAATGCTCATCGGTAGACTGCACACCTGTGAAACCTCAACAGTCTGTTCCGCGCCAAACAGCACGTCGGACAAGACTCCATCCTTAACGTCACACAACTAAGCTTTTATCATCGGTTTCTGACCAACCCGTTACGCCAAAGGAGTGAACACGGAATGGCAGAGAAGCCAGTCGTAATCATCGGTGCAGGAATTGCGGGTATCCGCACATCCTTGGATTTAGCAGACATGGGCGTCAAGGTGTTCTTGATAGAGCGGCAGCCATCCATAGGTGGCCATATGGCTCAGCTCGACAAGACCTTTCCGACGTTGGATTGTTCCATGTGTATTATGGGGCCTTGGATGGTCGATGCCAGCCGTCATCCCAACATCGAGATACTTGGCTATTCAGAGATCACTGAAGTCACCGGCACGCAGGGCGATTTCACGGTGAAGGTATTGAAGCACACGCGTCGGGTTGACCCCGAGAAATGCACTGGCTGTGGTGACTGTCAGCGCGTTTGTCCCATCGAAGTACCAAACGAGTATGATATGGGTCTGAAGATGCGTAAGGCATCCTACATTCCGTTCCCGCAGGCAGTCCCCAATGTTGCTACTATAGACATTGAGAATTGTATTCAGTGCATGACTTGTGTGAACAGCTGTAAGGCAGAAGCAATCGATTTCTCCATTCCGGATGAGACTATCGAGATCAACGCAGGGGCAATCATCCTTGCAACCGGCTATCAACTGCTCGATCCATCAGAGGTCAAAGAGTACGGTTATGGTCGGTACCCCAACGTTGTAAGTGCCCTTGAGTACGAGAGAATGGTTTCAGCTAGCGGCCCGACTGAAGGGGTTGTCATGCGTCCCTCTGATGGGCGTGAACCCCACAGGATTGCATTTATCCAGTGTGTGGGTAGCCGTGATGTCAACCATTGCGCCTACTGTTCGAAGATATGTTGCACCTACGCCACCAAAGAAGCGATCATCACCAAAGAGCACACTCCGGAGGTCCACATTGACATACTCTATAACGACCTGCGTGCCTTCGGCAAGGGCTTTGAGGAGTTTCTTGTGCGGGGTGAAACGGAGTATGGAATCAACTATGTGAAGGGTCTACCCAGTGAGATCATTGAGGACTCACAGACGCGGGGGCTGATTGTTCGCCATAGCGATTCCAAGGGGCATGAAGTCCTGAAAGAGCACTATGACCTAGTTGTCCTCTGTCCGGCTATGGTACCGAGCGAGAATGCAGAGCTCTATGAGAATCTAGGGATAGAAGTGGATGAATACGGCTTTGTGCGCAGTCCTGAGGGCCACATCGAGAGTATAAAGACCAACGTGCCCGGCATATACATGTGCGGTTCAGTCAATCAGCCCAAGGACATCCCGGACTCAGTGGCCCAAGGTAGCGCGGCTGCTGCACTAGCGACACAGGATATTGACCTTCCCGAACGCCGCAAAACCGAGGAACTGACCGAAGCTGACCTCGAGATGGTGACGGCTGAACCTCGGGTTGGCGTCTTCGTATGTTCCTGTGGTATCAACATTGCGGGGACCGTCGATGTGGCTGAGGTGAAGAACTACGCAGAGAATCTTCCAGATGTGGTCTATGCCGAGAACCTGCTCTATTCTTGTTCCTCTGATGCTCAGGTGGTGATCAAGGATGCTATCAAGGAACATGATCTGAACCGTGTTGTGGTGGCCTCTTGTACACCACGAACTCATGAACCACTGTTCCGTTCGACTATCGAGGAGGCCGGCCTGAACAAGTACCTCTTCGAGATGGCCAACATCCGAGAACACTGTTCATGGGTACATCAGGGCGCGAAAGACGAAGCCACCTCGAAGGCCATGGACTTGGTGAGAATGGCTGTGGCGAAGTCTAGGCTTCTAGAACCGCAGGAAGAGGCAGTCACCGAGATTGAACCGACTGCCCTTGTCATTGGTGCCGGTGTTGCAGGCATGTCTGCTGCCAAGTCTGTTGCTGAGAAGGGCTTCAAGGTCTACCTTGTCGAGAAGGAGGACAAGGTTGGTGGATACCTAAACAAACTCAACACGGTGAATTTCGATTTTAGACCTGCATCAGATATTATCGAAGAACTTCAAGATGAGATATCGAAACTTGAGAACATTGAGTTGATGCTTGAATCAGAGGTCATTGATGCCAAGGGCTCCATTGGTGACTTTGACGTAGTTGTCAAGACCGGAAAGAAAAAGACAGAGCTCAAGGCTGGAGTTGTCATCGTTGCTACAGGTGCCGAGGCGTTGGAGGAGAAGGGGCTCTACGAGCTGAAGAAGATTCCAGAAGTCATAACCGAGGAAGAGTTCAATGGAAGAATCAACACCGAAGGTGCTCTCCCCGACGATGCCACCTATGCCGTGATTCATTGTGCGGGCTCTCGAGAAGATGAGTCCCTTGAAGGTGCACGTACCTGGTGTTCCGGTATCTGTTGCACTGTTGCTCTCGAACACACACTCGAGCTCCTTGAGAAACATCCTGACTCCCGAGTCTTCCATCTTTATCGTGACCTCAGAGTACACTATACGGGCGAAGACAAGTACCGTGAGGCACGCAAGAAGGGAGTCATCTTTATTCGATTCGATCAGGACAAACCTCCTAAGGTCAAGAAGGGTGATTCCACAGCTGTACGGGTGGAGGTCCTGGATCAAATTCTCGGTGCGAAACTCAACCTAGATGTTGATTATGTGGTCCTAGCGACGGCAATGATACCTCCCAAAACAAACAAGAATCTGGCTGAGGTATTCAAGCTCCCCATGAATATGTCTGGATTCTTCATGGAGGCACATCCAAAGCTCAGGCCTGTTGATTTCCAGACCGATGGAGTCTATGTGGCTGGAACCGCAACAGCTCCGAAACCAATTGATGAAGCCATTGCACAGGGACGAGGTGCCGCTGCTCGTGCTCTTATCCCCCTTGTCAGTGGTATCCGAAAGGCGGAGGCTATTGTATCCGTAGTTGACCCCGAGGTCTGTGTTGGTTGTGGAACTTGCGAGATTAACTGTTCATACAATGCCATCGAAGTGATTCCAGGCGATGGCGGCCACGACTATGCCATGGCCAATCCTGTGCTCTGTCAAGGCTGTGGGAAGTGTGCTGCTGGCTGTCCTGCAGGTGCTATCACCATGAAGCACTTCACAGACGACCAGATTCTGGCACAAATCCGTGCCGCCCTGAGCGACATGCCCGCCAACCAGCCCCGAATTCTCTCAATCATCTGCAACTGGTGCTCTTATGCTGGAGCAGATAGTGCTGGCGTTTCAAGGTATCAGCAGCCTCCGACAGTTCGTGACATCCGGGTGATGTGCACAGGTCGAGTGAGCGTGACGCACATTCTGGAGGCCTTTCGACAGGGTGCCGACATGGTCTGGATTTCTGGCTGCCACTTCGGAGACTGTCACTATGTTGATGGCAATGTCGCATTTGAGAGGCGATACGCCATAGCCAAGAAGATTATCGAGAAGGCTGGCCTCGAACCCGAGCGTCTGCAGTTCACTCAGATCAGCGCCAGTGAAGGCCCCATCTGGGCAGAGAAAGTCAAGGAGCTCTCGACGCTTGCTGAGAAGCTCGGCCCGAGTCCGCTGAGAAAGAGATAGAGAGATTGGCCAGCCCTCACTGGCCATCATATTCTAAGTGTAAACTCATTCAAGATGAAAAACCCAGAGGTGTTGTTACTTCTTTGGTTTCTTCTTCTTCTCGTCGGTGGTCTTCTTTCCCTTCTTGTCCTTTGCCATTACTAGTTTCACCTCTGTGGCAGTCGTATTGCCCCTACCAGCGTGCTGCAGTTCCCCATCGTCCTGAAGCGATTGT
>SDNO01000012.1 GCA_004524435.1 Candidatus Thorarchaeota archaeon | reverse complement strand
CACAAGACCTTTTCGACCCCGCATGGCGGTGGTGGTCCTGGAGCTGGTCCGGTTGGTGTGAGAAGCGACCTGGTAGACTTCCTCCCTGTGCCCCGTGTGATCAAGAATCCAGACGGTTCCTTTGACCTGGATTATGACTATCCAAGGTCTATTGGTAAAGTTCATGGGTTCTACGGTAACTTCGGCGTTCTCCTCAAGGCATACGCTTACATCTATGCACTGGGTGGAGAGGGACTGAGGCGCTCATCTGAGGCTGCAGTTCTCAATGCGAACTACATTGCCAGAAACGTCAGCAAGATTCGAGGATTCTCACTCCCCTACTCCCAAGATGCTCCAAGAATGCACGAGTGCGTCATCTCTGCTGAACGGCTCAAGGACGAAACTGGTATCACCGCCATGGATGTCGTAAAACGGCTGCTTGACTTCGGAGTCCATGCCCCGACCGTATACTTCCCTCTCATAGTTCCTGAGGCTCTTATGATTGAACCTACGGAGAGTGAAACAAAGGAGGAGCTAGACTACTTCATCGAGGCTCTCAAGGAGATCTCCCGAGAGGCCTATGAGGAGCCTGAGAAGATAAGGGAGGCCCCTCACAATACTGCGATTTCCCTTCTCGATGAGTATAAGGCAGCGCACCCGAAGACTCTAACACTCTCATGGAGAATGCATAGAACAGACCGTGACACAGGCAGTGACTAATGGCAGAGGCAATTCGTTCAAGGGATGTCAAGGCCAGCAATCATCGTGAGGTATAGGTTATGAAACTGGAACGGGAATATCGGAATCTCAAGGTCACGCTTGAAGCAGAATGGATTGGTGATGACCTGGTTGCTACAATATACGGGGGCGATAGTCCCCACGTCGGTGGTATTTCAGTCGCGACGCTTTCACAGAGTAAACATCGCGGAGTCCCCACGGTCAGTGTGAGTACGATCTCCGTTCCTGGTCACAAAGAATACGTTCTTTCCAATCCCCTTGCTGAGCGTATCTGCCGAGAGCTGCGATGCACTGTCACATTGATATTGGGCATCCACGTGGATGATGCCACATCTAAGGACATCAGTGCCGTATCTTCCTTGGCGGAGGAGTTGATCACTGAGATGCTCTCAGACATGATAGGAAGACCCAACTGACCCGCCGAGGTGTACAATTGAGGATCAGATTAAAGACATTTGGGACCGTTCGAAGAGCCATAGGCGAACCAATGGTTTCATTTGATGTTGACTCTACTGCCACCGTACGGGACGTTATTGGAACGGCTATCGAGAGGTATGGATCAGATCTTGAGGACATCCTACTGAACAAAGATGGTAGTATCAGTGGCAACCTGATAGTCATGTTGAACGGGCATGACACGGATCTTCTGAGAGGACTCGATACCCCAGTCCAGCGAAACGACGAGATTGCAGTCTTGCCCCATGTTCAAGGGGGTGGCAGATAGACCGTTGATGTTCCGCTACTATCTTGAAACATACGGCTGTTCCCTTAACATGGCTGACTCAGACCTGATGGTAGGACGGCTTGCTCTGATTGGTGGAAAACGAATTTCCGAGCCCGATTCTGCGGACATCCTGATCGTAAACACGTGTGCAGTGAAAGAGCCAACCGAGGACAGGGTCATCTATCGTGTAGGCGAACTAGATGGGGCCGACATTCCTCTGATCATTACAGGTTGTCTCCCCAAAATCAATCTACCACGCCTACTCGATGCCGTCCCTCATCATGGGGCTATACTCGGCCCTCAATCGGTCGAGAAACTGGGACCGGTGGTCAAAGCTGTACTCTCGGGAGAGCGAGGAATCATCGATCTCAAGCCAGACAAGGGTTCTAAACTAAGGTTCTTTCAAGGCCCCCCTCACAGTGTCGTTTGTACCATTCCTATCTGTGAAGGCTGTCTTGGCGCATGCAGTTATTGTGCAGTGAGATTCGCCCGAGAATCGGTAAGAAGCTATTCTATTGAGACTCTCGGAGAAGTCGTGAAGAATGCAGTTTCATCCGGGTACAAAGAGATACGACTTACAGCACAGGATGCAGCCACATATGGATCTGACACGGGCGAGTCCCTCATCAATCTGTTGTCACGGCTCGACGAGATTCCAGGTGATCACCGATTCAGACTCGGGATGTTCAACTGCAATCTGGTCTTAGATTCCTTGGACGAGCTGTTGGGAGTCATGAACTCTCAACATTTCTTCCGCTTCTTTCACATGCCTGTTCAGTCAGGTAGTGACGCCATTCTTCATAGCATGAATAGACGATATTCAGTCGCTGAGTGGGTGTCTGCGGTTCGGACCATTCGTCGGGTCCTTCCCAGTTCCACGGTGGCCACAGACATCATCGTGGGACACCCCGGTGAAACAAAGGCAGATTTTGCGGCCACTATGGACCTGATTCGGACTGTTCGCCCGGAGGTCGTCAATATCTCTAAGTATGGGGATCGACCCGGTACTCCTGCGTCCGAATCTGATGTCAAGGTTGACACATCTGTGAAGAAGAATCGTAGTCGTCGGTTATCCAAGCTAGTTAGCACCATTCTCTCCCAGAAAGCGAAGGCATGGCTAGGCTGGGTGGGGCCCGTGCTTGTGACTTCTCTCGCCCCCAAGGGTGGCCTTTTGGCCCGAACGCCGTCCTATAGACCGGTCATCATAGACAATGATGTACCACTCGGAACGACTCTACCGGTGCAGATATCCTCTGCGGAGAGGACCTATCTTGTCGGCGAGGTTTCAGACCTTGGTTGAACGTCGATCTTCACTACTTTTCCAAATTTTGCACTCTTTCTCGCCGCTTCAACAATACGCAGAGCCGCAATACCATCATTCAGACCAACTCGCGGCTTCGCTCCAGTCTCAATGCATTTCAGAAAGTCGTTTATCACTTCTTGAACCGGTTCCCCGTAGACCTTGATTGTAGCCCCTCTCTGCGGTAGCCTGATTGTTCTACTGTCCGCTAATGGTTCTTGGTCGAGATCCTGTACCTTGATTATCTGTCCAAACAGATCAAGTACAAGGGTGCCCTTTGTGCCTGACACGTCCATAGTCCGCTTTCTCCCCACATATTGCCGAGAAAGATGGAAAACGTGTTCCGCACCATCATCGAATTTGATGAGAACAGTGCCGGAGTTGTATGTTCCCTCTTGTATACAACCCTGAGCAAACAGACGTGCCGACCCACTGCTCATTCTCGACATAATGTCGAAATCATGAACTCCGATGTCCTCAAACACATCCCCCAATGAGGGGATTCTTGATGGCTGGACGAAACCCCTTCTGTCATGCACAACAGTCCGGGGCTTTCCGATGTTTCCACTCATAATGAGGTCTAAGGCTCTCTCGACTACGGGATTGTAGATCTCTGAATGCGATACGACCGCCCCAATCTTCTTTCGATTCAGAATCCTTGCCACTCTCTCAGCGTCTCGTAGGTTTGACGCAAGGGGCTTCTCGATAAGAATGCCTCTTATGGAGTCGTATTTGTCTGCAATCTTCTCAGCGATGATTGCATGGGTGAAAGTTGGCGTCGATATGATAACGCCATCCAATGCTACTTCTTCCAACATTGCCTCAAAATCACTGAAGGCAGGGGCTCCATAGGTTTCTGACACCTGCTTCGCTTTCTGGAAGTCAGTATCGGCAACTCCGGCCAGAGCCCGAGCGTTATTCAGTACCCTGGCATGAATCCTTCCCATGTTGCCCGCACCAATAATCCCGATTTGTGGCGTAGTCACGTTTCGACACCAGCTGGTTCTTGTTATCATCGCAAAGCCCCTCTCCTTTATACGTTGCCATTCCAGTGGTTCTTCAGCCAATAGATGGAACCTTCGCTCACCAGAAATGTGCATTTTCTTCACCATAGATGTAGCACACAGTCCTGTGTTGCTTAAATTCGGAGAATAGCACTCTGTAGTGATGCAACCACACCACCAAGATTTGTTGCATTTGCCTCCCTCAAACGACCCGCTCCCTCCTACTTCTGCCCCAATAAGGGGGGAGAAGATATCTCGACTCGCTGATATAGATTCAAAGTAGAGTGTTTTAGAAAAAAGGGGAAAGTGAGAGGGAGAACCCCTCTCATTGTTTTGATCTTTTATTACTTTGAATTGTGAAGTTCTATCTCTTCCAACAATACTTCGAGTAGATGTACAACCCAACACAGATTACCAATCCGGTCAAAGTTAGCATGGTAGTCAGATCAATGATATTGAATGGATTGTAACCGATGAAATCTTCTCCAATGGCAAGAGCCGCTATCATATTATTACCAACGCAAATAGGATTTACATGTACAAGAGGTCTCAATAATTCTGGCAACTCAGAATATGGAAAGGCTATTCCAAGGAAATAGATGAACATGACAATTGCCACACCTACATGAGCGGCAGCCGACTCACTCTTTGTAAATCCTACAATGATTAGACCCACACCCACTGAAGTGAGTGTAATTACTGATGCAATACCAAGAATAAGAGGAATGTCAATGAGTGTTACATTGTATTGAGCACCAAGCACGAATCCAAGTAGTAGAACGATAACACTTCCAAATGCAGAAAATACAAACACCGTGATGATTCTTCCCACACATTCATACACTGGATGAACTGGCATGGATGATAGTTTAGAATACAGGTCGTGGTCTCTATCTGCAGCAATGGAACCTGGAAGGTTGCTTATCGCTGTACTCATGATGAGCAGTGTGATCATTGCAATAACAAGAAAGCCGCGAGTGAGCGGCATGTACTCTGCTGGTACATTCTGGAAGAGGACAAGTGGGAGTACAAGCAGGAAGAAGATTGGCAGCATAATCGAGGACCCGATGATTGCCTTATCACGAGTGAAGATCCTCATGGATCGTACAAATGAAGCACGAATCTGACTTAGTATATTCATGCTACTTCGCCTCCAATAGGACAAGCAGTGAGAGAGTAGAATATGTCTTCAAGACTAGGTGGTTGTGTTTCGATACTGCGCATGTTGAATCCCGAACGTTGAAGTTTGTCCATAATCAGAGGAACCATCTCATTAGGTTCTTCACATGACAACTCGATTGATTCATTTCTCTCGATAACAATGCAATCATTACTAATTCCTCCAAGAAGTAAGAGGAGCTCGTCAGTTCGTGGAATTACATCCAGAATGATGGAACTCTTCACTCCACTCATTTCCTTCAGTTTCTGTGGTGTTCCCTCAGCAACGATCCTTCCTTCTAACATGAATCCAACACGATTTGCTATCTCTGCATCTTCGCCAATGTGTGTCACTAATAGGATTGCTGTCCCTTGTTCATTGATGCTTTTAAGAAGCATAAGGAATTCTTTTCTGGCGTTGGGGTCCAACCCTGTCGAAGGTTCATCCAAGAAGAGAATTTGTGCGTCACCAAGTAATGCTGTAGCTACCTCTAATTTCTTCTTCATACCTCCACTGTATTCTCTGACGTTCCTGTCTGCATCATCCTCAAGACCCATCATCTGCAAGAGTTGTGGTATCCTTTTCTTTGCCTGTGACTTACTCAGACCCAAGAGGTCAGCAAAATACTGAAGATTCTCTCTTCCAGTCAAGAAGTCGGAACAGAAATGCTGCTGTGGAACATACCCAATGTGTTGCCGTGCCTTCAACTCATCATGAGAGATATCATGTCCCAGAATCATGACCTTTCCTCTGTCCATTGGATTGGTTCCGGCAAGGATTGACATCAACGTACTCTTTCCTGACCCATTAGGTCCCATCAAGACGAAGAAGTCGGAGGAACTGATCTCCAGACTGAAGTTATCAAGCACACGTTTTTCATTGTAGCTCTTGGTTATCTCATGAGCTTCCAATACAATAGTTGATGACGATTTCATGTGTATATTATAGATACAATTCTACTTAAGGAAGGGATGAGTTCTGTAATGCAGAACAAGTCCACCATTTAATGATTGATTATTTCATACCCTGTGGTAGGTGTCTCACATGGAAGAACTTGACAAGGTTCTACAGGCATTGGATGTAGTTGAAAGATATGAGGAATATCTCTTCAGAAAAATCTGGGGGAAGATGTTGATTGTCATTGGAATTGTCTTCCCTCTTGGTGCACTCATTAGTCTGAATGCAACAATTCTTGCATCAGTGATTGGTCTTGATGCTGATGTCATTTCTTTGTTGGCTAATGTGATTATTTTCACATTGCTGCTGGGGTATATTGCATACTCATTCTATGAATCTTGGAAGACGGTTGGAGATCGACCTGATGAGGAGAGTCAGGATTCCCTTCATGGTCCGCTGATTGGAATAGTCTGGTTTCTTTCATTTGTTATGACGAGTTTTACTCCAGAGGCACTGCGTTTAGTTTCCTTGCTCTGGGCGGCAAGTGTAGCTTGTCTTCTCACATTTCTCATACTTCGTGCAGTAGGGTCTCATGGACGTGTGAAGATCCTCCTTCTACTTGGAATCTCTCTTGGGGTGATATCCTTCCCACTCTTACTTGTATCTGATACCGTGCTTCTTGGGTACTTGGCTTTGACAGCATTCTCTCTATGCTTTATCATTGCTGGATTGGCAATGAACAGAATGGCTACAGCGATGCTTCGTTCAAGAACGTGAATTTTCTCATATGGTGATAAAATGACTGACTCTCTGAATCTGAGTTCAGAGGAACGCGTTTTTCAGTCACAACCACGATTTTCGATCATGTACCTTCTTTTTCTAAAGAGAAAGATAGGGTTCATTGAGTTGAAAGAACTGTTAGATCTTACTCCCGGGAATCTCGATCATCATATCAAGAAACTAGAAGAAACTGGTTTTGTACACAGTCGTCGTGTTCTTTCATGGAAACCTTTAGTGGTTATTACAATTACGCCCTCCGGAACTAACACCTTTAGAGATTACATCTTAAAACTAAAAACGCTTCTTTCAGATATCCCTGAAAATCTTCTTCATGATACATCAGATGCACATAACGGCAATGAGTAGATTATCGAATGCTATATTCCCTATCAATACATTCTTGAGAGTCCACTATCTTTCAGGAATTGATGCCCCAACTAGATCTTATAGATAAGCAAATCCTAGGTATGTTAGTAGCTGATTGTAGAACGCCTTATCGAGAGATTGCCAAGGTTCTCGGCATGTCTGCTACTGCAATCAATCGGGGAGTAGGCTTCATTGTTACAACCCTTTTTTCGTTGTATTGTATTTGTGTCAAAACCATATGGGGCTGACGATTCCAAAGGAGAGAGATGGTGCGGAGGGCGAGATTTGAACTCGCGAACCCCTACGAGATAGCCTTTCCGTGGTGGAAGACCACGAAATCTAGGCCCTCAACCTAGCGCCTTTGGCCAGGCTTGGCAACCTCCGCAGAGACCTTCTAAGAGTCGTATGTGGTCTAGTCCGATTCCCTCCGCTTATTACCCTTTCGGGATTGACATCGGGTTTCCGGTGTTGTGTGGGCACTATATACTGTCAGGCGAAACAGTAGGTCATGAGACATGTCAGGTTTCACAGAGTCTGGGACCGACGCATCGCACGATTTGTGGAGATCCCCGTAGTAGAGCCTCCAGATGACACACTACCATGCCATCTCTGTAGATACTGCGAGGGAGAAACAGGCTGCTGCACGGGTCTGGGATCTCGGTATTTCGGACAGAGGATCCCATTTGCTGGTTTCACCCCGAGGCTAGATGAATGTAAGGTCCGCCTGCCACCTGAGCTCAGAGCATACTGTTGACAGTTCGGAATAGTCTTGATTTGCTGGTTCAGAAGAAGTAGATTCATGCGGAGCTGGATGGCACTGATGACTTGCCACCGGATTCCGCAAGATCTTGGGAGTGGTATTCATTATCTAGTTGCTGCCGCGAACCACTCGAACGGCGGCAGAGGTCTCTGTTGTTCTCGTCGACGCTTATCTTCACTGTCTTTATCATTTTTCATTACTCCTTTCACCTCCAGTGTACTGTAAACTTGGTGAACCTCCACTCTTAATACTATGGAAGCCTGCACAACATCTAAGGACCCAAAAAGAGAAAAGTGGAGCCCCGGGCGGGATTTGAACCCGCGAGTCGACCAGCGATTGGGAATCAATCCGCTGTTTTTCTGCTTACGAGGCAGACGCTGTAGACCGCTTAGCCACCGAGGCTTGCCGTGAGCGAGTCTTCTTGCTTCAGTTATAAAACTTTATCACTGACACGCTTGCCCCCTATAATGAGGTCTTCAGATGCAATCCGATACAGGGAGTGAACGTTCTTTTCTGCACAGTATACGCCATCTGGTTCAGAAGCCAGCAGGTGCAAGACTGGGTTTCGATGACGATGCATCGGACATTCCCCTGACATCGGACACCAGTGCCGTCATCAATGTGGATACATTTGTTCGCAAGACAGATTGGCTTCCCGGCATGACTGCTGCACAGGTCGGATACAAGACCGCCGTGATGGCTGTTAGCGATATAGTTGCCAAGGGTGCAACGCCAAGGGGCCTCATGCTCTCTCTATGCTTTCCTGAAGAGTATTCTCGCGAGGAGGCAGGAGAAACAGTGCGAGGTTTCTCACAGTACGGGCTGAAGAATGGCATCCCCTTCCTCGGTGGGGATCTAGGTTGTGCTGAGGACGTCATACTCACGGGCGTGGCTATTGGAACTGCCTCTCCTCACAGGATTGTACCGCGCAGTGGTACGAAAGAGGGAGATATCATTGCGACCACGGGGCTGTTCGGCTACACAGCAATCGCCTATGAACACCTTATCAGGGGTCTGGAACTGGATACGAGTCTTCGGTCTGTTGTGCTTGCGGCCGCCTACAAACCAAAAATCCACCATCATTTTGTTTCGGCTCTTGCTGAGAGCGAAGCGATCTCCGCCTCTATGGACAGCAGTGATGGACTTGGAATCACTCTGCACACCATGGCCAACCAGTCCAGTCTGACCTTTGTATTAGATGATCTGCCCATTTCAACGCAAGTATGGAAGTTTGCCCGAGAACACAACTTCGATGAGATGCAGCTGCTCATGAGAGGAGGGGAGGAGTTCACCCTAGTAATCACGATTCCTCCCGAGAAATGGGATCTTGCTTCGGATATTGCCAGGCAGCAGAGTGTTCCTCTGAGGGAGATTGGCTTTGCGAAGAAGGGCGAGGGCGTAGTCTATGAGTCAAGTGAAGGATTCGTAGATGTGCCAAATGCTGGATATGATAGTCTTAGAGGGTGGGATGAGTTCAAGAACTCCAACAGGGGTGAACATGGCTGATGGTGACCTTCAAAGAGATCCTAGGACCCTATAGTGCTTCGTCCAGTCATAGAAGATTGAGGTTGGAACGACAGATTCGACGTCCTCACAGAGTTGTTCCAGTGCCGTTCCTGGATGGACAGCACTCTACTACACAAGTCTGTCTAACCAAGAATGAACGGTGGGATGAAAAGTCAGAATAGTTCTGCTAGATGGCTACGTGGACGAACCCACCTGTCTTGGGGTACCCCCATACATCAGTACCTATCCCCGATACATCGCCGGTGCCATATGGTCGGCTGATCCCCAGATTGAGATTCTCTATCAGACGATTGACGAGGTTCGACTGAGTTTTGAAAAGGCTCAAGAGATCTGGGCACACAGTGATATACTGATACTCATTGCAGGTATGATTGTGCCGGGGAAGTACTTAGGTGGTACCCCCATATCGGTACGCGAGGCCAGAGTCCTATTCTCCGATTCTAGGCTTGAGGCCATTCCCAAACTGCTTGTTGGGCCATGGGCTCGATTTGGCTGCGGTCTCGAGGGTGGCCGACTCGCACTGAGCCCCGATGCATTGTCGCCTCCCTTTGACTATATCGTCAGTGGTGATCCAGAAGTAGTCATCTATAATGCTCTTATAGAGGGGCGCGATTTCTCCGGGGTATCCCTTGATACGTCACGGGCCTCTGCGCGTGAGATTGAACCGTTTTTGGTTCGAGGGTCTCAAATCGTGAGGCAACATCCTAACCTCCAACGTGACTATCTCATCTGTGAGATTGAGACCTTTCGTGGCTGTCCTCGATATATTGTGGGAGGTTGCTCTTTCTGTATAGAGCCGAACTACGGCCCACCTCAGACTCGAGAGGCAATTGACATTGCCAGAGAGATTGAGGCGTTGTATGCTGAAGGTATTCGAGCATTTCGACTGGGGCGTCAGAGCGATATCTTCTCATATGGCTCAAAGGAGATTGGCGAGGAGGAGTTTCCAACGCCGGCTGTGCACGAGGTTCACAACCTCTTCTCAAAAGTCAGAGCGGGGGCTCCAGATGTTGAAGTACTTCATATCGATAATGTCAACCCTGGTACCGTTGCACATCACCCTGAAGAGAGCAAGCAGGTCGCCAAGACCATCATGAAGTTTCATACTGTTGGGGATGTGGCGGCCTTCGGCATAGAGTCGGTGGACCCCGAGGTGATTCGTCGTAATAATCTCAAAGTCGATGCTGATGAGGCCTTCGAAGCGGTAGCAACACTCAATGAGGTGGGTGCTCAAGCCCCACCAAGAGAGCTCCCGCATCTGCTCCCTGGTATCAATCTTCTCTATGGTCTTCCCGGAGAGAGCGACGCGACCCTTGAGCACAATGTATCATTCTTGGAACGTCTAAGAGATGCCAACCTCCTTGTGCGGAGAATAAACATCAGGCAGGTTATTGGCCTTCCGGGAACCGCCCTGTCAGAGTCGTCGTCTCCCGCCATCTCACATAGTGCATTCCTGAAGCATAAGGAGCGGATACGGAAAGAGGTCGATACTGTCATGCTGCAGAGGGTGGCACCTGCTGGGACCATCATACGGTCTGCATTCCTCGAAAAAGAACGTGGGAAAAACAGTCTGCTCCGACCTCTCGCCTCGTATCCTCTCCTCTGTCATATGCCCGGTCGGCCCGCAACATCCGTGACTGACGTTGTTGTGATTGACCACGGCCCTCGGTCTGTCACAGTTCTCCCTCATCCTTTTCCCATCAATTCCGCGAGTATGTCCCAACTGAGTGCAATCTCAGGAATCGGCTCGAGACGAGCGGCCCGCTTGAAGCTTGGTACTCCCTGGCGTGATATCTCCCATCTTCATAGTGAGCTCGACATAGAGCTACCACAATGGTTACAGAGTAGCATCAGATTTGAAGATGGACAAGAATGAAGCGAATGGCGGGCCCGGAGAGACTTGAACTCTCGAACTCCAACTACCTTCACAGCCTGCGAGATGCAGAGTCGATAGAAGGCTGGCGCCCTATCCGGACTAGGCAACGGGCCCTGTTGTTGGTTCGACCGCGTGTAGTCATAAAGCTTTCCGCAACGCAACAACAGTAGCTATCCGATGAGCCCCGCTGACCTTGTTGTCCCTCTCTTCAGAACTACGGCAGGACAAAACTGGGTGGAAAGAGAATGAAGTACTCCACAACGATGGCGAGGACTATTCCGGTGAAGACAAGACTTCTCCCCCATTTCTGATTGGTGTTCGTCAACCACAGAATCGCACCGCCAAGTACGACCAGAAAGGCTGAAGCCGTGCCAATAAAGATGAGAAAGCCCCAGATCTCCTGGAGATAGCCAGCTATGAGAGCTGCGAAGTCTGAGAGGGGACTCAATATCGAGACCAGCGACAATCCATCACCTAGTATAGGCTCCTCCGGTTGCATAATAAACTCGGAAGGGCTGGAATTGACGTTCTAGCGGAGCCCGTTGCAGAATGCTCGGATATTGACGCCGAGATCTGCATGATTGTACCCGCCCTCCAGCAGGGCAAAGCGGTTTCCGTTACACTTCTCTAGGGAATGGCGTTTGATTATTCTCCCAATCTCTCCAAAGGCCTCTGTTGAGAGATTGCCACCCCAATCGTGTTCATACTGGTCAAAGCCCGCTGAGGCTGAGATGATGTCCACCTCTTGCATATTCTCCATGACCCGCTCAACATCGGCGAGGTACTCCTCATCCCCTCTCCCACGGGGGTTGTGAATCTGAAACCCGTTGTGTCTTGAGAGGATGTCAACATTGCCGTCGCCGTGGTGTAGGTCGAAGTCCAAGACGAACGCTCTCTCTATGAGACCGGCTGCCTTCAGATGAAGAAGTGCTACCGCCATATTACAGAAGTAGCAGAATCCCCAGTATCCATCGTAGGACGCGTGATGGCCTGGTGGCCTGATGAGCCCGAAACATGGCTCTCCCCGAGCAGCAATGCGGGCACTCTTGATTGCACCACCTGCCGCGAGAAGTGCTACATCGTACAGTCTTCCCCCGTATCTTGACTCACTCTCTCGTTTGACAGACTCGATATGTTGTGATGAATGCGCCCGGAGAAGCTGTTCCTGGGTGGCTGGTTCTGGCTCAATGCATTTGTAACCGTGAACCGAGCTCAGGGCCTGAATGGCACTGTCCAGTCTGCCGGTTGCGCCAGCCGGGGTGCTGTCGTACGATTCCTTCATCATTGGATGATAGACTATCTTCACAAAGACCAACGTATGATTGCTTCAATATCATTCTATCGAAAATCGACCAAAAATAAGGGGTTTGCGAGCAGACGGATTTGCGATCCGCCCACTCTCTCAACTGTGGAGAAGAACCAAAGAGTATCCGCAGGTTACTAGCCGAATAGGCTACCAAGTCCTGCAGTGAATTCTTCCTCTTCTTCTTCCTCTTCTTCTTCCTTCTTCTCCTCTTCAGCCTCAGCGGCCTGACTCGTTGCGCCAGCTGATGGTGCTGCGACGGGCATGGCTGCCGCACTGGACAGTGCCTCATCGATGTTCACACCCTCTAGGGCAGCAAGAAGTGCTTTGATTCTACCCTTCTCTGGTTTAACACCGGCTGCGGTCAAGACGGATTCCATGTTATCGTCCTTAATCTCCTGACCAGCCTTGTGGAGCAGAAGTGCTGCGTATACATATTCCATTGTCATTACCTCGTAGTTTTCTTATCCGAACAGACCGCCTAGGCCTGCTACATCTTCGTCCTCTTCGTCTTCCTCGTCCTCATCTTCAGATTCCTCTTCGGGCTCTTCCGCAGGTGCACTGGGTGCACTGGCTGCAGCCGCACTCTTGACTTGACTAAGAACCTCGGAGGGAACTGCCTCAGGGTTCTTGTCAGCGACAAGAGATGCGAATGCTAGAGCCTCAGAGGTCGCTTTAGCAAGGAACTCATTCACCAATTCGGGTTCAAAGAAGCCAACGTTGAGCGCTAGGCTCTTCGCCTCCATATTGGCCTTGGCGATTATCATCGGTACAGTGTCTGTGGTTGGATACCCTGCGTTGATTGACAGATTGACTGCGTACTGATGTCCTGCCATGACCTGCTTGAAGATCTCTTCAAGATTCACCTCTAGGGTATCACCTGTCAAGACCACGCCATCTGTGTAGGCAGCAATGAGCTTCAACTGGAGTTCCATGGGCTCAATACCCAAACGCCCAAGCATCTGTGCCATTGCATTTGAGATGACTTCTCCTGCCTCGACGGCAACCGTATCTTCAGTGACATGAATGACACCGCCCTTGACTCGAGAGGGAATCTCAAGGGCCGCCAGTTCACTGATGAATGGCCCCGGTGCTACTCCCGTATTCATAGCAGGCACAATGATATCCTTGGGAGAGACTTGACCTCCCTTTGCAGGCGCCTGTGCCTTGTTCTCGCTGAGAAACCTGCTCAGGATGAACGGGTCCTGTTCGCTGAATACGAAGGCAACTGGGCCTCTCACGTGATTCTCCAGTTTGTCGATCCCATCTATACTGGAGTCCTCAATTGCTCGTTTCATCAGAGTATTGCGTGCCATCTGTATCTTCGCAGATCCTCGAAGGCTCTCTCTGATCCCCTGCAACTGCTTTGCTCCAACACCCTCAACATTGACAAGGCCAACCATTTTGCTGCTCGCTATGTTTCCGACCAGCTTGTTGACTACGTCCTTCTTCCATTGTGGTACTTCACGATCTTCCAGCGCCATTTTGGTCTACCTCCATGACTCAACTTCTATAGGTGGGCCCATCGTAGTCTTTACCACTACGCTGCCAACTTTCTCGGTGTGCCCCTTGCTATCCACGAAACTCAGAATCGCCTCGATGTTCTCTGCAATCTCTGCATCGTCCATCGTTTCGTGACCAACCTTCACATGAAAGGTGGGCGTGTTCCTCATTTTGATTCTGACAGTGCGTTGATACTGCTCAACAACACCGCCCAGATCTGCCTGGGGTGGGAACGGTCTTGGCATCTTGCCCCGTGAACCCAGCACCTGACCGAGATATCTGCCGACCAAGGGCATGCTGTCCGTGGCAGCTATGAAGAAGTCATAGCTCTTTGCCAGGATCTTTCGTTCCTTCTTCTCCTCGCCAATCGTGGGAATCTCATCTTTGGACACAACATTGTCCACTCCGGCCTCTTTCGCATTATCAGCGAACTCGCCGTCTCCGAATGCGCAGACCTTGGATGGTGGGTAAAGCCTGTTTGGTAGCACAAGTTCCTGATTGAACCTGTTCTCAGGCTTCGAGACATCCATCTCTTTGCTTCTGAAATTCACAGCAAGGTCAAAACTCTGTTCGAAGTTGATGCCTCGTTCCTTGCCTTTCTCCCGTGCCTCAGAAACGGCTTCTTTGATGGAATCCTGGTTGAACGACATCTCTATTTCGCCTCCTGTAGGGATTCGTCAAGTTGTTCATCCCATTTTCCCCCACGGACTTCCTGTTGGAACTCTTTGGCTGTCATTCCCTCAATCTTAACGCCCATGGACACACACGTTCCCGAGACTATCATGGCTGCACTCTTCATGTCAAGAGCGGTCAAGTCCATGGCTTTTGCTCGGGCCACATTCTTCACCTGCTCAATGCTGAGATCACCCACATAGTCGGTGTTCGGTGTTCCTGATCCCTGAGATACATCCAGTTCTTTGAGGATTAGAGCACTTGTGGGTGGAATTCCCACCTCTACATCGAACTCCTTGGACTGCGGATCGACGATGATGGTTACGGGCACCTTAAGACCGGCGAACTCCTTGGTTGCCTCATTGATCTTCTGGACAACCTGGAAAATGTTGACTCCGGTGGGTCCCAGTGCAGGACCTATTGGTGGGCCACCTGATGCCTTACCGCCTTCTACAATGGCCTCTACTCTGATTTCTTGTTGACTCAATCTATTCACTTCTCCTGATGCAGTGCTTCGGCTCGACGAGTTCGGGAGCCATTCGGTCGACCCTCTGGACAGAATTAGCTGAATATCCAACAAGGTCTACTGCATGCATTGTCACTTTTTTCACCCCGGACGTGAGCTTCTCGCGCTCAGGTCAGATTAAGAGGTACTTGCTCCTGCAATCTGATGTTGTTTTAAGCATTATGGACTTGACAGATGCAGACTACCCTACTACGGATACATCATAGGATTCTAGGCGCACCAAGGGTCAACGTGACCAGAAGGACTCGAGCTGATCGCCCTTCTCCTCCTCCTCGTCCTCTTCCGCTTCTTCTTCAGTTCTTGCCTTCTGTACAATCTTTGCAAAGTCTGCGTGAACCCGAATTGGAATGGTATGGGGGCTATCTAATAGCTCCAGAATAAGCTCCTCTTTTGAGGTGTCTACACGAGCAACTTTGGCGCGTTCGCCCTTGAATGGACCAGATATGATCTCGACTACGTCGTCTATGTTGATGCCTTCTGCAGCGGGCTTTGGTATAAGAAACTTGTCGATTTCATCGAAGGTGACTTTGCCGTGGACCCGTCCTCGTACGTGTGGAACTCCTGAGATAGCAATCTCCACGTCTCTGAACTCTTCTGTTTCAAGGAACACATATCCTCGCAGTGTCTCAGGTACTAGTACTGCCTTGACACGTCCCAGCAACTGGTTCTCCGAAACGAGTTTGGGCTCTCCCTTACCCTTCTTCTCTTCACATTTCTTCATATGCTTCAGGGTGTCTTTCCTGGTTGAGAAGGGTTCTCCACAAAAGGGGCACTCCCATACATCCCCTTCACCTGTGACTGCAGTGGTGATAAGGTCTGTCACAGACTTTTCTTGACCGATTGTGGTCCTTATTGCATAGATACTGCTCTTTCCTCTCAAACAAAAGACCTCCAAGCCCTAACTTGTGTCCTAATCTAGCTACCTGTCCACTGTGAGGTCACCAGCGTCATCAGTACTTGGACGATGAAGCTCAGCATTCCCACAAGAACCATAGCAAGCAGAGTGATCTTCGTACTCATCCAGAGTTCCTTCCTAGAAGGCTTGGTTGCAAGCTTCAAGATTCTTCTGCTATCGTTGATGAAATCGCTGACACCCATTTACGTTCAACTTCCTCTGTAGGAGCAATATGGTCCTAGCCCTGTAGCAGTCTGCAATCCCGAGGGCTCGCTTTTAACCCTTGCTGCATGCACAAAGACTACTCGTCCAGTCGAGTGATGCCAAGTTCTGCTTTCAGGTCCTCGGCCAGGGGCGTCACGGGCTCGGAACCCGAGTCAAAGACATATGGCGAACTCACACCTGATGCAATGATGGTGACCCTCAGCCTGTCCTCCAGTTCCGGGACAATCAGGGCCCCATAGATCACTTCCGCTCCAGGATTCACCTGTTCTGTCACAAGTTGTACTACTTTCTTCGCCTCACAGAGCTGTAAGTCTGCGCTCCCGCTGACGTTTACTAGAATGTTCCGTGCATTCTCAATAGAAACATCGATGAGCGGGTTGCGAAGGGCGTTGTATACGGCCTCCTCGGCCCGCTCTTCTCCTTGTCCCTCACCGAGGGCTATTATGGATACTCCACCATTTCGCATCGTTGTCCTGACATCGGCAAAGTCAAGGTTGACTAGTCCAGGTCGAGAGATCAGCTCTGCGATTCCTTTGACTGCTCTCACCAAAACCTCGTCTGCCACCATGAATGCTTCTGGAAGGGAGAGGTCTGGCGCGATTTCAAGGAGTTTCTCATTGGGAATGGCAATCAATGTATCAACATGTTCCATCAGGGCATTCAGTCCACGGGTAGCGTTCTTCTTTCGAGTGGCCCCTTCTACGTCAAATGGGAGACAGACGATAGCTACAGTCAACGCTCCGTTCTCTTTGGCAGCCTTGGCTATCTGGGGTGCAGCACCTGTTCCTGTGCCTCCTCCCATTCCTGCGGTGATGAACACGAGGTCTCCACGTACGACATCTTTGATGACCTCATAAGACTCAATTGCAGCGTTCTCGCCCACATCCGGGTCATTACCTGCCCCGAGTCCGCCACAACACTCTCTTCCAAGCAGCAGCTTGTGGTGTGAATTACTGAAGTACAAGTCCTGCGCATCGGTGTTTGCAGCCATGGTTTCTGCACCCTCCACTCCTACTTGCATGAGACGTGTCACGGCGTTGTTCCCGGCTCCTCCTACTCCAACTACCAATATTCTTGCATTTACGGTTTCAAGCAGGTCCGCCAGCTCTTCGTCGGTTGTAGCACCCATGCCGAATCTCTTGGGGCTTTTTCCGCTCTGGGAGTCCCGTCGAGATCCTGATGGGCCATTCAGTACTTCTTCCAGTAGTGGATGCATAACTCACACCTTCTAATGTCTACTAATATCGGGGGAATGTCCTATCAAAAAGTGGAATACTACCTGGGTAATACTGGGGCACTACCGTTTATGTCTCCGCCTTCGTCGGAAGGTTCTGAGCACGGGCTCTATATTGACGTCATATTGTGCGAGGAAATTGGCGGTTTCCGTGAGGTCGGGTTGCCCCTCATGAGCTCCTGGCTTTGTGATGGTTATTGCTGCAGTCGCATTTGCCACATTGAGTGCTTGATATAGCCTCTCCGACCTTGTCCATGCGGTCACAAATCCAGCGGCAAAGGAGTCACCAGCACCAAGTGTATCAACAACATCTACCGGGAATGCCCTCGAAACAGAATACTCAAACCCATCAGTTGCAATCGCACCCTCAACCCCTCTCTTCACTACCACAATGCCGGGAAAGGTCTTCGCGAAGGCCTTCAGAGTATCTTCCCTCACATCTACGCCGAAATATTGCTTGAGTTCTTCTTCATTCACGAAGAAGAGGTCTGTGTGTGGCAACACCCTCTCGAAGTCGACATTACTGGCTGCCCGTCCTGGATCGAGAGACAGAATCATGCCGTTGGCAGTTGCGGTTTCAATTGCACGCTCGATAGTCTTGGGAAAGCCTCCAGCGATATGGATTGTTCGAGTCTTCGAGAGCGAGACATCCTCCAATAGCTGCTTCTCTACGAACTTATTGGCACCCGGCTCTACGATGATCTGTCTATTGCCCTGATTATCCTCAATGATCGTGAAGATTCCTGTTGCCTTCTTGTCAAGTACCAAGACGGAACGGGTATCAATACCGAGATCGGAGAGTTCCTTGAGAATCTGATGCCCATAGAGGTCATCACCGACACAGCCCAGTAGTCCGACTTTCATGCCAAGTTTCGCCATTTGTGCGGCGAAATTGGTTGCCGAACCTCCAAAGGAGATATGCCCCTTCTTGGCCACTGTGTGTCGGTTTGCCTCTGGCAGACTATCGACGTGCATACACACGTCTACGTTGATTCTGCCAATGGAGATGACCTCTGCTGACACAATTCCTGCCTCTATACGATGAGAGCGAGAATCGCCTTCTGTGCGTGAAGTCTGTTCTCAGCTTGGTCAAAGACAACAGAATGCGGGCCATCCATGACCTCGTCAGTTATCTCTTCGTTTCTGTGGGCGGGCAGGCAGTGCATGGCGATGACGTGTTTCTTTGCAGCATCGACCAGCTCTTGGTTCACTTGGAATGGCATGAGATCCTTTTCCTTCTCTTTGTCTCTCTCTTGACCCATGCTGAAGAAGGTGTCCGTATAGATCACGTCGGCATTCTTCACTGCCTCAAAGGGATCGTGAGCAACCTCAAGATGTGTGTCATATCTGTCACTCAGCTCCGTTGCCCTCTTCATGATGGCTTTGTCGGGATCATGCTTCTTTGGCGAACCAATGGTCACATCCATCCCCATGATTGTGCAACCTTGCATTATCGAGTTGCTGACGTTATTCGCGTCCCCCACATAAGCAATCTTCAGTCCCGCAAGTCCTCCCTTGTGTTCCTCGATGGTCAGCATATCAGCCATGATTTGGCAGGGGTGTAGAAGATCTGACAGACCGTTAATCACCGGGACTGTTGCGTGCTGGGCCAACCCCATGATCTCATCGTGAGCATAGACTCGGGCCATGATTGCTGAACAGTATCTGCTCAGCACCTGTGCCGTGTCTCCGATTGTCTCGCCTCTTCCGAGCTGTGTGCCACTGGGGGATAAGTAGAGTGCATGTCCTCCCAGCTGGGTCATACCCACTTCGAAGGAGACCCTTGTCCTCGTCGATGACTTCATGAAAATCATCGCCAGTGACTTGCCTTTCAGAAGCTCGTGGGGTTCTCCACGTCTTTGCTTTCTTTTCAAATCGTGCGCAGTGTCAAGAATCCTCCGCAGCTCAAATCGCTTGAAATCGTACAGGTCTATGAAGCTTCTACCTTTCAGACTCAAATTCTTTTACCTCTCAGAATGTGCTTCAAGACGGCAAGAGATTACTCCTCGTAATAAAATATCCCATGTCACCAAAGAGACGCTTCATACCTGACCTACTAGCCTCTTGGCAAACCAATCTGGATTGAAACGCTTCAAGTCTTCATATGCCTGACCTACACCTACGTAGACGACCGGCCTTCCTGTCACGAACGTTATCGAGAGGGCTGCGCCACCTGACGGATCCGCATCCACCTTGGTCAGAATCGCCCCATCGATGCCGATTGCCTCATGGAACTCTTTCGCCTGAGAGAGGGCATCATTGCCAGCAAGCGCATCACCCACGAAGATCTTCAGATTCGGCTCTGCGACTCGGGCAATCTTCTTCATCTCATCAAGCAGGTTCTTGTTACTCTGCATTCTTCCTGCAGTGTCAATCAGGACCACGTCTATTCTCTTGGCTTCTGCATGAGCGACAGCATCATAGGCGATTGCAGCTGCGTCAGCGCCATAGTCTTGTTTAATGAGTCTGATACCCAGGCGTTCAGCATGTTTCGCAAGCTGTTCTATACTCCCCGCACGAAACGTGTCTCCCGCAGCGGCCACCACGGAGAAACCGTTCTTCTTGAAGAGGTGTGCAACTTTGGCCAGTGTCGTAGTCTTGCCTGTACCATTGACACCTACAAACATTATGACCGTTGTCTTGCCGCTTTGTTTTCGTGCTGCTGCATATTCTAGGGGCTGAAGTGGGTACTCTGGAGTCAAGACCTCGAGGACAGAGTCATATATTGCCTGCCTGAACAACTTCTTGAGATTCTCGAATCTTCCGGTTCGTGAACCAAGGATTTTTTCCTTGGTGAGTTCGCATATCCGCTCCGCGACTTCAACAGCTACATCATTCTGGATCAGAGTAAGTTGTAACTCCCAGACCGCCTCGGAGAGATTCTCCTCATTCAGTTCCTGGGTTGTGACCTTAGTTATGGCTGTATCTAGGGCTCCGCGGAGCTTGTCAAACACTGGGCTGTCCCTCTTGGCTCTGTATTGTCTCAGCCAGCTCCTGCATTCGGGCATTGAGTTGAACCGCACGGGCATTGAGGCGTTCAAGGTTCTCCTGGAGCGAGTCACGTTGTTCCTGAAGTCTCTGGATGACCTCCTTGGCATTCTCAATTGCCTGTTCCCGATTCACCTCTACCCTCGTGCCACTGCCTAGATCACTTATGATTTTGACCGGCTGAGTTATTCTGGCCTCTATGAAGAGACCGCCCCCGATATTGAAGAACAGTTCACTCTCCGTGTCCTGTCTGTTTAGCTGATTCAAGACCTCTAGACCCTTCTCATAGTTCGAGAGATAGAGCTGCGTTACCTCTAGTCGATCCTGTCCATTCTCAATGTTCTGGGCCACCATCTGCTGCTCAATGTAGAGCTGTTGCAACGCCTTTCGCTGTTCTTCTGCCATCAGAACTCGGCCTCCACGCCGAGAAGACGTCGCAGGTCCAAATCAGTCAGTTCGTCGGGCTCAATCTCCTCGATCTTTTCGAATCTGATCTCTCTCCGCTTGACTCGATGCCTGCTGCCAAGGTCAGAGTAGATCTTCTCCTTGACGTGTGATTCTTTGTCTGCAATAAGCTCCTTCGTGAAGACAAAGGTCTTGTTCTTCTTGTCATATTCTCCAGTTGCGCGCCATATCTTCGATTCCATCTACGTCACCTCAGCTATACAAATCCAAGCACTTGGGATATGTGTGCCAACTCAACACCAGTCGTCTCTTCTCCTGCAATCATTCCGTCGGTGTTTGCCACCACTCCGAGTCTGATGTAAGGGCTACCCCTGTTCACGGTCCCCACTTCGACTACCACTTTTAATAACTCCGCTATCACGTCGATTTCTTGGTCTGTGGCCATGGGGTGAACCACAGCTCCTTGTGCGTTTGCCACTGTGTTGGCACCGACAATCGGCAGTCTTGCCACAGTCCCTGGCACAACCTCGACATCAAGTATGTCTGCCATCTTCTTTCGTGCCTTTGCGTCAAATTCTGGATGGCAAATTGCTCCATTATCGTTGGCCAGTACAATATTGCCCAATGCAGTCATCTTGCTGTCAATCCAGCCAACGTTGATATCCGTGTTCTCGCTCAGCTGCGCGAGTTCCTCATCCCTTGTGGTATACGGGACTATGATCCCGTTTGAGTTTGCTGCTGCCACTATGCCCACAGCATCGAGAGTTGCCACTGTAGATTGAACGAGTGGAAGATTGAAGGTCTTCTCAAGAACGTCAAGAGACTTCTCAGACATATTTGGAGATACGAACACGAATCTGTCAGTGGCGATTCCGAAGGCTCCGACATTCATATCGCCCTCAAAATCGGTCCGGGCGATTGACGTAGACTATCCCTCCGCCAGATAGACTCTTACGAGATTCTCTGAGTTCTTGGTTGTACGTATACGGACTCTGCGAGGAGGTTTCTGAATTCCTCGGGCCCAGATCTTCTCATTGACCTCGGGCTGAATCACTACCCCCTCTGGCTTCATGTGGCGTTCCACGAACTCCCTGAGGATTCTCACAGCTCGGTTCGACCTTCGTAGTCTACTGCCTGTCCAGTATGCTTTTCTGAGCGGTACCGTATAGATTCTCTCGTCGATGATCTCCTCCTCTTCTTCAGGTATCTCCTCAAGGGGTATCTCCGGGGTGACTTCTTCAATCTCTTCCGGAACCGCCTCGAGTTCCTCTAGCTCCTCTTCGCCAATCTCCTCTATCTCGGGGAGCTCCTCGATATCCTCGATCTCTGGAATCTCGATCTCTTCTGCCGGTACTTCTGGCTCACTCTTCTCTTCTTGACTCATCTGATTGCACACCT
Source organism: Candidatus Thorarchaeota archaeon (assembly GCA_004524435.1). Lineage (GTDB taxonomy): Archaea > Asgardarchaeota > Thorarchaeia > Thorarchaeales > Thorarchaeaceae > TEKIR-12S. Next base: position 2,416 of record SDNO01000012.1, on the reverse strand, counting down.
GACTATGGCTTGAGCTTTGTCTGACGCCAGTTGCGCTGCTTAGGAGTTCTTCGCACCTTACCGCCAGTCTTCACTATGACCCAGGTGGGAACTGAGGAATTGGACTTCAGTTTCTTTGCCATCCTGAGTTTCTTTGCTAGTGGCTTGTTTCTTGCCATTCTCTATTCACCTACTGCAGCGTTTATCTGAACGTGATCTTTCTCTCTCGCTCTCTGCCCCTGATTTGCATCAGGAGTTTCTTGAGCTGGTCGTCCGTCACTTTGCCTTTGAGCCTTCCTGAACCGGCCAGTTGAATGAGTTGCATCTCAATCTGTTCGGCAAACTGTGGCTTGACCATTCGAATGTTGGTCAATCGCGACCTTGCCTCCGGAGTCAGTATCTGTCTGAGTATTGCCTCTTTCTGGGCCCGTGCTTGGGCAGCCCTTTCATCATCTGCCTGATCGCGGGCAGCCTCTTCCTTGAGGGCCTCAAGTTTCTTCTGACGAATGGCTTCGAGCTCCTCGTCACTCATGGCACTCAATCCTCATGTAAGCTCAGTATTTCTCAAGTTCTGGAATTGCCTTCTCAAGTTCCATTTTCAGAGCTGACGAAAGACGATCCATGTATGACCTTCCAATATCAGTCATGACGCGTCCGTTCTTGTCATCCTTCTTGACAAATCCAGCCCTCTCCAGTTGTTGAAGTGCCGTTCGTATGATGGCTCCACTGCCCTTGTGGAAATGGGTTGGTCTGGAGCCTCTCCGTTTTCTGCCGCCATACTCAATTCGGAGCTTCTCGGTGCCCACGGGCCCCTTCATGTATACCTTGCGCAAAATACTGGCACATCGCACATACCACCAGTCAGGATTCTCAGGCGCTCTCTCCTTATGGGATCCTGTCTTAACGTATGGACTCCAATCCGGAGGGTTGATCTCCTTTCTGGACTTCAGGTCCTGAGCGAGTCGCCGTATCAGTATGTTGGCTGGTATATCGTAGACAGTGGGCATATGTCAGTCACCGTTCTCCTGAATGATTGGTCACCGCACATCAACTGAGCGGGTGGCCTACCTCAGAAGGCTGAACGGGCAGCTTTGAGTCAGCATATAAGGCTTATCATGAGTCGATGGTGTCTAGGGTCACTTCTCCATCTTGTAGATGACAGCGGTGTTTCCCCTGATACTATCAAGATGAGCTCCCACTTCATCACATAGATCCTCGAAGAGTGCTTCCTTGGGTTCTTCCGCAAGTGCACTCCTGAGCAGCCGCACCTTGATGCACTTGTGCGTCTTGAGGAGTCGTTTGACCTCTTTGATGACACCTTCGGAGAGCCCACTTTTTCCAATCTGCATCATCGCAGGCTCTTGCCACACAATGCTGACGCGTGTGCTGTCCGGCCTCATCGGTATCACAGCTCTCCTCACGCTGATGTACTCATTAAGCTTGCCTTTCGACAATATAGCGCTGTATCGCACCGCATTCGAGACAGGTCACGACCACATGGCGTGCCCTATTTGTGCGAACCCGGACTCTGCAGGTCTGACCGGGAATCAAGACAGTCCCGCACCCCTTGCAGATTCGCCTAGTCATCTCTCTCGGCAGTTTCATTCTGGCCTTCTGTGCTACTTTCCTTGCCGTCTGCATCATTGAGCGGGCAAGTGAGGGGTTCTCAGATGCTATCTCTTGTGCCTGAGCCCAGAGAAGGCGTATTCTCTCCTCAGCTATGCGCCTGACCTCCCTTCTCGATCGCCTTCTTCCTGGCATCTGTCAGAACAACCTCATCGCTGGAAACATTCAAACCCCTTAAATCGTTCGTAAGGTCTTACCCCACTGTTGTTATCATGCTTCATGTCATTCTGTTAGAATCTGCTCTTGAACTCATTCCTAAGGAGCTCACTCCACTCAAGGAGATTCAGAGATACGCCTTCCGACGTGGGAAGAAACCAGGAGAGATCTTACTGGACCAGACCCATCATGGGCGATCTATGACGCGTCTAGAGGACCACACACGACGAGGGCGACCGGATATCGTGTATCTCAGCCTCATGTCACTCCTTGAGACCCCTCTCTGCAAACAGAATGAGCTCTCCATCCATGTTCATCTCCAAGATGGCCGTATCATCGAGGTCAATAATGAGGTGCGACTGCCACGCAACTACGGCCGATTCACTGGACTCTTCGAACAGCTACTTCTGGAAGGCTCTGTACCTCCGAAGGGCACGCCGCTACTTCGAGTCACAGACCACAATCTGGATGATTTACTCCTCCAAATTGGCTCAGGATCGTCTAACGGGACAGGGGTCCTGATGGTGGAAGACGGTCAACCCACCTCATTTCTAGACCTGCAGTCCCTCTTCCTTAAGCAAATACAGACACCTCTCATTGTGGGAGTGGGTGCGTTTCCCCACGAAGAGTTCAGCGACAAGGTTTCCAGTCTGTT
>SDNO01000197.1 GCA_004524435.1 Candidatus Thorarchaeota archaeon | reverse complement strand
GTGTTCATACAGGAGTTCGAGGAGCGATACGGTGTGAAGGTTGATCTCAGCGGGGAAACCGCCATGCGTGTTCCTCTGAAGGGCCCCATCGGAAACACAGTCACAAAGAAGATCATGCTGGTCGGCGATGCTGCCGGCTTCGTATCACCCGCCACGGGTGAGGGGATCTGCTATGCCATCGAGACGGGCCAGATTGCTGCCGATACTGTCCACGATATCTCAACAGGTGCTGCAGATGGGACCCGTGAGTATCAACGCCGATGGAAGAAGGACATCGGGAAACAGCTCGGTGTGGCGAACTTCCTTGCCAACCTGCTCTTCAACTCACAGGAGAACATGGAGCGTATTGTGCAGATGGCTGCGGATGATGAGGTGATACGAGGCTACATGACTGATCTAATCGGCGGCCTGAGGCCTTATTCGGACCTTCGGATGGATATCATGAAGCGCGTGGTTACGAGGCACACACTGACAGGGCTCAAGATGCTGTTCTAGTCACATCTTCCTGCCGATCAACTTCGATTCGTCTGCTTCAAGCCAGAAGGCTTACTGCTCAATCAGGATAGCCAGCGAAGAGCTTTTCAACTGAAGCTGCCCCTGTCTTGTATCGCCTATCCATTAGGACGGAAAGAATATGAAGAGAATAGTAGAACTACTTGTCGCGCTGTTTCTTGTTGGGATGTTTCTTATCTCCCCGGTCACTGCAGCCACCTCTCAGGGCTTGGAATGGGGCGTCGATGATGGGGACCAGTTCAACTCCCAGCTACACTTGGAGACCTCTGACAATCAGACCGTGGACGAGGGTGTCTATATGGAGATAACCAGTACTCCAACGATACCGAACATCGTGACGGAATGGAATGATCTTCCCGTCCTCGGAGTAGACCTTGCATGGACTAACGGTACTCCTATGGGCTTCAGTGCCCTTCTGTTTAGTCTGATAGTGGCTGGCGGAGGTCGTATTGGTGTACCAACGGGCAATTGGACGCTTCTCAGCGAACTCATCGATGATTGGTGGCACGACTCGATCTTTGCCCCAGACGAGCTCACGGTCATTGACAACTACTATTATTGGGGTGTCGATGCCTATGAGGAACAGGGCGATACCGAGACCTCAGTTCGACTCCTCTACCTGAAGGAGGATGGCTTTCTTGCAAAGTATGAGGTCGAGTCGACTCAGGACTCTGATACCACCATCATCACTGCCATCCGGGATGGCCTACCATCGGACATTCAGGTGCTGGTCATGGACAATATCCTCCTCATCGGTGGAGGTCTAGCCGTCATCGTCATCCTAGGTGCAGTTGTCTGTAAGAAACGCTAATCTCAGGGGAGGGATTCTTTCCCTTCTCTCTACGTTTCTTTTCTGGTCGCCTTGGTCATGCAAACCATCTCTCTATTCGACACTTGACGAAGGGGAGTTCGTTTTCTGCAACACACTTATAGTGTGGACGGGTCTCAGTTCTGCAGAAGAATTCCTCTGGAGGAGAGAAGTATGGTGTTCAATCCATTAGGTGAAGGTCTCGCGATTGTCTGGGACCTGATAGCGATGTTCATCTCCATCATTTCAGTGATGATGGTGGTGCAGATCAACGGTGCAATCCAGAAGAGCGGCAAGCTGTCATCAGATGTGACTCGCAAGTTGGTACACATCTTCGCAGCCCCGGTCTTTGTCGTGACATGGCTTCTCTATTCGGGAAGCGTCTTCAGTCGATATCTGGCCGCAGTTGTCCCTGTTCTCTTTGTGTTGCTCTTTGTAGGGATAGGAACTGGGAAGGTTGAGAACGAGGCATTCGTGGCATCAATGTCGCGTTCAGGGGATCCAGCAGAGCTTCTGAAGGGTACACTGTACTATGCCATCATCATAGTGCTCACAACGGTCTTCTGGTTCACGGAACCCACCGGCAATCCCAATGCGCTCATCATCTTCGGCTGTCTTGCAGGTGGTGATGGACTTGCGGATATCATTGGCCGTAAGTATGGAGGCGACAAGAAGTTCGGCATAGGGGGATCAGAGAAGACTGTGGCAGGCTCAATAGGAATGCTCATTGGTTCATTCCTGTTCAGTCTCATACTCATGGCCATCTATTCCATTCAGTATGCCTACGACTTGGTAGGGCTCCTCCTCCCTGTCCTTCTGTTGAGTGTCATAGCCATGATTATTGAGGCCCTCACTCCTCCGAATCTGGATAACTGGACGGTCTCTATCGGTATCGCTGTGGTTCTTGGGCTGATGTTCATACTATCTCCTACATTCTGGCCGTTTCCCTTTCTCACCATTCTCTGAGGGCGTAGTATGAAGAATCTCACCGTCCTGAAACTCGGTGGCTCACTACTCACTGACAAGTCCCAGCCGTACACCCTACGGGAAGACGTTCTGCAGTCAGTGGTGCAGGAGATTCGACATTGTCTTGATGAGGGCCTGATAGAGTCGCTCATCGTCGTTCATGGTGTTGGCTCGTTCGGTCACCCACCAGTCATCGAACACCGTCTGCACCGGGGTTTCGAGTCACCCGACCAGCTCCTACCAATCTCGAAGACTCAGACAACGGTGAACGAGTTCAGAATGAAGATTGTCAAAGCGTTTCAGGCGGCTGAGATTCCCGTTAACCTCTTCCATCCGTCGTCTATGGTTGTCTCCAATAAGATGCGGATGGAGGAGTACTTCCTCGAGTCCCTGAGAGGCTATCTTGGGATTGGAATGACCATCCTCCTTGGTGGGGATATGGTCTTCGATAAGGCCATGGGCTTCAGCGTTGGCAGTGGGGATCAGATTGCAGTCATCCTTGCCCGAGAACTTGGCGCCCATCGTCTGCTGTTCGCAATGGATGTGGACGGCCTCTATGATGGAGACCCGGCCAAGAATCAGAATGCCGCCCTCATACCGGAGATCAGTCTGAAGGACATGGATGATGTCCTGCAACAGATTGATGCGCGAGCGGGAGAAGATGCCAGTGGGGCGATGCGGGGGAAGCTGCGTTCTCTAGCTCCCTTGGCAGCATCACTGGATGACGGACTACAGATTGCGCTCTTGTCTATGATGGAAACTGGTCGGCTCACTGCTTTCCTAGAGGGGCAAGATGTGAGACTGACGAGAGTCGTCAGTTGAAGGCCTTATGCCAAAAGCTTCGTCCACATACTCCCGTCGTCATGGGGGAACATGTTGGGAATCTGAGAGACCTCGGTGAAGCCGACCCGCCGATAGAAAGAGCGTGCCTCATCGTTGCTGGCCTCCATGAAGAGGTAGATGAATCTCAGGATATGCCCCTCCGACTCGTAGTATGCATTGGCATCCCGAATGAGGGTGCTCACGAGACTTGTGGCAACGTGTTCGCGACGGAAATCCGGATCAACTCCTAGTCCAATGAGTTCGATGACTCCATCCTCGAGCCCGCCTCTCACTTCCCAGCTCACCGTGCCCACTATCTCCTCGCCCTCAATGCAGAGGAGCGTGTTCATCCTGTGGATCAGATCGTCAGCAAACCGTCTGGCCATACCTTCATCTGGCTCAATATCGTGTTCATAGAGTTTCATCAGAGCAGGATGATCCTCTTCTGTAGCTTTTCGTATCTTCTTCATGGTATAACACTAGCGCTTTGTTCAGCAGTGTTTGAATAGTTTGTGGAGCGGAAGTACTAGTCCTGGTGGGATAGGTGGTCTCCATAGCTTCAAGAACGATGTACGCGTATCTTCTTGGAGTTGGCCCCATCTACTCGATCACAACTACTGCGTCAACGAAGAGCTCGTATTCATCGTCTTCGTCTAGGTTATGCACCCGGACTTTTTCGACTTCATAGTCACCCATTATCTCAAGGACTCGTGACTCAGTGATGACCTTGACAGATGACGTGCGAAGCTCCTCCGCAAGCTCCTCAGTTGTGACAATCTCCTTCTCGGGACTGATAAGCACGACTCGATCTGTCTGAGACGTGAGTTCCAGAGCAGCATCTATCGACTCATCTCCCGTATGGAGAACCACGACCCTCTTGCCGGCGAACTCCTCGGGGGCCATAACGTCGAGATAGACTCCTTTGTCGAGATACTCCTCCTTCCCAATGAGGCAGGAGAGTTCTGGACCCGTGTCCTCCAAGGCCTCAGAGAGTTCTTGCCCACCCCTGGCCCTATACGACTTAATCGCCTCGTGTAGTGCGTCAGCAGCGAGGTTGGAGCAGTGCATCTTTATTGGTGGTAGACCTTCGAGTTCGGTTGCCACATCTCCCCTTTCAATCTCAAGGGCCTGATCCAGAGTCATTCCTTTGGCCATTTCTGTGACCATGCTGCTGGTCGCAATGGCCGAACCGCAGCCGAATGTTCTGAACTTAGCGTCCATGATGCGGTCATCTTCTACTCGAATGAAGACCTCCATCTGGTCACCGCAGGTTGGATTACCAACCCGCCCAACTGCGACATCATCGCCCTCAAGAACACCTACGTTCCGTGGGTTCCTAAAGTGGTCCAATACCTTCTCTGAATACTTCGTGGGTTTCATCTAGCAAACACCTTCTTTTCTTTGTAAATAGGGGAGAGTCTTCGGAGATTGCTGACTATGTCAGGGGTCACCTTGATGACCTTATCGATATCAGAATCCTCCGTGAATCTTCCAGTTGTGAGTTGAAGAGAGCCATGAGCCTCTTCGTGTGTGAGACCAGTGGCAATGAGGGTATGTGATGGCTCCAGTGTCTTTGAGGTACAGGCGGAGCCGGTTGATACTGCGATGGCATGGTCTTTGAAGGACAGGAGTAGTGCCTCTCCCTCGATACCATCGAATCTGAAATGTGAGTTACTCGCTAACCTGTCAGTCGGATGCCCATTCAAGTGAGAATCGGGCACATCTTGAAGGATATTCTTGATCAGCTGTTCGCGGTATGCCTCCATACGTCGCACCTCATCATGCATCTCGCTCTGCATAAGATCTGCAGCTGCTCCCATGCCCACAACACCCGGTATATTCTCAGAGCCCGATCGAATCCCTCTCTCTTGGCCGCCCCCGATGATGACGGGATTGACGCGATAGCGTTTCTGCATGTAGAGTGCACCGACACCGTGTGGTCCGTATAGATCATTTGATGACAGTGACATTAGATTGATACCGTCTCGTTTAACGTCAAGAGGAATCAACCCCTCGGCCGCGACAGCATCGGAGTGAAATGCAATATCGTGATCTGCTGCAATCTCGCCGATTGCCTTTATTGGTTGGATGGTTCCAATCTCGTTGTTGGCGTAGATCACACTGATGAGAATCGTGTCATCGCGGATTCTCCGTTCCATTTTGTGAAGGGGCACCATGCCATATTGGTCGACTGGGACTCGCGAAACCTCAAAGCCGTTTGCCTCAAGATACTTCGCTATGTTGCGGATGGAGATGTGCTCCACCTCGCTTATGATGATGTGTTTCCCCCTTCGTTTCCTTCTCATGGCATAACCAATCAGGGCCATGTTGGAGGCCTCAGTTGCACTGGCTGTGAATACAATCTCGTCCTCGTCCGCGTTGATGAATCCAGCAACTCTCTTTCTGCTAGCTTCCAAGGCATCTGAGGCAAGATCGCCCATGCTGTGAAGCGACGATGGGTTCCCATACATCTCTGTGAAATAGGGCATCATCTCTTCAAGCACTCGTTTGTCGGTTGGCTTTGAAGAGTGATAGTCTAGATACACGCTGTCCATTACAGTCTCCTTCCCTACTTCTTTCGTCTGATCAGAAACCGAAGCACTCCGTCCTCCATCTTCTGGAATGAAACGAGTTCATGACCGGTTCTCTTGGCGAATCGCTTCAAATCAGACTCTGCTCCGGGGTCATCTGCAAGGATCTCCACCACATCACCGACTTCCACCGATTCCACAGCTTCCCTTGTCTGGAATATTGGCTGCGGGCAGTAGAGTCCTACGCAATCCACGCTCATCACTGGTTCATCTGTCATATGTAGTCATGGAGATAACTATTGTGAAGATATTTAACTCTATGGTTCGAGTTAATCCCTGTGTTCCGCTCTACGAAGTGCCAGAATCTGGTCTGCTACCATGAACCATTGTAGGAGGACTGTAGGCAATACCATGTATGTAAAGAGGACTGCTCTTATGATTGACGGGCTCGGTGACAGGCCAGGCGGGTCCGGGGGAAACGGGCCTGTGAGCAGGGGTCCAACGGAAACAATGATGACTAAGGTCCATGCGGACCATATGAGCGAGAGAACGAATGTCTGAGACAGTTCCTCTGATTGAGGACTCTTGCGTTTCAGGTAGACATAGACTCCCCCAGTGATTATCGCAAGCCAGATGCACTCAAAGGGAACGCGAAACATTCTATCACCCTTCCTTGTGCTGAGCATTATGCACACATAGCCTATTCAACATGCTGACCAAGGTTCCATGACGCCTTGAGAATGCCTGCTAGCATGTAGACCCTGCATCAAAATGACCCGCTCATGAATACTGAACAACGTGTGCTCTGATTCTCAGCCCTCTTTGAGAAGATTCTTCTATCGGTTCATGGTATAGAACAACGGAAGAGGATTAGATGGCAAGTATACAACAGGAGAAGGCCGAACAGGCCTGTAGAATCCTCGAAGAAATGGGAATCGATGCTTGGCTGGTGTGGGTCCGCGAGACCTCTCAGATAGCTGACCCTGTTCTCCCATTGATTCTTGATGGGGATCTTGTCTGGCAGTCAGGGCTTCTCTTCGCGAGAAGTGGAGAGAAGGTTGCCATTGTCGGCAGCTTCGATGCTGACGCAATCGGCAATACGGGCAT
>SDNO01000196.1 GCA_004524435.1 Candidatus Thorarchaeota archaeon | reverse complement strand
GTTCATGACAAGGAGTCTGGTGAGTACCGTCTTGACGGTATAGACCCGTTACAGATTGAGATTCTCACGAAGCGTATCAACGAGCAGGTCCCAATCAACGTATCTGAGCCTATCATTGTCTATCGTGAGAAGATGACTGAGCGAGGTGACGAGTTCCATACGAAGTCGCCCAACGGTCATAATCGTCTGAAGATGTATCTCGAGCCACTCGATGAGAAGACGGTAGAGCTCATCAAGAAGAAGAGGATCTACGCTGACCAACCAGCAAAGGAACGTGCCCAGGTGCTCAGAGATGAGGCCGACTGGGACGCAAAGGAGGCACGAAAGATTCTGGACATCTATGAGTCCTGCATGCTTGTGGATGCCATGAGTGGTGTGCAGCGGTTCGATAGAATCTATTCATATCTCGAGACAACATTCAGAGAGTTTGTTGATTCGGGCCCCATTGCACACGAGCCTGTCATGGGTGTGAAGGTCACACTGACTGACGCCACCGTTCACACAGACCCTGCTCACACTGGATACAATGAAGTTGCCACCATGACCAGTTCGGGGCTGAACATGGGTTTCCTCACTGGAATTCCTGGGCTCTATGAACCGATTCTGAACGTGGACATCAAGACGCCTACTGATACCCAAGGACAAGTCATCAAGGTCTTGACCTCCCATAGAGGCCAGGTCATCACTATTGAAGGTGAAGAGGAAGCTGTGGCCGTGAAGGGCATCTTGCCCACTGCGGAGACGATTGGGATTGCTGATGAGTTCAGGAGTGCCACTGCTGGTCGGAGCTTCTTCGGGTACGAGTTCCGTGGGTTTGAACCGGTCCCATCGAATCTTCAGGAGGAGAAAATCCTTGAGATTCGCAAACGCAAGGGGATGGCAGAGGAAATGCCAAACCTCAGCTCTTGGAGCCGCTACGTATACAGACGGACATAGAGTCAGTCAGGAGTGGCACTGCCTGTGTCACTCTCTTCGCTTCTTTTTTCTCTGTCGAAGCGAGACTAGCCACCGAACCAAACACCCTCCTGCTTCAAGACGCCTGAAACTCCTTCTTCAGACTAGGGATGGTCTTCTCTGCAATGGTGTTCCTTTTGTCGGTCAGTTGTGGAGCAAAGAACGGGTAGTAGAAGATTAGCTCGTCAATTCCTATTGACGTGTATCTCTTGTAACCATGGCTCCTACTCTGATTGTTTCGTCCGCAGATAGAGTAGAATCAGACACGCGCCTGCTGGGAGTACCATCCATTCAATGGGGTAGTAGCTCTGTGGTATCGAGTAGACGAACTCCACGGATATTCTGTCTTGTTCACTCTCGCCTACCAGGAAGTCCCACTTGGCCTCAGTCTGCAGTCCCGTGGCCCTGACTGTCAACCCTTCTGAGGGGGAAAGATTCAGTTCCAGCGGTGTACTCTGTTGTTCGACATACAGCTCGATAATCTCGTGGGTGTCACCTGAGAAGGATCTAGCACTCCCGAAGACGTATTGGACCCAGTAGCGGTCCGCATCCGGCGTCTGTACGAATGCTGTCTGCACCTCTATTATGTGATCACAGTCAGGGGTCAGTGTTTCGTTGAACCGGGCAAACGAGATGTCCTCCAATCCCAGATTAAAGGCATCAGTACCGCCCGGAATGGCCTCTTGTGCCTGTTCCCAGTCCATGAAGTCATACTCCACTGGCTCGTGATCGAGAGTTATATTGAACTTCTCGTCGTCATCAAATGTTAGTGGCTCTTCATGCCAAGTGGCTGGATAGACAAATGCAAGGGAACTATTACAGAGGCTTCCAGCAACGACCAGGAATGAACAGGATACTTGGACGGAGTACTGGTGATGACTAGTCTCAGCTATATGGATTGTCACGTTTGCCCTGGGCATCTCAAGATCAGGAGTGGTTGTATAGACGCCAGACATCTCGACTGTTTTCAATTTTCCTAGGTTTGCCGAGCACGGTTTCACACTCTGGAACGAAATGAGTGTCACCAGGATCAGAAGTGAGGCAAGAACCCCCTTTTTCATTACATCCAATTCCTAGCAGCCTTGAGATACCATACTACCGGCCACAGAAGCGGATATACTTATCGATGATTTATGTTGGTCATTCCCTCTCCCTGTCCACATCAAATCAGTGCCACCTCATAGAATATGGGAAAGATATTTTTCGTGCTCCCCCCTAGTCAACGTGGTGGCAATGACTCTAGATACAGTTGAGGTTCTGTCCAAGCTTGTTTCATTCAATACAGTCAACGACCGAGATGCCGGAAAGCAGGCGCCAATTGAGTGCCCTGAGTACATCAATTCGATTCTCGAAGGGTACGGTTTTGCGACCGAGATCTTGGAGTCTGATGGATACTACACGGCCTTGGGTTCCAAGGGTGATGGTCCCTGTTCTGTCCTCTTCATGGCACACTTCGATGTGGTTCCCATCGGTGACGAATGGAAGACGGATCCTTTCTCACTGATCGTGGAGGGAGACAGGGCCTTTGGCAGAGGCACGTGCGATGACAAGGGGAACATCGTGACACTTCTTCACTTAGCCGAGAAACTCTCGGATTCAGATATCCCTTGCAGGGTGATGGTGGCAGCCACCGGGGACGAAGAGATTGGCGGCTCGCATGGTGCTCGTTATCTTCGCGATTATCTTGTGGACAATGAGAGATTTCCCACCTACATTGTCATCGCAGATGGGATTCACCAGCAAGTCATCTACAGACGGCGGAATATCCTGCCCACCCACATCAAGGTGCATGCAAGGCAGGCCAGTGATAATGGTATGCTGGAAACAGTACGTTTCAAGACCGAAACTTTCGGCACCGAAACTCGACACTCTGCGTATATGAGACCAGGGGTGGACAGGCACGCGATGCTTACAGCATCCAAGTACCTTGACCTTCATCCCCAGACTTTTGTACAGAGCGTGAGAGGCGCCTTTGTCAAGTCTAATGTGGTGCCAGACTGGGTCGAGCTCGATGTGCTGCATAAGAATAGCGAGGGAGCGGCCCATGACTATGACGAGGCACTGACCGGCCTCATGCGGTCTCTTCTGTCGGTGAGCCAGGCATCATTTCCTACAGAACACTCCGACAAGGGTACTGTCATCTGTCCGAACCTCCTTGAGAAACGGGATGAGGTATGGGATCTCTACTGCGACATACGTGCCATGACCAACGATGGTTCGACCGTAACCAGTGCCATCGAGGCAGCCGCTGGTGAGTTTGTACGATTCGACTCTGTGACCGCCAGTAGTGGAATCGGGTATGTGGAGAGTGACAGAGATTCTCATCTCATACAGGCTGCTGAGATTGCTCTGGAGGATGTTGGGATACCGTTCCAATTGGTGGAGGGTTTCGGCGGTTCAGACTCCCGATACTTCAGTGGGTACGGCTCTGACCTGTTTGACTTTGGGCCGGAGGGTGACAATCTGCATGGCCCTAACGAATGGGTGGAGTTGTCTTCGATCGAGAAGAACGCTGAGTTCTTCTACCGACTTGTTGAGTTATTGGCTAGTAAGCACCATTGACTCCTCATTTCGGATTCATCCCTATCTTCAAGGTCAGGTCGTCTACTTCCCAGTCCTTGACATAGTCATAGTCTTTCCAGTTGACTTCTGAGCCGGGTCCAACCAGTCTGAGCTCATCAGCTCGTGTCTCGTTGGCAAGATACTCTTCGAACATCTCGGCCAGTCTGGTCGACTCTTCATTAGAAAACTCAACAACAAGCTTGAGAGCCTGTTCAACATTTAGATCCAATTCCTTCCTCATGACCTGAACACGCCGTGTGACATCTCTCACAAGGCCTTCAGCCTCAAGATTCTCGGTTCTGGTGACGTCAACAAAGACCCGTCCCACCTTGCTCTCTGATGAACTAAGCCCCTCTGGCATGGTTTCTTCAAACTCAACATCACCGGGTTCTAGGGTAACGGCATCATCGCCGATTTCGACAGTTGCCTCGCCGTCTTCAAGATTGTTTCTCAGTTCTTCGGCATCAAGCGTGTCCAACAACTCGACAAAGTCCTTCATCTTGTCCTTGAGTCTGGGACCGAGTGCCTTGTAGTTGGGTTTCATACTAAGATGGACGAATTCATCCATAACATCCGACTCAACTACTTCAAACTCGCGGGTGTTCAAATCGTCAAGTAGAAGATCTTCTAGGCTTCTTGCGCGGGACGCAGTCTCTTCTGAGTCGGCCACAAGCATCACCTTTGCAACCGGATGTCTGAGTTTGACACCCTTCTTGTTCCTTGCATGGCTTGCTGCGCTGCGCAGCTCTTGAAGAACCTCGAACATAGCCTCCATCTCAGGGTCGAGGAGTGATTCATCGACCGATGGCATGTCCGCCATATTCACTGACTCGGGAAGTCCGTTTCCGAATCGCATGAGGAAGTCCTTGTGTATCTTCTCCGATAGGAACGGCGTGAGGGGATTGAGGATCTCTGTCAGAGTCTTCAAGGCGAAGTATAGGACGTCGTAGGCCATGACTTTCTTAGGATTCTCACTGTCGAGCCAGACTCGTTTCTTCACAAGTGGAAGATATACTCTACTCAAATCTTCACTCATAAACTCCAGCAGCGCTCTGGCTGCATGATGATAGAGATACTTCTCCATCTGTTCATGGAAAGTCTGTGTCACACTCTGTACTCGGGAGAGTAGCCACTTGTCCTCCAGTTCCGCATCGCCTAATGATGTTCTCATCCGTTCCTCATTGAAGCTGAAGGTGTCCAACTCCATGTATGTTTCCGCGAAGAGTACCACATTCCAGAGGATATCGAGGTTCTTCTGAGTCAGCTCGATCTCCTTCCGACTGTAGTTCATCCGAGTCCACGGAGCTGCACGACTCATGACGAATATCCTGAAGGGATCGGCTCCAACCTCCTCGAAGGCATCATTCATCCATACTACATTTCCTTTGGACTTGCTCATCTTGCCCCCGTCCTCATCGAGAACGTGACCTTGGCTTACGCATGCCTTGAACGGAGCCTCTCCATGCATTACCACTGAGGTATATAGCAGACTATAGAACCAACCTCTCGACTGGTCCACTGCCTCGGTTATGAAATCATAGGGGAACAGCTGATCGAATAGGGTCTTGTCCTCAAGATAATCAACGCTGGCGGTATGTGCCATTCCGGAATCAAGCCAGCAGTCCGTGACAAAGGGTTCTCGATGCATGTCGCCGCCGCACTCTTGACATTCAAGTACGACTCTGTCAACCCACGGGCGGTGCATCTCAAACTCCTCTGGGAAATCTTTGGCTCGTTCTCTCAACTCGTTTCTGGATCCTATCACGACCTCGCTCTGGCACTCATCACAGACCCAGACGGGAAGTGGGGAGCCCCATATACGAGAGCGAGATATGCACCAGTCATCAGCATTGGCGAGCCAGTCTCCAAACCGTCCAGTCCCGGCCCACTCAGGAGTCCATTGTATGGAAGAATTATGCTTCACTAAGTTTTCTCTGACTCCCTTCATCTTGAGGAACCATTGATTGCTATCTGCAAGATACACCAGGGGTGTGTCGCATCTCCAACAATGAGGATACTCGTGCTCTAGTGTTTCTTGGTGGACAAGGAGGCCTTTCTCGGCAAGCAGTACAGGCACGTCAGCATTTGTGTCGAAAACATACTTGTCTTTAAACATGGGCACCTCGTCAGTGAACTTCCCGTTTCGGGTCACGGGACAGAAGACGGGAACATCATACTCCTTTCCCATCTCAAAGTCATCTGGTCCGAAGCCCGGTGCAGTGTGGACAAGCCCTGTTCCATCCTCGACGGTCACATGGTGTCCGGTGACTACTGCATGCATGTACTTCTCATCATGCTCTTGGTGCCAGAGCACTTCTTCCTTGAACGGATGCTCATACTTCCATCCCAACATCTCACTGCCCTGGAGTCTCTCTTCGATGCTGTAGTCTGCTATGTTGACCTTCTCCATGACAGTTTCAAGAAGGTCCTCAACGACCCACCAATATTCGTTGCCAACGTCGACCTTCAAGTACTCGTAGTTAGGATGCACCGACACCATCTCATTGGAGATCAATGTAAAGGGTGTAGTAGTCCATATGACCAGGTATTCATCCTCGCTATCTACCAGCTTGAACTTCACGTATATCGATGGGTCAACCTTCGTTCCATATCCCTGTGAGACCTCGTGACCCGAGAGAGCTGTGACGCAGCGGGGACATGTCGGATTGACACGATAGCCCCTTCCCAGAAGGCCTCTCTCATCTGCCATCTTCAGAAAAGACCAGACATGTTCTATGTAGTCATCTCTTCTCGTCTGATACGCGGTTTCGTAGTCAAGCCATAATCCCAATCTGACAGAGTCGTTCACCCATCTCTCAAGATAGAAGTCGACGAGATCCTTGCACTTCTGAACAAACAAGTCAAGACCTATGGAGGTCTCTATGTCGCCCTTCTGAGCGATATCCTCGTTCTTCTCCACCTCAAGCTCAACTGGTAGGCCCTGCATGTCCCAACCACCACGGCGCCACACATTGAACCCCTTCATCGTCATGTACCGCAACTGGGTGTCTTTGATCGCTCTCCCTCTTGCGTGACCAACATGCATGAATCCGTTGGTTGTTGGTGGCCCTTCAAGGAAATTCCATCTTGGGTCGTCCCTTCTGAGTTCTATGGTCTTTTCGTAGATTCGTTTCGATTCCCAGAAATCAAGAATTTCATCTTCGACGGCTTGGGGGTCGTATCTCTTTGCAAGGGGGCTCATTGTGGTGTCCTCTCATTTTGCTGGTATGATAAACAAGAC
>SDNO01000126.1 GCA_004524435.1 Candidatus Thorarchaeota archaeon | reverse complement strand
ATCTCCTCTGGCATGTCCGAAACCTCTGTGGTCATTGGTGTTGAGAAGATGTCCGAAGTTAGTCGAGGGGAGGCATCGGCGATTCTTGCCAAGATGATGTCGTACGAGAACGAGATTCGATATGGGGGAACACCTGCAGCCCTAGCCGCTCTTGTCGCCAGAAGATACATGCACGACTATGGTCTCACGAGAAACGAGCTCTCTCTTGTACCTGTCAAAGCTCATAGGAACGGATCACAGAACCCCCTCGCTCACTTCCAGAAGGAGGTCACAGTCGAGAAGATAAACAAGGCTCGTATCGTTGCAGAGCCACTCACGCTGTATGACTGTTGCCCAACGAGTGATGGGGCTGCTGCGGCCGTACTAGCATCAAAACGAGTCGTCAAACAGCTTGGTCTCCAAGACTATGCAATCAGGGTCTTAGGGATTGGACATGCTACAGACTACCACTCGGTCCAGCACAGGCTCTCCTTGACCTCGATGAACGCTACTGTAGTGGCTACACAACGCGCCCTTGACATGGCAGGTCTTGAACCTTCTTCAATAGATGTCTGTGAACTCCATGACGCCTTTTCGATACTGGAACTCATTGACATGGAGGATGTGGGCCTGACTGATAGGGGTCATGCCATCGATATAGTCAAAGAGGGTGAGACAGAAGTTTCAGGGACCATACCCGTGAATCCCACAGGAGGACTCAAGGCGCGTGGACATCCAACAGGGGCGACTGGCGTCTCTCAGATTCGGGATATTGTTCTCCAATTACAGGGAAGAGCGCCCAAAGGGCTCCAAGTGGATGCTCCCAGTACGGGCCTGACCCAGAACATCGGCGGGTTTGGCAATAACATGGTTGTCAGCATCCTCGGAGCCCCATAGATTCTGGAAGCCCTCTTTTGTGCCATTACACAATATTGATACGCTTCTCAAGGCATACTCCCCGTGGATGATGATTATCCATGATTACTTATGGACCCGTTCCCTCACGACGCTTAGGACGCAGCCTCGGGATAAACAATATTCCCGCCAAGACTTGCACCTACTCCTGTACCTATTGCCAGCTGGGGCGAACCAACGACCTCACGATAGAGATGAGATCGTTCTACTCTCCGAAGCAGATCCTCGATGAGGTGACGGCCCAAGTCCGTGATGCCCTCTCAAACGATGAGAAGACTGACTACCTGACCTTTGTGCCTGATGGTGAGCCCACACTCGATGTTAACCTCGGGACCTCTGCTGCTCTTGTGAAGGAGCTCGGAATCCCTCTAGCCATTCTGACAAATGCCTCGCTTCTCTGGCATGCTGATGTGCGTGCTTGCCTGCATCAGATGGACCTCGTTTCAGTCAAAGTTGACGCGGTCAGCTCCAAGATATGGCATCGTATCAACAGACCTCACGGATCTTTGGAACATGAACGAGTCATGGATGGGATTCGCAAGTTCTGTGAGGAATATGACGGCAAGATACTCACGGAGACCATGCTGGTGAATACCATCGACTACCAAGGCGAATTTGAGAAAATTGCGGTCTTCTTAAAAGAGCTGGACATTGACAAGGCCTATGTGGCCATCCCGACGAGGCCTCCCGCAGAGGACTGGATACGCCCTCCCGAGGAGTCAGTGGTCAACAGAGCCTTCCAGGTGTTTGCAGACGAGCTTGGAGGTGACCGTGTAGAGTATCTCATTGGATATGAGGGAAATGAGTTCGCATCGACAGGTGATCCCGAGAGGGACTTGCTTAGCATAACTGCTGTCCATCCGATGCGAGATGAGGCAGTAGGCGAACTCCTTGCTAGGAGTGCATCCGACTGGAGCATTGTTGATCGTCTTGTCCATGAGAGACAGCTTGTGGAACTAGAATACGGTGATTCTACCTACTATATGCGGGCCCTGCCAGGTAGAACAAGTAGTGCCCAGTAGTAAGTGTCGAGGGGTATGACAGAGCTCCCTCAGAATACAGGTTGGATGGCCCCACGGGGACATGCCTGCACACAAGCGCCGCAGCCTGCGCATCTTGCTGGTTCGATTTGCGCCTTTCCGTTTTGGATTA
This sequence comes from Candidatus Thorarchaeota archaeon, assembly GCA_004524435.1. Lineage (GTDB taxonomy): Archaea > Asgardarchaeota > Thorarchaeia > Thorarchaeales > Thorarchaeaceae > TEKIR-12S. The sequence goes on along the minus strand of SDNO01000126.1, from coordinate 4,822 downwards.
CTATTGCTCCCCACGGGCAGACATCTGCGCAGACTCCACATCCTACACAGACCTCTGACCGGACGTGAAATCGACTAGACTGCGAATCCTCTGCCACTCCAGTGAGGCTTACGTCTGTCCGCCTCAATGTGTCATTTCTATTCTGCGTAATAGGATAGCCTAATTGTGGAGCGTATCTTTGCGACCTCCTCCTATGGGGCCGCAGATTCCTGAATGACCTAGATGTCTGCCTATTGTGCCTGTGTTTCCTTCTCCGCGTTGTGAACAACTCGCCTTTCTGTGCTATGTCACAGTATGGACCTCAACTACTGATTAGCCTTACCATAGCTGATGGACACCTTGGAAACTCCGGGTCGGGCATCTCTTCCTTGCGAAGTTCTATAAGCCAACCTACACATGAAACGAATATCGCTACATGGAGGTAGATGATTGGAAATAGGAAATGATTCTGGACCCGCACCAGAAGGCCCCTCGGGAAGAGACTACTCTGTCGGGGTAACTGGTCTGGTTTCGCGTACGTTTAGCCTTTGGATGAGAAGACTGGGAAGCTACATACTCATTGTCGGTATCATATCCGTTCTGATGAGCGCCGTATCTTTCGTAGTTCTCTATCTTTTCTACGGCCCTGCTGCGTTCGTCCTAGTCGACCTGATATTCTCAGATCCTCTGGGACTTCTTCTCCTGATAATTGACTATACTGGGATAACGGACATCCTGTTGTTCGTAATCGTGATAACACTATCAATTGTCACCATGCTAGTTGGTGCGATTGTCGGAGGCGGTGCGATAAAGTTCGCTCTACAGGACTATGGAAACCCCGGGGCGGGGGATGTCAGCTCGGCGTTGTCATATGGAGCCAGCAGAGCGGTCACTCTGATTGTCACCCAGCTGCTCCAGGGGCTGGTCATTGCGATACCACTTCTCCCGGGGCTAGGCATAATGATAGTTAGCGCTGTGGCATTCGACCCGATGGATCCGTCAACTTGGACTTCAATCGCAGCGGGAGGCATTATCCTTCTTGTTGGCGCGCTAATCACTCTATACCTGTTGGTCAGACTAATCCCATCAATCGCGGTTGTCGTGGCCGAAGAGGACCGATCTGCCGTTGGTGCAATCAAGAGAGCCTACCAGATTACGGGAGGTGCCTTCTGGCACACACTGGGAGGAGTCATCATCTTGGCGATTGCAATTTTCGTAGTTGCCTTAGTACTCGCGACAATAGTGGGTGCAGTTACATTCATGAGTGCAGCATTGACTCTTGTTGGAAGTCTGATTATTTCGCTCTTGATCAGTCCTCTGAATTACATCTTTCAGGCGGTTCTCTATCGGGATCTTGAATCACGCGCGAAGCAAGAAGAAGCTGACTGGTGGTAAAACGGACATGGGCTCTGCGCCCATGCCCCCTCTTTTCTTTCTGGCAGTATTCTCTCAAATCAGTCCCTCTAGTATTCATCTTTGAGTGTCCCATCTCTCTAGAACCGCGTTGATGTTGTATTGCCATTGGTTAACCCATCGCTCACGATTTTTCTTCTGTGAAAGTATGTCCAAGATTCTCTTATTAGACGCTGGCAGGCACAATGGCAGAGTAAGTCCAGACAGACCGAGGTCTAGCCGAGCGCCGAACACGCGCAGTGGGACCGGGCACTTGGCGAGAATACCTTGGCCCCATCCAGAATCCTTGTGGACTGGCAAGGACACATCTCTGGTGACTGGAACGTCAGACAAGGAGACAACAATTGATGCCCGAAGGATTGGCCGTACTGAAATGGGATGATGAGCTTGGTCCCGTTGTGACTTCTAAGACACCAAAGAGTCTGCAGCTGGGACTGGATCCGACGACTAGCATGCGTGTCTACGGAATCGCAACTTTAGGTGAGACCGAAGAATCACAGAAACCTGGTTTTACGTCGCTAGCTTTTGATGAATTTAAACTGGCGGTATACTACGGTGGACTCAACATGCATCTGAAAGGAAAGCCATCAATGGTCTTCCTAGTCCTCAGTCCAGATGAAGACCCGGATGTCTACAAAGATGCCCTGCCCGAGATTGCAACACAAATCTTTCTGAATGCAGAAGACGATGAATACCAGAAACTTGTTCCGAAACTCTACGGGCAGATTGCACGATACACACAGATGACTCCGGAGCAACGACAGGCATCAGTGCTCAGCGATCCCGTTCGGAGGTCTATTCTGCAGACCCTAATGCGAAACGGAACAATCGAGTCATCCGATTTAGAACAGATAATCTTCGAGGAAGTAGGGAAGAAAATCGATGTTGATATGGTTCTACGACCCTTGGTGAAGATGGGCATCATTGCCACGGGGTGGGTCGAGGGTCTGTCAACAGAGGTCATCTACCTAACTCGTGCACTGCTTCTGCTGCGGACCATCTCTCAGGACACCATTCGTGCTGTGAAGACTGGACAGCTACCTACCGAGGTTGCCAATCAGTATCTTGACTCATCAAAGAAGTACCACAGGAACTACCTTGGACAGCTTAGAAAGGATCTCTCTGAGGTGATTTGGGAAGATGCACAGCAGCTCACGAAGTATCTGCTTGACTTCGATGCATACGATATAGTAGAGATTCTGCGTGAGGGCCCGCAACAGACCGAACACCTGCCAAGTCTTCTTGATGTGACCAAGTCACAGCTCAGAAAGCAGGTGAAAAAGTTGGAAAAGGCCAACATCGTTATGCGAGTCAACGACGGGGAGGGGAGAGAGCACATACTTCTCAAGTCAAACCCAGAAGTCATGACTGTCTATCCTGAATGGCTCATCGAGAGAACGGTCGAGCTCTACAACGGGGAGGAAATCCCAAGTCGACAGGCGAGGCACTATCTTGAGGTCTTGAGGAAATCTCACCCGAGCAACGTCGCCGCAGCAATGGAGGTGCAGTAATTGAAGCACACACATCTTGCACTGCTAGTCGCATTTGGAATGCTCATGATACTCCCCATGATGGCCGCTACTCCGACCACCCACGATGTTGATGTGACCCCACTGCTTGACGACGACTTCATGCGCCTCAACAGGGGTCAATCCGAGATCGCTGGTGAACAGGATCAGGCCGAGTGGTGGAATTCATCTTTCATCTATCGGAGATACCTGAACTTCACCGAACCCGATGTTTCAGACAGGACCAACGTTCCGGTTCATCTCTATCTGACATTCACATCCGGACACTGCTATCGCGACTCAATTAGAGTTGAGTACTACAACAATCCTGGATGGACCAATCTGCCATTCCAGAGCTGGAACACGACCTATGATGGAGCCTTCGTTCTCTCCACCACTGTGAGTTTCATGGTCAATGTGAGTCGTGACTCAACCGAGAAGAACTATTATCTCTATTATGCGAAGGAGGATGTCGGTTCCGTTAGCTACCCTGACTTCTATCCATTCATCTACAAGTCGTTCACGGTGACCCTCATCAATATCGCCTCCTACTACGATAACAACAATTACGACATCGAGATGTGGGACACTGCAGACCAGGAGTGGGACGATCCCCGAAATGTTGACCCGATTTGGAGTGGCGGAACAATGACTCCCGACAATACTCCAAATGGGACTCTGAACCGCTTGGAGACTGTTCGATATGAACCCAACTCAGCGAGTGCCAACTACTGGTGGGGTTACTATGCCGTCTACTCCAACTATCCGGTTGCAGTTTCCATGGGCCGTGGTGACGAAGGTCTCAGCAACAGTGCTATCAATGACTGGTTCCCAGCTGTTGGTCGAATCGGAACAGGGACGGACCTCGAGTTTGTGCTCGGGGGCGTGGAGGGTTTTGAGAATGATAACGAGGGCAAGTACTGGCTGCAGGCCCAAGAGGACAATACCGAAGTCAATGTCTGGACTGCGGGTGATGAGGCAGACACGGGCTGGCTCTTTCACAATGGCTCGTCTGTGACATTCCCAGCAATGCTTGACGCTGGTGAGTACATCTCTAAGCGTGATGTTCTATATACGACCTATCTATTCGGTAACGCAACGAAGCCAATCTCAGCAAGGTTTGGTGACTCTGATGCCTCCTATGCTCGTGACATCTGGGGATTCTACCCATCGGTCGACGGTAAGCTGGCCGGCGAGGAGTTCTACACCATCGACATGGGGAACTCTAATGATGTTACTCGAATCACAAACCTTGGCGACAACACTGTTGAGGTGAGTGTGTATAGAAATAGTGGATCTGGCTTCAGCCTGGTCACCACGACAAACATCGCAGCGAACAGCTCGTATTCTGTCAGCAGAGGATCTGCAAGTAGCGGCGACCAAGAGGACATTCTCCACATTGTTGGCGAGTCTGGCGCAAAGCTCATGGTGGAAGGTATATACCGAGAGAGTAGCCCGGGCGATGCTGGTGATTGGATTCCAGCAACTACTGGTGAGCGATTCGGTTCCAGCCTCAAGGTTTGGGGATACAATTCGTTCAAGTTCATGATTGTGGCACCTGAGGCCGCAGAGGTGCAGATTACCGGCACCAACAGCGGTACTCTTCAGATTCCTGCAGGTGGCGTGGGCACATTCAGACCCCTCTCCTCCTCAAGCAGTCTCTACCACATAGAATCGAATGCCTCTATAGGTGTCGTTGTGGTTGGCAAGTTCGAAACGTCGGGCGCATACCGTCCTACCGGTGACACTGGCTACGGGTGGATGGTGCCAACATACAGCAACGATGGCGATGCGAATGCACTGGTTATGACAATCAGCGACGAGATCCATCTATTCGAGTTCGATATCACCGTGGAGGACCTTGACGGGCTCCCTGTTGAAGGCGCAACTGTCACTCTCTACAACGCAAGTGATGGAAACCT
>SDNO01000011.1 GCA_004524435.1 Candidatus Thorarchaeota archaeon | reverse complement strand
GGCTGTCAGGCATTTGCGGCAGTAGTACTGCCCGCAGACAGAACATTTTGTCGCAGCCAAGTAATCCGGGTGATTCTCACAGGGAACGAAGACACTGCTTAGTCCAAGCATAACGCCGCAATAAGAACATTCCACCGTGTTATCTTCCTTGGCCTCAGTGAGTGGTGTAGCACCGCCACAATTTGAGCACAGAATTGCCATTCCCTCTTCAGTCGTTACGCGTCGGACCTCAAGTATCCGTTCTCTCTCCTCAGGAGTCACTTCGGTGAGGCCATCTCGAGAAATGAGACCCGGACTGATGGGTGTGGGCATTAGTCGCTCATTGTACTCGCGTGCCTGGCCCCTATCACGTACTACAGTAGCTCCTCTGGGTGGTACAACTTGGTCCCACTTGAGGAGAAGATAGATTGCGAACGATAATTCTACAGCCAGAATGCCGGCGGCGAGATTTCCGATGTACACATCAAAAGTCATATCGAAGAAGGGAACTGCCCAATGGTAGCCTATACCTCTCCACATCAGGAAGGACATGCAGAGGAGAACCGCAATGGCACTGTAGACTATCTGTGCGATAACAGCATTTCTACGAAGATCATCAACGTAGTTGCCTATTGCGAGACAGGGTATCGCCACACCAAAAAGCATTGCCAAAGCATAAAGAGGTCCAATTCCCACCAGGTCCGGCACACCAGCAATCCATGCATAGACAAGGCCGATGCTTCCCAGAAACCCTAGAATCCCAAAGAGCATCTGGGTCAGCCCGATAAAGCGCAACGCACGTGGTCGATCAAAGATGGTGGTGGTCCTTTCGTTCAAGCTCCTCAAACCTACTTCATACAGTTGCTCGCGAACGTGTAGTACACTCAACAAAGGCTTTTCATTTTTTGGGATACTCTTCCTCGAGGGAATATGCCCGATATGCTCATAAGACCGTTATGCTTCAGAGGCTTGTCGTGCGGCTGAAAACCTGAATTAGAGTGAAAGAAATGGTAGAAGTTCCATTACCAGATGACTACTCGGGCCCCACCAAGCAAGAGCTAAAAGAGGACGAAGGCTGTTGCAGCAAATGCTGTGAGTGCTGGTGTCAACTTGTCGGAGCTGCTATTGCACTTATCATCCTTGTCGCATTGATTGCAGTGCTGTTCGGCTAGCCTTGAAGAAAGCGACTTGGTCCCTATTCCATCTTATGAAAAAGTTCTTGTGATAATGACCTAAGCAGAGTAATGGAGCTAGTATCCGGTGACAGATTCTGATGATGAAGAGCGGCCGCTGACCCGCAACGTGCTTGAGGACGAATGCGGCGTCATCGAACGAGTCATGCGCGCCCTTGAACTCACCAAAGGTGTAGAGATTGCTCGGCGTTACTTGGCCATGAATGCATTCGATGGGGCACTGACCATGCTGGGCATTGTGCTGGGTGGGATACTCACCATCAATCCGCTTGATCCCCTTCCAGGTTTCCGAGCGATCTTGCTTGCCGCTGCGGGCACCACCATGGCAATGGCGATATCTGGCTTCAGTGGGTCTTACCTGACCGAGAGTGCAGAGAGAGATCGCGAGGTAGAAGAGATGGGTCGAGCAATGCTCTGTGACCTCAGTGAGTCCCTTTATGCTAAGGCTTCCCGCACTACTTCGGTTGTAGTGGCTTTGGTGGATGGAGCATCTCCCGCGGTTGCTGCTGTTATCGTCATGATGCCCCTGTTTATGGTTCCCTTTGGCATTCTGGACTATTTCACGTCGTTTCTCATGGCCATAGTCATTTGCATGGTAGTACTGTTTGTCTTGGGGCTCTTCCTGGGTCGTGTATCGCATAAGAATATCTGGTCCTACGGTACCAAGACACTCCTAGCTGGTATCATGACTGCCATCTTTATGTTCATAATCTCGTTCCTGACTGGCGGGGGCGCATAAGGTCATGCTGGAGGATATCTCGCGCGAGCGGCTAGCTTTTCTTCCGACTCCTCTTCACCGGATGGATAATCTCGCAGAATCCTTGGGTTTCAGTTCCTTATGGATCAAGCGCGATGACCTTACTGGACCTGGCTTTGGCGGCAACAAGACACGGAAATTGGAGTTCGTTCTGGCAGATGCCTTGGAATCCGGATGTGACACCGTGGTCACAGTGGGCGCCACAGGCAGCAATTCCTGTCGCCAGACTGCAGAGGCAGCCGCTCGATTGGGCCTGCGCTGCATTCTCCTCCTGGGAGGTGAACAGCCCGAGCAGTACGAGGGGAATCTTCTCATATCCAATAGCATGGGTGCCGAACTGAAGTTCTATCCTGATGACAATCTCTTCGAGCTCAACAAGCGACTCGACGACGTCTGTGAAACCCTTAGGGAGCTGGGTCTTGCACCGTATGCAGTCCCTGCGGGAGCGAGCACACCTCTGGGCGTGCTCGGATATGTGCTGGCCATGGAAGAGCTTAAGGAACAGATGGAGAATTGGGACTTCCATGCTCAACAGATTATTCTTGCGTCAGGAACCGGCGGTACACTTGCAGGAATGCTTGTGGGGGCGGAGGCGACAGGACTGGATGTGGAGCTCATAGCCGTGAGCGCTGTGGACGAACAGAAACCTCAGATGACGAGGGTCCAAGAACTAGTCACAAGAGTACGTAGTCTGTATCCCGAAATTCCGTCAATTGGCAACCCGCAGGTTACGATTGATGATAGTTTCTTGGGAGAGGGGTATGGAGTGCTTGACAGCGCGACGAGGTCCGCCATCCAGATGTTTGCCAAGCTTGAGGGAATCATGCTCGACCCCGTGTATACTGGAAAGGCAGGGCTCGCACTGGTCAGGAATGCCCTGGCCGGTGAGATTGACCTTAAACGTCCGACCCTGTTCTGGCACACTGGTGGGCAGCCCGCACTCTTCAAGTATTCCAAGAGCCTGACAGAGGAGTAGTGGGGAGCATCTAGCTCGCACAAAGGATAACGGTTTAAATATGATAGACAGAAACAGGAACTATATGGGGGTTGGCTATGAAGGACACGTTAGTTGAGTTCACAAAGGCGTTTGATGAACGACTGTCTGAAACGTCTAGGCAGAAGGTCAGAATTGTAATCAAAGAGCAATACAAGGATGCGTACGATATCCTGGAGGACTGCGAGAACGCGAGTCTCATTCCAGGAATCATTGGCCCTCCGGGAACAGGTAAGACTCTGCTATTGCGCGCCTACGCTGAGAGAAGCGGGAGGGACTTCTCGTGGATCACCGGAGACGAGGGAGTTCGTCCATCGCATCTCATCGGTTCGTTCAATCCTGCACTCGTCCTGAATAAGGGTTTCACTTTGGAGAGTTTCGACCCCGGCCCACTGCTCAAGACCATGGTCTTCGGTGGTGTCTTTGGACTGAACGAGGGAAATCGATTGCCAGAGTACGTGCAGAATAGTCTTCTGGAACCCTTTGAGGAGCGGTCCGTCAATGTCCAGCGATTGGGCCGTATCACCGCCCATGAGGACTTCTTCCCGGTACTAACTATGAACCCTGAGGAAATGGCAGGTGCTCATCGGTTATCCGAAGCACTAAGAGACAGGATACGGGTCTGGATTAGAATCGGTTATCCAAGAAAGGAGACAGAGCTCGAGATAGTCAAAATGAATTGTGAGGAATACAAGCTGAGCGACTATCTCCTCGAGAACGTCTATGGGCTGGTGAACGCCACACGGAATTCGACTGACATCGAAGTGCCTGCATCCATCAGGGCGGGCATCTCTATCTCTCGCCTCGCATCCCAGATGGCAAAGCGAGAGAAGAAGAAGGAGGTCGATTATGGGATTCTCTCAAAGGCAGCGACTTACGTCCTCACAGGAGCGCTCCGCTTCAGACCTGGGATAGATCCAGAGCCTGCTGTCAACTCCCTTGTTCGTAGAAGTCTGAGCGAGTGAGGTGTCGCCCGTGACCACGAAGCCTTCCATCGAACCGTTTCCTAGTAGCGTTCTGAACTTCGCCTATGAATTCGTTAGTCGTATGCGAAACCACAGGGAGGTGCGCAAGAGGCCCAGCATAAGGCAGACACAGGCAATTCCGCAACTACTCTCTGCCAGATACTTCAGAAACGGAGAATTCACTCTCGATGACTTTATCGATGCCGCAGTCTTCACCACGTACCCGTTGGACCAGAAGATAGCTAGGATTGTTGCTGAGGATATTGTGCTTGGAAGGAAACAGCGGCGGGAGGAACAGAATCGAGAGGAAGCCGCGGCTGTCGCTGCCCAGCAGACAATACAGCAAGACAGACTCACTGAAGTCATTGCTCAGATCAAGAGAGAACAGGCCTTGCGCAAAATCATCAAGAAGGACAAGGTTGAGGCGGGCTATCAATATCTTCAGGAGCTCAAGCAACGCGGCCAGTCTGATCTCTACAATGCATCGCAAGACTATCTCACAGATGGAGACATTGTCCTCCGCGGAATCTCCAGTGATGAGCAGCTCAAGTCAACCGCCTCCTCTGAGCTTCTCGACCGGATGGGTAACCTGACCAGTAAGGACATCCAGAACAGCAAGGTGCTCGACAGTCTGGGTGACGTAGCACAGTCGCCGAGCTCGGCTGAGAAAGTGGCTGCTAAAGCGCTACGCGGCGACGATGATGTAGAAGAGGCCTTCTCGAATCTGGCACGACGAGATCCAGCGACTGCTGCGAGAGCTCTGAAGATGATGGAGGAGATGGGCGTCCCTGACCAAGAGACTCTATCCTCTATGGATAGCGAACTCCTGAAGAGCATCGAGAATCTCAGCCAGGCAACCTCGTATTCCTCAGAGCTGGACCGAGATGCAGACAATATTGACATCCTCGTCAAGAAGGCGCCTGAGAATTATACTCTGGACCAAGCCATGGATCTGTCCGACAGCATCAAGAAACACACGGGTCATGATCACTCAGCTGAGGTGATGAAGTCGTTCAACGAGAACTATGAATCGGCAAGCGACCAGGTGGACCACTCTCAGCTTGCTCAACACGCCATGGATAATCAGGACTGGCGAGATTTGGTGGACAAAAACACTGATGATTTGCTGCAGAAGGCCAGATCACGATCAACGCCAACGGACTTTCTCATGAACACGCTCTCTCAGATGAGCAACCTGCATAGTAAGATGGGTAGTTCAAAAAACGGAGATCATTGGAATGAAGCCATGCAAAAGGTGACTGACGAGGCCGTCAACTCCACACAGACCAAGACGCATCTCAGAAAGACAGTCAGGCAGGCCTCACGCATGGGTTCTGTTCCGTCAAGGCAGGCAATAGAGGAGGCAGGGGCTAGGCTGGGCATGACGGAAGAAGAGATACTCGAACTCGTGAACCCAGATTTCCAGGTCATCAAGAGTCTGATCAAAGCAGGTGTTTCCGACTTTGAGCGACTTCATAGTCTCATATCTTCAGCCAAACTCACTTCCAACCAGCTCAAGGAACTTGCCGATACAGCCCAGAAATCAGGGAATCAATCAGCCATGGGAGCTATCGCGCATGTGGATTTCGGCGCTGCGCTGGGGCAGAACATGCCTTCAGGCTACGGTTCGCTCGGTGGATACAGGCAGCCTATCTCAGGAACTGACAAGGATCGAACCGACATGGTCTTTGGCGGTCTGCTTGGGGGCCCTGCCACGAACATTGTCAAAATTTGGTACTCCTATCGCGACCAGCTACCTCCAGAGCTCAAACAACGCCTCAAACTGATTGCGAAGAAACTGCTCATCGACCTTGGAATGCGCTTTGCCAAACAGACCATGGGTTCATCTATGCTCGGGGGCATACAGCAGTCAACCACGGTCAGGCCATTTCGAATTGGTGACGACATAGACCTCATCGACCTAGAAGAAACCATCGATAGTCTCTTGTCATCCGGACGGACGAGTTTCGAGGCTGTCGATCCGGAGGATTTCCTCATAACGGAGTGCTATCAGGGCCAGCGAGCCTTCTTCTGGGCGTTGGACAAGTCTGGCTCCATGGATGATCCAACCAAGCTTGGTATGCTCAGTATATCGGTGATGGCGGGCTTATACGGCATTCAACAAGACGATTTTGGCGTTGTACTCTTCGACTCGACGACCCACGTTGTCAAGGAGATAACTGACAAGACAGTGTCAGTTGATAAGGTGGCGTCCGATCTTCTTGATGTTCGAGCATCTGGAGGAACCGGTGGAACACAGTCGATGCGTTTGGCTCTTGACAATCTGGAAACGAGTCGTGCGAAGGAGAAGGTATTCATATTCAATACTGACATGTATCTCTCTGACCAAGAAGCATGCGAGAAGCTAGCAGCAGACATGAAGCGACAGGACATCAGAGTCATCATTCTTGTGCCGCAGAGCTCGCATAACCCCAATGCAGCGGACTCTCTGGCCAAGGCAGCACATGGCGTGCATTTGCCTATCGACTCAGTAGATGAACTCCCGACTAAACTCCTGAGGCTGACCAACTATTAGGTTGAGTAGCCAATCTTGCTGACAAGGGACTTGTCACGTACTTCCGAGATCCAAAACTTATAGGCACACGTATACTCGCCTCTCTTCGTGTCTACAAACTGTGAAGAAAAGAGACCTCTAAGGACCCTCATGAACCTAAAGAATAGGTCATTTGGTGGGGAGATCTCAGATATACAATTGACCTGATAACCACAGGCAGTACCACTCTTCGAGTGTCGCCATTGAAATGAGAGTGTCGTACGTGAGTCTACTCGGATATTGGAATAAGTAGTCTCGCCGTACATCTCAATGGCTCCAAGTCTGAAGGGATCAATGTCACGTTCGTCAGCATAGAGGTCGCGGTAGAATTGTATGCGGTCATCTATTGTTTCGTCGAACGGTCGCCCTTGGAAGGAGAGAAGCTCGCCTTCCAAGTGGTCGATTCTCTCCTCAATGGCCTGGTCTGTCAGACTCAACCGGACAATCTTCGTACAAGTGTTGATCGGAAACGGACTGCTGGGATTCAGGGTACATACGGCGGGTTTCATGACAGAGGATTCGTAGAGACGTATCAACTTCTCTTCTGGCGGAAGGGGGCCTTCAAACACATCAGCCATGGCAAACTTGAGTCTATCAGGCAGCGTATTGAGCGGATACGAGAGAATGACTTCGTTCTTCACTAACTCTATTCGTCTATTCTCTCGGTCAATGAGTCTAATCCTCACTAGATCTTGCTCAGGCATATACTCCACACTGAGATGCAAAACCACTCTCCCTTAATCAATTCTTATTGGGTGTACTGAATCGCTCCTTCGCAGAGCGAAAATGCACTTAAGAGGAGGTATTCTTACACTTAGGAGAGCGAGGGACACAAGATGGTCGAAGCGTTCGAGATCGATTCACAGGCAAAGATGATTCCTGCCGAAGGTAATATTCACAAGACTGAGACACACAAGGTCCTTGTCTACATCGATCATGATACGAAGACCATCTACTTGTGGCGAGGAAAGAAGGCTGGAGTTGTCAAGAAGCTGGTGGGCACACGAGTAGCTGCCCGATTGAGTCATAAGTACAACGACTACCGAATACGGCCAATAGCTGAGGACAATGAACCCGCTGCCTTCTTGGATCTGATCAATGAGTCCATTCCTTGAGGCCTATGCATGTCCTATGACCGACGAGCCTTCCTGATGTGGATACGTAACGTAGACAGTGGACTTAGGTCGCGCACCGCCATTCTAGGCGTTATAGAAGAGAAGGAGTCACCCACAACCTCACAAATAGCTGAGGAAATGAAGATTTCCTACAGCACAGTTCTCTATCATCTCAAGAATATGGAGCGAGAGGAAGTCGTAGAGAAGGATGTCAACTCAGGTGCCTGGCATGTGGTGGATCAGGGGCAGGCACAGCTCGTGGATTTCGCCTGATTCTAGGAGACTCTAATAAAAACATATATCCCTTCTCGAGGATTATACCATCAAGAACGCAGGACGTGATGAGGGGTTTCTGCTGAACGTACTCACAGTTGACGCAAGATTCACAGATCGTATCGTACGTTTCCTATCTAGAGACTACTCCCAAGTCGAGAAGAGGATCTGGAGGCAGGATGGAAAAACAGTGGGGATATTCATCCACGAGGAATACGTGTTTCGAACCGGCTCGTGGCAGACGCTCACTACGCTTGTTGAGTCAGATCGACAGAGGGGAGACTGTAGAGTCACGGCAATCGGTAGCGGTGGTGGTGATGGGATGTTCAACATAGACTGGGGCTCAGAGCGTGCCGGTGAACATACCATCATAGAATCGATTCAAAACTTGATTCATCCATAGAGAACAGGCTGGGGACTACTAGCCGAACCTATTCCATTGGCGTCTACTCACCAGGGTCATATATGGGGGAGAACATGTTTGCTAAGAGCACCCATCTGCTCAACCTCATTCTCATGGGGGAACATGAATATCACATGTTCCACTCCGACATCATAATACTCACGCAACCGAGAAACCATCATCTCTGATGTCCCCCATAATGCCTTTGAAACTCTCCTCCGGTATAGGTCGACTTCAATGCCACGTTCCTTTGCGGCACTCGAGATATATTCCTCCATATCTTGCTCTGAGCGGAAATAGCGCGTCCACAGACCAACAGACCGACTCAATGATCCAGGCGTTCTGTTGTACTTCTTTAGAAGCTCATCGAGCTTCGAGAAGATTCTCTTAAGGTCCTCGGGAGTAAATGCCCATGCCAGATTGATACCATCACCGTGCCTTGCAGCAACATCTAGCATATGACGTCGCCCCTTCATAGTACCCACCCAGACTCGCGGATGAGGATCCTGAACAGGTTTAGGATTCGAGATGAGATTCTCAGCATTGTAGTACTCCCCATCATAGTTGAAGACATCTTCTGTCCATGCCCCTCTGATTATCTCAATCCCTTCTGCGAGCTGCCTGATGCGAGTCATGTCGTCATGGTATTCAAGTCCGAATGCTCGGTAGTCCATTTCCTTCCACCCTGCCCCAATACCGAACTCGAACCGACCCTCTGATAAGACATCGAGGGTGGCAGCCATTTTTGCATGGAGGGCTGGCGGTCGATAATTGTTGCATGCCACTAAGGTTCCCACACGGATTTGGTCATTAGCATACACTAGCCCTGTCATCAAGAGCCAAGGATCCAAGAGTTCTCTGTCAGTGGCCTCTTTGTCCAGCATGAAGTGATCAGAGAACCAGAGTGTAGAATACCCCTCTGTCACTGCTGCCTCTGCGATGGCGACTACATCTTTGAACGAATAGCCAAACTGAGGCTCCACTTGTACTCCGAAATTCATCCTTTCTGCATCCTAGGGAGAATCCGGTACATTCCATAAAAAGATGATACATTGTCTGAACTCACATTTCGTATTGTTCATAAGCAGAAGTTCACCTTCACATAGCTAGAAAGGTGATTCATTTGGCGTGGAAGAAGCACACTAAGGATGTTGCAGAGCTCATCAAGCAAAATCGTGAGATAGACATGAAGGTCCGTAGCAACTTTGAGGAGATGCTCGAAGACATCAAGGATAAAGAGAAAGCTGTAAGTCTCGAGTTCCTCAAGGACTGGATGCACCTCGAGAAGAGCGATGAGGGGGCAATTGAGGAATTGAAGCTCTTTGTGTCGATGAACGACGAACTGGCCTACAGAGTCATACGTGACGATTCTGATCAATCGATCTATGTTGAGTTCATGACCCCTGAGAAGGCCGAAGAATAAAGCTATTACATGGGAGCCGCAGGCTTCTCTGCGGTCCCATCACATGTTTTCCATCTATTGTTTTTCATTACTAGGTTTCATGCTGAGAGGCCTCTCGCCGATGTGCATGATGATTCATAACGATATGAAATGGTTCAGCATATCGGTTAAATACCGCGTCTCGTAGTTGTATATACACATCACAAAGGAAGAGAGAGGAATGAGCAAGATACTCAGAGTGAATATGAACGATATGGATTACAAATGGGAAGAAGTTCCTAAGAAGTATTCCACCTATGCAGGGCGAGCCATGACCACGGCCATCGTGCATGACGAGGTCGAGGCCACGTGTGATCCCTTACGAGAGAACAACAAAGTCGTGGTATCACCCGGCCTTCTTGCAGGCACTCCGGCGCCCTCCTCAGGGAGAATCAGTTTTGGGGGCAAATCACCCCTCACTGGTACGATAAAGGAAGCGAATGCGGGAGGACTGAGCGGTACAAGACTTGGTAACTTGGGAATTAGGGCGATAGTCATCGAAGGTATGCCTGAAACGAAAAAGGACTGGTACAGCCTCTACGTTTCCAAGGACGATGTTGAGCTCCTGAAGACAAACGACTATGCAGGAATAGGCCTCTACGACTTGATCGGGAGAGTCTGGAAGAAATACGACACGAGACCAGGCATAGTGGGTTGTGGAGTCGCCGGCCAGCGAAAGAACAAGAGCGCGGGCATATTCGGCAACAACATCGAGAATACAGATCCTGGAAGATATGCAGGCCGTGGTGGTCTGGGTGCAGTCCTTGGCTCAAAGCGACTGGTTGCCATTATTAGCGATGATAAGGGGGCTGACCGACCAAAGCCAAAGGACAAGGACCTATTTGATGAGGGACGAAAGAAACTAGCTGAGGCCTTGGATGAGCATCCCGTAACAGGCAAGCTAGAAGACGATGATGGAAATCCCTATGGCGGTCTGAAGAACTACGGCACCAACGTTCTCATGAACATCTTGAATGAGGCCGGGGGATTGCCTAGCCGCGGATTCAGTTCTGGCAGGTTCAATGGAGCATCCAAGATCTCCGGGGAGGCGGTGCATGAGCTCGTCGATAAGACAAAGAAGAAATTCGGCGACAAGGCAGAGGGGATGTATGGTCATCCCTGTCACCCAGGCTGCATTATGGCCTGCTCTAATGTGGTTCCGTATGAGAAGACAGGGAAGGCACATGTTTCACCACTTGAATATGAGTCTGCGTGGTCTCTTGGGACCAATCTCGTCATTGACAATCTCGAACACGTAGCTGAGCTGAACAGGTTATGTAACGACCTTGGTCTGGATACAATAGAAGCGGGTAATACCATAGCCATGTTTATGGAGTCCGGTCAAATCGACTACGGCGACGGAGAAGCAGCCATCAAGCTCCTGAAAGAGGCGTACAAGGAAGACTCTGTGGTTGGCAAGCTGATTTCCTCTGGTGCTAAGATTGCAGGTGAAACCTTCGGAGTCACAAGGATCCCTGTCGTGAAAGGTCAATCCCTTCCTGCATATGATCCACGACCTATCAGAGGTATTGGCGTCACCTATGCTACCTCAACCATGGGCGCAGACCACACCTCTGGTTACACCATTGCCGCTGAGATTCTTGGTATCAAAGGAGATGTTAGTGACCCACGCGAGATGAAGAAGGCTGAACTCTCTCGAAACTTCCAGGCAACCACGGCATACATTGACTCCAGTGGATACTGTCTCTTCATCGCCTTTGCCATACTTGACATCGACAAGGGCTTTGAGGGAATGACACAGACTGTCAATGGATTCCTAGGAGATGAAGTCGACGTGACGAAGTACGGGCTTAAGGTCCTTGAGATGGAGCGCGACTTCAACAGAAATGCGGGCTTCACGAAGGAAGACGACAGGCTGCCTGAGTTCTTCAGAACAGAGCCTCTGCCCCCTCACGACGTCACATTCGACGTACCGGACGACGAACTTGACGCAGTATACAAAGACATGTAGAACGGCTAAGGGGCGCCTTGCCCCTGCCAATCTCTTTTTTTGTCTTCACTTTCTACTTCCTTAGAGAGCTTTGCCAGCCAATAGACTGGAGAGCGAGGCGATTCTGAATGATTGAGGTTCATCTCTATGGCAAGCTTCGTAGACTCGTCGAAGATGCGAAGTGTAATGCTGATACGGTCATGATAGTAGAGCATGTTGAAGGAGAAACGTTTCAACATCTCATAGAGAGACTTGGCCTCCAAATGTCTGACCTAGGAGATTGCTTCATAGACGGAAACCTTGCCCACGTAGATGATGAAGTGAAAGATGATTCCCGTGTCGGGCTCTTTCCCTTCAACATGGTTCTCCTCTGTGGCGGCCAGCACCTCAAGGGGCATGGATACACACAATCAGACCATGAAGTGGACTACTACTAGGGTGACAACTGTGAGGGTCGATGTGAAGCTCTATGCAACTCTCAGATGCTTTGCCCCCGAGGGCACGGAGATTGGGGAGTCGTTCCCAGTCGAGATAGATGATGGCACCGTGAAACAGGTCCTCTCTAAGCTTGGAATCTCAGAAGAGCGGGCAAAAATCATCATGGTCAATGGAGTGCGAGTCAAGGACGCAGACGCTCCTCTGAAGGAGGGAGACCTCCTTGTTGTGTTCCCGCCTGTTGGGGGCGGTTGAGAGTGCCCTCAGGGCTTCTTGTTCTGTAGTTCCACTAACCTTCATGCATCAGGTTCCACGATACGAACAGGACCATGGACCGACTTGACAACAATCACATCTGCAGCGATGTTGTCAGCGTGATCCCCTATGCGTTCCAGATTTCGTATAGTTTCTACAAACATTGCATCAGCCCTAGGACTGCAGATTCCGGCTTCCATCCGATTCACATGATTGGTACGGAGTTCGCGTTCCTGCTTGTCAATTTCATCCTCTAGAAGCACTGCTCGGCGAGCGACACTCTTGTTCCTTGTCTTAAGAGCTCTGACAGCTTCGCCGTAGGTCTCTTCTACAAGACTGATGAAATCGGCCAGCTCCGATTCCGCTTCTTCAGAGAAGGTAATCCGGTTATCTATCCGGTAGACGGCAAATTCTGCCAAGTTATCACACTGGTCGCCCACACGCTCGATGTCCACGAGTATCGCGAGAAGCTTCATCCTCCAAAGCTGATCCGTTTCACTCAGCTCCTCTTCACGGATTTTGTCGATGAATGTTTCAGACTCTCGGACGCTCTCGTCTACCTCGTCTTCCAGTCTCATCACCTCTCGAGCGGCTTCCTGATCACCTCCAACCAATGCTTTGTTGCTTAGTCCAATCATCTCCAATGTAACATCTGCCGCCCGGATGACTTCACGTTCTGCCTCTCGTAAAGCAACTTGGGGAAGATGGAGCATCTCCTCGTCAAAGAAATGCTTGCCGATTGTCTCTCCCTCTTTCTTGGGAATGACTCTCTCGCAGAATCGAACTAGAAGTCCAACAAGAGGAATCAGAACAATGCTGACGAGGACGTTGAATATTGTGTGTGCGTTGGCAATCTGACGCGGTAAATCGGGGGAAGTGGTTTCAACCAGGGCTGCGAATGGGCCCAGAAATGGAATGAAGAGTCCTACCCCGAATATGTTTATGATAGTCTGAGCCAGAGCAGTCCTCTTGGCTGGTGTGCTCGCTCCAACCGCGGCGAAAATCTCGAGAAAACATGTTCCAATGTTGGCGCCCATCACTAGGGCGATAGCTGCATCCAGTTGAATTACATTACCCATCCCCATGGCAATGACGAGGCTGGTTGTAGCAGAGCTGCTCTGAGTAATTCCGGCAATCAATGCTCCGATCAGGATGCCGATGATGGGGATTGCACCGAAGTTGTTGATTAGGGCTACAAAGACCGGGCTGCCTTGAAGGGGTTCAGCACCATCCTTCATGAACTCCATTGCCAAGAAGATGAGACCGAGACTGAAGAGCACCTTTCCCACGAGGCGAACACGCTCGCTTCGAGCGAACATATGGATGAAGAATCCGATGGCTATCAATGGCCAGAATGCCATGCCAATATTGAACGACACGAGCTGGGCGGTAATTGTCGTCCCGATTTCGGAGCCAAGCATAACATTGACTGATTGTCGAAAAGTCATCATGCCAGCATTGACGAATCCAATCAGCGTCAAGACAGTTATGCTTGAGCTTTGGGTCATAAATGTGGCAGCCGTGCCCACGCCCATCCCCTTCACAGGGTTGTTCGTAGCCTTCTCAAGAAGCTTGGCAACCCGGGCTCCTGATATCTTGCCCAGTGTTTCTCGCAAGAGGGTGATGGCGTACATGAAGAGAGCCAATCCACCAATGATGTTGAAACCAACCGTCACCCAGTCCATCGTTTGCATGTCCTCTGCGGCCTTACCGGGGCATATGAACATGTTGCATGCCAGACAGAATCTCAGCCTCATATGTCCTCAAATGACTAGAGTGCAGCTTCAGTAGCTGAAATCTTCGCCCTCTAGTTCCCGAACAGATACTCTGGGTTCTATGCTAAATAGAGCCAGAACAATCAAAATCACTATGTTGAGTGCCAAGACCGTGTAGAGCAGCGGCAAACCCGCATAGAGGGTATAGATGATTCCCGCAGGTATGGGTCCTATTGCAATGAAAACCATGACGATAAACATGTTAAGACTCAGCATCTTTCCCATATCTGCTCGAGGTAGCGACTTCTGTATATAGGTCCCAAGGATAGAGAACCATAGAATGTCATTGATCTGCTTCATTGCCGTGCCGATGAATGCGAGAGAGAGAATCACGCTGAGACTGGGATATATCGAGTCTAACGCGTCCACCCACTCCTGTGGCCCAACATAGGGTACGAACTGGGCGAGAATCAACAGACCAATTGCTACGGGCATCACAGCATAGACAATGACTGTCAGACGACGTCCCCCTTTCCTGTCGAATCTCCGCCCCAGGTACATTGTCAGAGGGACAGAGAAGGCCAGAGTGATGAGGAACATGAGGTTGATCTCGGAGAAGCCGAAGTTCAGAGTCTCATTCACAAAGTAGAGGCTAGCAAATCTGTAGAGGCTGTCGCTGAATGCGTCCACACATATCACTGCTGCGAAGACCGGTAAGACGGTGGCTAGGAGCCTGAGGCCCCTGATGTTCTCAGCGATGAAATCCCGTAGCAGACTGTGAGTGGTCTCTCTCCTTGGCAGTGAGATGGATTCAAGCGCCATGGCACGAACAAAACCCGAAATCAGGTAGAGAATCCCCGCAACAAACAGCATCAGCTGCATGATGTTGACGAAGCCCCATCCGATGTCTAGCAGAAGGCCAAAGACATAGAGTGGAACAAGGCCAAAAGACGTACCCAGTGTGAAGAGGCTGTTAGCGACTCCTCCGAGACGTCTGTCAACCTGTTGCATCTGATATGCCTGTCCAGCAGTCCCCGTGAAGGATGACATTGCTGCAATTATCATGGCAAAGGCTAGACCTAGAAAGTCCGTCAAGAAAGCAAGCATGAGAAAACCGGTACCATTGACGACCATTGTGAGGATCGACAGTTTCCGCCTGTCATAGTTGTCGGCAAGGTAACCAGACACAAAGTACCCGATGATATTCACTCCAAACATCAACGAGAGGAGTACTCCTGTCAGCACGTAGGATATGCCGATCTCTCGGAAGTAGAGCGTGAAATACTGCCGCAGGATTGCCATGCTATTGTAGATCCACACCGTGAACAGATAGAGGGCCCAGTTGCGATTGCTGAGCACGCGTTTGACCGACTGATACCAGCTCAGATTCGATATATCCTCTTGGTCCCCGTGGGCATCCTGAATCGTCGCCACTCCTGTAGGTCGGTCCTCATCGCCCATTGGTCGTCCTCACAGATTAGAACGAGTTTCGCCTGATGGGCATATAGACTTGTGGATGTATGTAACAAGAACTCGCAGCACACAGGGTTAACTTGTTAACCCTCTCAAGCAATAACATGGAACGATCTCTATGAGTAGCAAGATTGAGTGCGGTTCAGCTGCTCACCGTGCGATCATCTATTCCTAGTCTCTCAGTGGAGGCTCATCATCACCGCATGGCTAGCTTGTAATATCGTACCTATTACACTTTCTAACAGTCCAAGATGGCAAGCAGGTCTCGGGGACCAATACTCAGCTGCCTCTCTCCTTCTACAACAGTCACACAACCCCGCTCTATTCTGATGAACTCTCCTGAATTGACTTGATCAATGGCTTCTTCATGGAGAATCGCCCTGATCGAGCCAGAATCATCGTGCACTACTGCTTCCGCAACTCTGTGTCGCGTTCCGTTTCTCGCTGACTTGGTGATTCTGGGCTCCGTTATGCCTTCTATCGTTCCTTCAACCGCGACATTGTCCATCTCAGGCTGAAGTTCTCCTATGGGAGTAGTCTTGCGCTGGTATTCAGAATCAGTGATGAGTTCATAATAGACTAAGTCAAAGGCTGGTTCATATCTAAGAATGCCCAATCGCACGAATCCGAGTCCCTCGTAGAACGGCTTGGTTCGCGTGTTCCATATCGGTGTGTCAAGGGTCCATCGTTTCACCTGGGGATATCTGTTTCTCACAAGCCCGAAGGACTTCCCACCTATGCCCCTACGATGATAGCCAGGATCCACGAAGACACCAAACATGTAGCAATACATATCGTCCTGCGGTACAACCCTAATTCCTCCAACAATCTCACCATCACAGAGGATCTTGAAGTAGTGAATTGAATCAAGCTCAATATGCCTGAGATGCTCAACAACGGATTCATATCCTGGTGGTTTGTGTCCTTTTGGAGCACCATATTCAACGTCTGAATCGAATGCTCTCTTCGAAATGCTTGTGAGAGTTTCAGCATCCTCAGCCATTGCTAACTCGATTTCAATAGTGTCAGCTATATTGCTCGATCCTCCTAAAGACCTAATGGAGTTCTTCAGACCCTGCTGATAAGGAAGTGATGTTCAGCGCAACCACTCCCCTGACATGCTTCATTCCTCATCAATGTGATTGTCAGGATAGCGAGCAGGAACCTGCTGACGACCATTAGTGAATCCAGAATCGTGGCAGTATCTGCCAAATCTCTCTTTCCACTGAAGAGATAGTCATTGAAGAAGTCGACCACTGCCAAGAGGTTCGGACTAATCTGCATCGCAGGAGCCGGGAATCGAACGTCGCATTCCCAAGTCTTTTTAGTCGTTTCTATCTTGTTGTTCGTGGAGATAACGATAGATAATATGACTGATCGAACGGATGAACAAATCAAGAAAGATGTGGTGGACCATCTCTACTGGGACCACCGTGTCGATGCCTCTGACATCGAAATCGAGGTTGACAACCACGAAGTCATTCTGAGGGGTTCAGTCCCCAGCTACACAGCCTCGGAGGCAGCACTGTTCGATGCTTGGAAAGCAGAAGGAGTAACACGGGTTGATAATCAGCTTCTGGTGGAGTATCCGCCCACAGTAGAGATTCCTACGGATGACGACATTGAGAAGCGGGTAGAGTTCGTTCTGGAGTGGAATCAATCCACTGCAGACGCAGACATCGAGGTGAGAGTTGACCACGGCGATGTCATCTTGGAAGGAGATGTTGATGCATACTGGAGGAAGTTCAGAGCCCAACAGCTGGTTTCTGAGGTAAGAGGCGTTATCAGTGTCAACAACAAACTCACCGTCGTTCCCACCGAGAAGGTCACTGACGAAGTTATCGGAAAAGACGTGATCAAAGCAATCGACAGGAGCTTCTCTGTAGACGTGAACAATATAGATGTGAAAGTTGAGAATGGAATCGTGACACTATCAGGAGTAGTGCCTGATAGGTCTACCCAACTCGTTGCTCGTGCCTGCGCAGAGAACACTTTTGGCGTCCTTGAAGTAGAAGACAAACTCGTAGTATCTGACTAGAGAATCCATCTTTACACGACGAGGGACCAGCTCCAAACGGAGACGGGGTTCCCTCTAGTCTCTCCTTTTGTCACATATGAATCCGCAGAGCATTCTTCCAGTATAGTTTCTCCAAGACCTCATCATCGAGATTGAGGCCGTTGATAAAAGTCCCACCCGAGTCTACGGTATCCGCATCAACAAAGGGCAGAGGGACATCTCTAACATCACTCTCCCAGAGCATCCTCTCCGACTTGTAACGGCCCTCGTAGTATGAAATGTCATTGCTTCGCGCCACGCAGTCACTACCGAAAAGGATTCGCTCCGAGTATCTCGTCACGAAACGCCGTGCCGTTTCAGGATCCCTCCCCAATTCTCTGACCATCCAGCGAGCCGAACCAGTGTCCACGTTCAGATTGGGATAGTTGTCAAACAGCCTGGCTAGGTTCTCCAGACGATGAACCTCAGGCTGGGCACCAAAGTGTGCCACTTGAAATGTCACATCTGGTGTCCTTTCAAGCCGACGCTCAAGCTCCATGAGATGTTCGTCTTTCGTGCCGTATACAGCTTCGTTGTCGTAGCGGCTCTCATAGTACGTATCTGGGTCTGAGACGTGGATGAGGACAGGAATCTCCTCGTCCGCAAGAGCCTCGAAAAAGGGATTGAACTCCTTGCTGTCAAGGGGAGGGATGTTTTTCACCTCAGATAATCTGTCACTCCAGAATGGGGCAAAGTGGACCTTGGCAACTTGATAACCTTCTTCTCTCATAGAATGTATCTCTGGAACGGCCTCATCAAGTCCCTCTCCGAAGAGCATCCAGCCAGAGAAGTACTTCGCAAAGATGAATCTATCAGGATACCGTTCTTCGTAACTCTCGATGCCTACATCTCCATGTACGATGAGGAGAGACTTTTCTACACCATAGTCTTCGCCGATGCGTACAAGCAGGTCAATGTGCTCCTCATCAACAACATGGCTGTGCGCGTCGAAAATCGGTCCATTGTACCTAGGCCTGAAATCCACCTCAGTCACCCACGAGCTGCAAACAAGGGTGCCTTTTGAAACTCTTGCTCTGACCAACCGAGTCGCCAAGGCCAACCGGCCCTCATATTTACAAGCGAAGACCTTTTCTGCATCTGTCATGACGTAACAGTATCCAATTCGCGAATTGGTTATGGAGAAACTAATCATGAAACGCACGCTCAAATTACTGCTAGCATTGGCTTTCGTTGGAATCTTCTGTGTTACGCCAGTCATGGCTGCTACTTCACAGGGACTTGTCTGGGGTATCGATGACGGAGACCAGTTCAATTTCCAGATGACCTTGACCGGTGCCGAGCAAGAAGAAGATGTCAATGAAGGAATCTACATGGAAGTCTTAGATACTGAAACAATACCCAACGTTCTCACAACATGGGATGATATGCCCGAAGTCGACTTGGACATTCTCTGGGAGAACGGCACATCGATGGGCTTTGCAGTTTTGATCTTCCTAGGCATCGCAGCAACAGGAGAACGTCTAGCTGTTCCGACAGGAAACTACACACTGCTCACTGAGCTACTGCTGGATAAGTACTCAAATCTGACCATGAGTGAGAACTCAGCCTACTGGGAAATGACAGCCACGTATGAGAACGAGCTACTCAACCAGACAGGCTCTGTTGCTGTAAGCTACCTCAAAGAGGACGGCTTTCTGGCCAGGTACTCTATCACGCTAGCTAATGAGACCCATACGCTGAGTGATATCTCAGTCATCCGTGATGGCCTCCCCTCAGACATCATCGTACTCCTTCAGGACAATATCCTGATCATCGGAGGGGGTATAGCCGTAATAGTGATTCTGGGTGCAGTTGTCTGCAAACGAAGATAGGTACAGTGCAGGGGGCAGTCACCTGCCCCTTCTCCTTTTCTCCGAACTCTGATAGATCCGTCAGGTCCTATCCTTTCAGTTCAACCACTCATTCTAGACCATAGATCTCTTGCTGCCTCACGGGAGGCCTTAACAACCTCTGACTCATCCATTCTCGTCAATCGACCATTCCTTACAACCGGCTCTCCGTTTACCATCGTATCCCGAACATCCCTTCCTGAGAATGTGTTGACAATATGGCCGATTACTGATTCGGAGGTGAGAGGTGTAGGAGCCCGTCCCCCGTCGATAACTACGATATCAGCAGCTTTGCCTGCTTCTAGGCTGCCAATCTCGGACTCTAGGTTATAGCACCGTGCTCCATCGATTGTCGCCATGCGCACAACCTGCAGCGGTGAGATGATGCTCGGATTCCGATGGGAGAGTTTGTGGATGGTGTAGGCACAGCGCATGTTCTCAAAGGGATCAAATATCCAACCATCATTTCCAAGACCGACTTTGATTCCTCGAGAGAGCATTTCAGGCACTGGAGCAGTACCAACAGCATTGAGATTGTTGCTCATAGGATTATGGGCTACACGCGAATCAGTCTTGGCGATTAGATTAAGCTCCTCATCATTCACGTGAACACAGTGAGCAAGAACAGTGTTCTCCCCCAAGGCACCCAATCGGTGCAACCGCTCCACAGTTCGCTCACCGTACTGCTCGAGATTGTGATAGAGATCAACTGCGCCTTCAGAGGTATGAATGGTCAAGGGCACCCCAAGCTGTTCTGCCTTGGCTGCGGACTGCTCTATGAGTTCATCAGAGACAGTGAACGAGGCATGGATGCTGACCATGAGTGACGCAAGATTCTGACAGCTGTCGCACTCCCCTGCAAACCGGATATTCTCCTCCAGACCTCTGCTGGCCTCTTCTTCAGTATGGCGTTCTGTCATCTCAAACGCCAACAGAGCCCGTATACCAAGCCGGTTTGTAGCATCTGCAATCCGGTCGAGGCTTCCTTCAATCGAGTTAGGGCCTGAATAGGTATCCGCAAGAAAAGTGGAGCCGTTCTTCAGCAGGTCAGCCGAAGCAGAGAGCCCGCTGGCATATGCATCACCCAGGGTCAGCTTCTCGTCGAGTGGCCACCATACCCGTTGGAGAACTTGGGCAAAATCACTTGGAGGTTCAATATCGAGAGTGGCCCCTCGCAACAGGATGCCATAGAGGTGGGTATGGGCTGTCACTAAGCCCGGCATCACAACGCACCCAGAAGCGTTAATCGATTCATCGGCATCTATCTCGCACTCACCGGAGCCCATCTCTGATATACGGTCATCATTGATGACGACATATCCCTTCTCTAGGATGGAGTTCTCATCATCCATCGTGACGACGAGACCATTCTCGATCACTCTGACGTGGGCCAACTCTTTCACCTTTTATGGCAACATGTACTGAGTCTCAGATTAGTGTTCCTCAAAGCTCGATATCGACATAACTGACGGTGCCCTCCCCCGATCGGTACACAATCCCGTTGCGTTCAAACTCTTCAAGGGTTGTATTGAACTCGTTCTCATCCATCCCGTGACTGGCAAGTTCTGCTCTTAGAAGCTCAATCGCCACATCTTTTCCCTCTTGGTGATGTAGGGCCTTGAGAGCTACCAAGAATCGCTCTTCGGGGTCTAGATCTGGGTCTCCGATGTCAAAGTCATCTACAGAGGCAACCTGAGGCAATTCAGGCTTTTCGTCCCTTGCCTTCTTCTGGGCGGACATCAAGGCACCGAGCAGGCTCTTTCTGGCATCCGCCGCCGCTTTGTCTCTTTTCGGGGGCTCCTTAAGATCAGACAGTGACATCCCCTCACCGCCTTCCTCTTCCTCATCCATGTACGGAATCGGATCCTGCAATTCAACGTCAACGCCCAGCCACTGCGAGTCTACATCCTTATTTACTGGTGCAGCCCGCAAAAGCTGTTTTCGGAAACTCTTCTGAATGCGCTTACGCTGGTTCTGGAGACTAGAACCCACACATTGCGTCGTCCCGAGCTGCAAGATGAGTCTGTCTGCCGCCCGGCGGACACGTGCATGAGAATCCTTGACCATATACTCTAGAATCTTTTGAACTGAGGTCAGCTTAGACTTCTCCAGCGTGATGTTCTCCAGAAGTGCTTGCTTGACACGCCAGTCCTCGTCCGCTACTACTTCCATGACAATCCCGCTGGCACGAGATACACCAAGATATCCTACTCTTTCGGCTACCTTGACTCGCTCCTGCCATCGCTCACTCTGAAGATACGGACTTGCATATTTGATTGAACTGGAGTCCATTATCTCCAATATGTAGGGGAGGAGCTCCTTTCTCCTATCCATCGATACCTTGACTAGAAGTCTGATGAAACGATTTCTTGTACTGCGAGGGAAGTCGCTGATCTTCTGAATGGATCCAAGAGATACTGCGCCTATGTTCTCGGTGAGCAACTTCTTGACGTAGTTTGCTCCTTTCCGATTCAGCGTTGATAGAATTCCAAAGACCGTAGGCTGGTGTTCACGCCCAAGACCGTCCAAAGCCTCAATCCAGTGGTCCTGCTCTGAAGGGGAATCAGGACTTCCCCGGGTCTTCAGACGTTCTTCTATGACTTGGAGCACTTGTTCTCTCTCAGCGGGATTAATCTCTGCCAGTCCCTTGAAGAGCTCTGATACATACTTCCCGTATACATTCTGTCCTAGTGTCCTAAACGCCAGTCTGCAGATGGTTGCATCGTCCGAGTGTGTCAGGGCGAATGCTTTGGGAATTAGTGAGAAAGCATAAGGAAGGGCGACCATCTCGCCTGCTGCGGCATACATGATTTGGAGGTCTGCAGATTCCAACGAATCAGATACTCTTCGCAATTCACTGACCTTTGCAGACTCAGTTTTCGAAAGAGACTTCACTGGCCCTCCTCTCCCTTCTCTGGCGGCTCTGACTCTCCAATGAATCCTGTAAGAGCTTCTTGCTCGCCCCTAGTCTTCTTCTTTTTCCTGGAGTATTGCCGCTCAGCCTCTGATTGGTTCTCTATCGTTTCACCATTGAGTGTTACCTGACGTGTTGCGTCCGGGAAGACAGATGACGAACTCAAGTCAACCTCCATATCTACCAGTGCATGCTCGTAGGCCTGCATAAGTTCCTCGAAGCGAGTATCATCCTTCTCTAGGCGCTCCTCAGTTATCGAAAGGTTCCGAAGAAGTCTCCTACCTTCCCGTGACTTCAGGAGAGGTTCCATGTATGCGTATTTTCTCTTCACATCGGGTTCTGCTTTTCGGTATTTCTCCAAACGCGCCTCGTGCAACTCATCAACGAGATAACCAAAACCGTCCAGTTCCAGGCCTATGTCTTCAACATGGTTCAGGTGTCCACGGCGAATTTTGTCAACAAGAAGACTGGCACAGTGGTTCCTGGCAGTTCTCCTTCCCGATTTCCAGCTCTTTTCTCCAAGAACCATTTCAAGTAGCTCGGAAGTATCCATGGCTATCGGAAGACTGAGAGATTGCATATCGAGTGAAGCAAAGACAGCGTCTCGTAGCAAGAGAAGCGTCTCAGAGGCATCGATCTCGGGGCTTTCTTTTTCCCAGTACTTCTCGATATCGTCGTAGATACAGTGCCACGGATTCTCCTTCTTGTTGTCCCAGAAACCCTCAAGAGACTGTCTCACAGCCGCTATATCTCCACGGCGGACACTCTCGCAAATGCGATGGACGAATTGCAGTCTGCCTCTGTTCGGAGTTTTCTGGGTCTTGGGCAGAGTTCTTACCTCCGGAGTAGTACGCTGATTACTGGCAGCCACTTATTCCTTTTTCTTTGGTTGTATCATAAGGTCGTTCCCTATAGAGTTTCTGACCCTCTAGATGGCATGCGAGGACTAGGGAAGGTACGGCCTAATCTTCTTCACGCCTAGATTCCAGATGGCCTCACCCATCCGCCTATAGCCTGAAACACTCAGGTGCAATCCGTCGCCGGAGTCGTATTCGGGTCTTAGGAGACGATTGTCATCACTTAGAGGCGTGAAGAGATCAACCAACAGCGCCCGCTCGCGCTCTGAAATGGCCTCTGTAAGCAACCTATTGATATTGGCCTGCATGGATTGAATGCCGCCGAAGATGTGTGCAATCGGTGGAATCGTGCAGCCAATCACAGGGATCCCCTCCTCTAGGCACACATCCCACAATCCTGTGACTGCTGAGACGACGGCGTCAATTGAATAACCCCATCCGATGTCATTTGAGCCGCCGAGGATTACAGCTACATCATAGACAGCGCCCCGCCCTCGCAGTATGCGCTTCATCCTGGGAAACATATTCTGTGCAAGTTCTCCCGGGACCCCTCGATTCTCAAACCGCACGTCCAGGTCGGCTTCTTCTAGTGCCCTCTTCTCGAGCCAGTAGGAGTACTGAGATTCTTCATCGCCTTCCTTGAGTTCCGGATCATAGCCAGGAGTCCCAGCTGTCAGGCTATCCCCAAAGCCCAGTACTCGAATCATCGAAGGCCATGACATCTTCATTCAGTCCGTGTGTTCGGTCTAGTAGAATGTAGGTTCGGTCTCACTTACACCCTTCGGCGCTTCCATCTTCATGGTCTCTTCAGGTGATAGAACCTCTATAAGCTCATACTTCTTGCTTCCAAGACCAAGATCTTCTGCGTAGTCGACGACTATGTACGGATCCTTCATCGGCCCGTGTAGACGGGCAAAGGGGTGAAGATCGATATCAGGGTCCAAATTCGGCCGCATGAAGGGAGGTATCATGCTCTCAATGAGTCCCTCCTTGGCCACCAAGTCAAGTGACGCTGCCTCCGCGGCGACGATATCTCGACTACCGACTACACCGATATCATTGACCACGTGTGGTTGTCCGATTCCCCAGCAGTCACAATAGGCGGTGATGTCGATCAGGAAATTGAGGAAGAACACCTTGTCCTCTTCGAAGGTATCCAGAATCTGCTGGGCCCCAATGGCCATGAGTTCTTGGAACGCAGAGAAATGCTCCTGCTTCAGCTCAAGACAACCGACATCCTTGTCAACTTCGAGGCATTCACCGCATTGGTTGCATGTATCGAAACTTAGCTTGAGCTTGTGCTCATCTTCGTCGTAGCTGATGCATTCGTCAGGGCATGACTTCACCAGCTTCTTCGCATGCTCAGGAGTGCATTTCTCGGCGTCCCAGTAGGGAATAGATTGATGCACGCTGTGATACTTCCGCCATCGGGTGGGTCCCGCATAGCCGCCTAGGGCGATGTTCTTGATGGCGCCCCCGAAACCACACGAGTTGTGTCCTTTCAGGTGGGTCAGGTCGATGAGCACATCTGCGTCGTGTAGGACTCCTGCAAGATCCATCGTTTCAACATCACGGTAGTCAACGTCCTGCCTGTACGTGTACTGGTCTTTCACACCAGCAACAGGAATGATTGGACAGCCACAGGTCTCCTGAGTATAACCCCTGTGTGCAGCATTGTATACTGACGTGGGGTTGTCTGTAACGAACGGGAATCCTCCCTCTCTCTTGACTGCCTCTGCAATCCGCCTGACGAAGAAGGAAGGTAGAGTCTGATAGCCGTCCCGAAAACCGAGATGCATTTTGATGGCAACTTTCTCCTTCTTCTCGATGGTGGAGAAGTCTAGCTTCTCGACGACTTTGTCCACTTTGGCAGCAAAGGAGGCAAATCGGGCTCGATTGCCATGTTGGATTGAGCCGAAGTAGACCGTGGGTTTTCCATCTGTCATGGTCTCATCGTTATACGGATTGGTTTTGACTGTTCCGCAAGATGAGCTCCATCTACGCCCATAAT
>SDNO01000195.1 GCA_004524435.1 Candidatus Thorarchaeota archaeon | reverse complement strand
TATGGGAGTGTGAAGGTTTCTGGGTTGAGAACTGCTCATTTGACGGGCTGGGTGGCACATGGTTTGGCCTCCCGTCTGCTCTGCTTGGGATAGGATTCTACAACTTCACAGTACTGGACAGCACCTTCACTGACATAGATGGGTATGCGGTTTACATGGAGGGAGCATTCTCCACCAACATTCTCGCGGTTGTATCCAGTTGTGAGTTCAGCAACGCGTCTGTGGCTATATTCGGGAGCAATACTGATGATGTCCTCATCACTGACAACGAGATCAGGTGGTGTGGTGCAGCGATGGTTGTTACTGATTGCGATGATTGGAACGTGACGTGGAACAACGTCCACGACAACGATGATGGCATCTTCAGAGAGGAAGGCTCGGACTGGCTCATTGTCAACAACACCATTCGCTGGAACCGCTATGGAATGACGTTCCTCGAGGTATCGACCGTCGGAATCGTAGCAGACAACATCATTGCCCTCAACTTCGAAGCCAACGGAGTAGACAACACCTTCGAGTACTGGGACGATGGGGTCAATACAGGGAACATATGGGGCGACTACACTCCGCCGCCACCCTATGTCATCACTGGAGTGGGAGCCGCACAGGACAGATACCCGAGGCAGTATGTGGTGACTGAGCCTATCGTCAACACTCCACAGGACGTCTACTACGCGGAGGGCTCAACAGGGAACGAGATCGTATGGCTACCCTTTGATGACTATCTCAAGAACTGGGATGTCGAGATTGATGGAGCCCCCTGGGCCTCTGGTCCGTGGAACTACAATGACATCACAGTGAATATTGACGGACTATCCCACGGAACCCATGAGGTCGTCGTCACCGTACGTGATATGAGTGGAAACTCAGTAGAGGACACAGTCATGGTCCACGTCTATGACAATACGCCGCCGGAGATCGACCACCCGCCTGACCAGTGGTTGTTCGTCGATGCAACCGGCCAGACAATCGACTGGGAGGTTTCCGATCTCAATCCCGATACCTATACTCTGTTTGTTGACGATGAGGAGTTCTCGTCTGGCACGTGGGAGTCTGGAACTCTTGCTGTAGATGTCGATGCGGTTCCTGAGGGAGAGCATGAGATTGTCATAACCGTCTTCGACGTTGATGGAAACTCGGTCAGTGATACGGTTATCGTATTGGTGATCGATGATGATGAATCTCCAATCATCGATAGTCCCTCTGACGTGAGCTATCAGGAGGGAGCCACCGGGCAGCAAATCATCTGGGATGCGACAGACTCGTATCCTGCCAGCTATGAGATTGTTCGGGGCGGCACCGTTGAAAAGTCGGGCAAGTGGTCAGGTGGCCGCATTGTATTCAATGCGGATGGTTACTCGGTAGGCAGCTACGAATTCACAATCACTGTCTACGATCAGAGCGGCAACACAGCCTCGGACACGGTGACCCTGACCGTTGTGGCGATTCCGACCACCACAGAGGAACCCCCCCTGACTGACTTCTGGAGCCTCGGAGTGATACTGGCCGTTGTGGGAGTCGTTGTAGTAGTGGTCGTAGCGCTCTACTTGAGGAAAAGGGGAACCTGATATCTCAGAGCAGAGACACGTAGCGGAACCTAGGTGCCTCTGCATCCTTGCTATCCAAGATGGACAACACACACGTACAGTCGAGATTTATTAGGCAATAATGGTACTCTCCTTACTCGTGTAGTGCAGACACTAGATGAACAGTGCCCACCAAGGCAATCATCTCCGTGACTGCGCGCAACCTGCTCTTAGGAGGAGATTGAGATTAGGAAAGTCATAGCCATCATGCTGCTCATGGTCATTGCTCTGCAACCATTTCTTGTCTTTTCGAGTATGGTAGCAACAAATACCCTGACTGAAACGCCGCGTCATCTGACTGCTCAAGAACCGGGACCCAGACTCGAGCCCGAGGAGTTCACCAATCACGTCCCAATCTATATCAATGGGACTGACGATTTCGAGGCTCAGAACTGGCCAGGATCCGGGACAGATGTTGACCCTTACGTAATATCAGGGTTGAACATCACGTACGGTATCGGGCAGACGCTCATCGAAATCGAGAACACCGAGGCCCACTTCGTGATCAGGGACTGCTTCCTGAACCAGCTGTCTTCAATCTGGGCGATGAATCTCCACAATGTATCCCATGGCACGGTAGAGTATTCCCATATCGAGTCTCAATGGGGAGGGGTGTTTCTCACTAGAGCGAACAATACCCTGCTCGACCACGTGCACGTGCTCTCGGGTGATGCATTTGCGGTAGAACTCGATATATCCACTGATTGTTCGGTGATGCATTCACTCATCAACTCAACAGACTACTGGAGCGTACTGGCAATTCAGGCACATCAGCTACGGATCGAAGACACTGTTTCTCAGTGCCATCCGACAGGATACAATCTCTATCTGCTCAGCTCGAATCACACTGTGGTAGAGGACACGGAGCTGATCCATGGCGTATGGGGATTGGTCGCCGCGTCGTCTCACTGGCTCACGTTGACTAGTGTATCAGTTGATACTCCAGAATCGGGTTTGAACCTAGCGGTATGTCCCCATTCGCTACTTGCAAATGTCAAGGGGACGGTTTCTTCGGGTCCGGTCCTCCAGTTGGCTGCTTCTGAGGATACCGTCATCGAGGATTTTGAGTTCCTTGAGGCGGGAGCGGGGATGCGTATTGTATCTTCCAATGACACGCTAGTGACCCGCTGTAGCCTTGCCAACGGACACAGCGAGGGTATTCATATCGAAGGGTCTCATCGGTGCAATGTGACTGATAACAGAATCTCTACATGTGACGACGGTATCTACGGGCTTCTGTCTGATGACCTAGTGCTCACAGGCAATGAAATAGAAGATGTGTTGGATCAAGGAATTGTAACAGAGGGCTGCAATCGGATCACGGTTGAGTCGAACTCAATCTATGATACTGGGTATAGAGGGATAGGCATCTACGTCAGTGAGAACTCCACATGTTCGAGCAACACTGTTGACCTCACTGGAGATGAGGGCATCTATATTGAAAGCTCGCCAAATCTGCTGATGGAGTACAACGCGGTTTCCAACACCAACGCAGCAGGAGTGCGCCTCGATGCCTGTGCCAATGCGCTGTTCCGAGAGAACACTATCCTGAATACGTGGGACGAGGGATTGAGCGCCTCCAACTGCCCAGACATCCAGGTTCTAGACAACACTGTGTCTGCGTCCTCTGAGACTGGACTGTATCTAACAGACACTCCCAGAGCCACGGTCATGGGTAACGAGATTGCAGAGTGTGACGACGGCATCTACTTCGAGGGCCCAAATGTCACTGTTGTCGAGAACACACTCACTGATTTGGATTGGACAGGAATCGAGGCTTGGAGTCCGCTAAACGCAATCATCGCCAACAACACAATCGACTCCAAATGCTACTATGCAGGAATAGGTGTAGAATACGCACAGAACCTGACAATTGCTGGTAATGAGCTGACTGACTGTGGCATCTACCTAGGGGGTCACCATGCCATGATCTATGTCAATCATACTATGTATGGCAATACAGTGAACGGTAAGCCATACGGGTACCTGTTGAACCAGTCAAACCAGATTCTTGCCGGGGACGACTATGGCCAGATCGCGATGATTGAATGCGAGAACATCACAATATCGGGAGGTATCTTCGAGTATTGCTATGTACCCATCGCCATCTACGTGGGCGAACACATCCACATTGAAGACATGGAATCAGTGGGAAACTTCCGTGGATGCATGGCCATTGGGGTGGAAGATCTGACCATACTGAGTGCACATCTGGAGGGAGTTAATAATGGAATCGGACTCTCGTTGGCGGCCTGCGATGAGGTTCATATTGAAGACAGTACCTTCAGGAAATTCGACGTCAACGGCTACGGCATCTACTCCCTCATGTCTGCGAATGTCACTCTCCTCTCGAGCACACTGGAGTACAATGACAGAGGTCTGCGTCTTGAGGATAGTGACGATGCTGAGGTCATAGGATGCGAGTTCCTTCACAATGAATATGCAGGAATCTACGCCCTTGACTCAGCAGACTGGGCAACCGTTGAAGACTGCCACTTCCTGAACAGTTCAATGGGTATCTATGTTGACAACTCCGACTACTGGAACATCACAGGATGTGAGGTCCGACATTGTACTTCCGGAATCTACATCGCGGGTTCGTCGGCAGACTACAACAACGTCACGTCCTGTGTGACAGAGAGCTGTGCATACGGAATCAGAATCAACAATGGAGACTACGCCACTATCAGAAACAATACCGTCCGCTGGTGTACGACCTATGGAATCTACATGCGTTTCTCAGATTTCTCGGAGGTCTACTATAACACTATCGCATTCAACGATATCAATGCCTATGACAATCGCCTGAACCCCTGGGATGACGGAGTTTCGGAAGGAAACTGGTGGAGTGACTACTCACCACCACCACCATATTCCATAACGGCTGGAGGCGGCGGGTCAGTCGACAACTACCCCAATGTCTATGCTCCCACTGAACCAGTCATAGATCAGCCGATTGACCTCTACTATGCCGAGGGTTCCACCGGCAACGAGATTGTCTGGAATCCAAAGGATGACGAGCTACGTGACTGGACTGTCGAGATCGATGGCGAGTTCTGGGAATCAGATGCATGGGACTTTGTTGATATCACTGTCAACGTGGACGGCTTAGCCTACGGAACTCACACGCTTCTGATTACCGTATACGATGTGGATCAGAACAGTGTCACCGACGAGGTTCTCATTCACGTGTACGACGACACTCCCCCCACTCTTGATAGCCCCTCGGATGTGACAGCCTTCGAAGCGGCAACAGGCCAGAGCATCATATGGACTGCCTCAGATCTCCATCCAGGCGACTATGTTGTCATTCTTGATGGTGAGATGGATGTCGAGGGAACATGGACCGATGAGGTCACCTACAACATCGACACACTGAGTCTTGGAATCCATGAGGTCGTGCTTCGAGTCTATGACCTAGATGGCAACAGCGACTCGGACACAGTCATCGTTGAGGTAATCAGTGATGACACGGCTCCTACCGTTGACTCACCTACGGACCTCACTCTATATGAGGGGTCGACCGGTGGCAAGATTGTGTGGACACCCTCCGATGAGTGGCCAGCAGAGTACGAAATTGAGTCAAATGGCTCCGTGGTGGCTTCCGGAACATGGGCCGGATCTCGGATCATCTACAGTCTAGATGGTCTATCCGCAGGTACATACTCCTTCGAGCTAACTGTGTACGACGGAAGTGGTAACTCAGCTTCTGATAGCGTGAGAGTCACAATCCTTACCCTTCCTTCAGCCGAAGACGAGGGACTCGCACCGATCGACCCCATGATGCTCCTAATGATTCTGGGAGGCATCGGGGGAGTCGTTGTGATAATCGCAGTTGCATTCTTCCTCAACAAGAGAAGAGGTTAGTGGTATACAAATCGCAGCCCAGGTGTTTTCTGGGCTGCACGCTCTCTCTTTCTTGGCGTGATGTTGTCTTGCGAGTGAACAACTGAAAAGAGAAGAAGCCCAAACGGTAGGATAGCCGAATCCTGTGGGGGAATCGAATCGCGCTCTGTCTAACAGGCACCCACATTACTATTCTGCTTGGATGTGCCTCCAGGCATTCAACCGATGGAATCACCGCCTAATGCATGGCGAACAGAACGGCTTGCAGGTTTGACGGTTTCAGACGTGTTCGCGTGCTATTATCCTGTATAGCACAGGTTTAGCCAAGAACGTGTGATGTTTATTAGCAAGCTTCCCTAGAGGTAAACAGCACATCGGCCAGTATGTCGGACTAGGCGGGAGTCACGGTAATGTCGCTGCTTCAAGGATGAGTCAACTCGGATGGAACAGACCTCCTCTGCCTTTCCACATGCTCTGTCGACGTCTCGCGAAAGACTCCCGGAGGAGTGGAGATTGCAGAAGCGCGCTATGACTGGAATGCTTGCATTCGTACTACTGATTCAGCCTCTTGTGTTGACCGGATACTTCACAGCGATACCTACACTACTGAACACCACGGATCCTGTGAGAGATGTCAGGTTGGCGCAGGAACCCGGAATACGTATTGAGCCTCAAGACCTGACTGAGCATGTCCCGATTCTCATTAACGGTACTGCTGACTTCGTAGATCAAGGCTGGCCCGGTAGCGGCACCGAACCTGATCCCTTCGTAATTGAGGCACTGAACGTCACCTACGATGTCGGACTTGCCTCCATTCAGGTCATCAATACGGATGCTCACTTCGTCATCCGTGACTGCTATGCGAATCAAATGTCAAGCGAAACGGCTATCATTGTCCAGAACGTTTCACACTGTTCGATCGAATACTGTACGGTGGCTTCGGAAGAGGCAGGGATTCAAGCATTCGACACAAGCAACACCGTACTATCTCACTGCGACGTTCTGGCCGACCAGATTGCGGTGCATGTCAATGCTTCCTCTGACAGTACAGTCAGCTGGAACCGAATGAACTCAACTTCGCATAGAGGTCTCACCTGTCGCTACTGTACGGGCTTAACCCTCTCTCACAACGATATCACAGGCAATAGTCCTTCGTGGTATGCAGCATACGTCGGTCTATCGAACCATACCACAGTCACTGATGAAGTGAGCAGGGGAGGAGTCGCTGGCTATGCCTTCTATTCTGTCATTGACCTCAGCATTCAGAATCTCGTGGTCCCTCAGGGCAGCCAGCAAAGCGGCGTATCGATGTATAGCGTCGAAGATGTGAGCATCGAGTCCTGTGAAGCACATGGGAATGAAGAGCCCGGACTTGGCATCTCTAACAGTGACTCTACTATCATAACTGGATCCGCTTTTAGTTCCCAGGAAAGCATCGGCGTCCTGATCACTCTCTCAAATCACACCGCTATG
>SDNO01000125.1 GCA_004524435.1 Candidatus Thorarchaeota archaeon | reverse complement strand
TCGCCACTGAGGCTCTCTGTGTGGCCACAACTCCTGCACTTCAAAACCCTATTTCCATCCTCATCTGTCACAGGTGCCATCATTGCGCCACATTTCTCACAGAACTGCATTCTCTCACTACCCGTTTGTTCCTTTCGAGGAGTTGTGATTGCTCAATTAAGCATTACTACCTCGTAAATGGTCGATCCTACTCTCTGGGCAGATGTTCATCTACCCTGTTCAACAGCTGAATGAATGCAAGCGTTGCCAGTTCGGCTTCCATCCTTCTGCTCATCCCCTGTTCAATCTCCAGATGCTCTCTCAGAATCTGAACCATCTCCTCGTAGCCAACCCTGCCTGTCAGCCAGATATACGCCATGAGAGCTTCGTATGCATCTGCTGCATCTCCAGCATCGGTCCGTTTCCCGATGTAATCATACGCCCTGTGCTCTCGAATTGCCTTTGCAAGGACTCTGTCCCGCACTTTCTCCCCAGTTGCCTCTCCCAATACAAGTGATTTGGCCAGGGAGTAGCACAGATTGACAAGCCCATCGCCGAGCTTCGCCAGTCCCTTGTCATTCATGATTTCTTGGAGAGTATGATTGCGCACCAAGGACTGCAAAGCGGGCCACCAGCAATACTATTGGCAGACTAGGCAACATCGAAGTCCGAGACAGCCTGATTGAACTTCTTGCGGAACTCCTCTGTTCTTGCAAGCATCTTCTCAAGGGCATCTCTCAAGACAGTATGGGCATGTCTTCGTTCAGTCTTCAGGGTGAATACTGGGCTCGCCAGAAGCGGATGATCGATATTGTATCCTGCAAAATCTACGGAATCTTCCTGGAGGAGTGTCCTTCTGAGCAGGTTACAGAACGAATGTCCCTCACCCACAATCTCAAACTTGATCTCGAATGTGCTATGCTCGATTATTCTCGGTTCCATCTCTATCTCCTCCGGGAGCGCCTGTCACTGCCACGTCTCCGGGAATCTCGTCCTCGCCTGTCATATGACTTTCTGCGGGGCGCAAGCTCCGGTCGCTTTTCAAGGCCGAACTTCTCACCGTAGTCTTCAGTAACTTCGCGCGTCTCTCGGTTCTCACACCGCAGACAGATCATGTTGTTCCGAGTTGTGAGTGTCAGAGGATAACCGCATTTCACACACCGCGAGAATAAGACCCCATACTCCTTTCCTACAAGGCTGAGCTCTATGGGTATTTCGTGGGTGTTCAATGCATGGGCGCGCACAATGTCGCCTTGGTTGACAACATTGCGCATCGACTTGACGTATCTGCGAGTCACATTACTGATATGAATCTCACCGACAAGCGGACTGTGCACGTTCTCTCCGTTTATCTTGATCACGCTAATCTCTGCCCGCTGGTCATACACATTTGTCGCCTCACCGACGATTTCATCCCCTTCCTGAGGAAGAGCAATCCGCATCCGCCCCTCCTCGTCGACAACTCTAATCGTTCTCTTCTTGAGGTCCATCTCTACGCTACCTGCTGTTGCAGCGTAGACCACACCATCTAGTTCATAGGTGCCCATACTTGGAAACAGCTCTTCAATGACACACAGCTGGTCTCCTGGCACCACAATATCTCCACTCTTAACGTCCGCCAAATCATTCACCATCATTCATACGTATGCGATAGAGGTCTACGTTCACGATGTGTCTCTCCTTCCTGTGAAACTCGTACAGATGAGGTATCGGAAACGCAAAGGTCTCTATCTGTGTAACAGTTCCTCCTAGGTCCTCAATAGCTTTCTGGAGGAATGCTCTGTTCTTCTTACCGGCCAAGTGTATACTGTAAGTTGTTTTTGCTATGGACAGAGATTTTCTCAGGAAACTCAAATCAGCACCTCGTTTCTTCACCCCGAAGGGAGGGTTGCTGACTACAGTATCCACGTTCCCTCTCATCTCAAGAGAAGAAACATCTCCAAGGACCCAGTCAGTATTGAATTCTGTCCCGAGCAGTTTCGCGTTTCTTCGAGAGGCCTTTAAGGCTTTGGATTGAACATCGATGCCGATAACGCGTTCGGCACCAAGCAGAGCTGCTCCAAGGGCGAATATCCCGTCGCCACAACCCAGATCACAGACAGTCCTGCCCACGATGTCTCCGTGTTCCATTTGTGCTGCAAACACGATGGTTGCCACGATATTGGCCGGGGTCGGATAGTACTCTAGGGACGCGTCAAGTCCGTCCACTCGTTCAATCCCCTGCAATGCCATCTCTAGATCTCTCAGCCGCAATCCCGATTCACTGCCATTCGTGTTCTTACATCTCTCCCTTTTGCTCTTCCTATTGTAAAAGAACCTTCAAATGTAATACGTACCCTTATGTGTTCCAAACGTTCCAATGGTTCCAGTGGAAATGCAGTGGAAGGGACCCCCGTTTCCTATGGAGTGAAACCGTACATTGGAGAAACCGCTGGACAAACTATTCGATAAGTTCCTTCAGGGACAGGCAGTCTTCAGGAACCGAAACGCATTACGCCCGACCTTTGTTCCCGACAATTTGCCTTTCAGAGACGAACAGATGAGCAGGATCGGGTCGATTCTTGGTCCTGCACTCAAAGGGGCACCCCCCTCCAATATTCTCTGCTATGGCAAGACTGGCACAGGGAAGACAGTTGTGGCCCGCTATGTCTTGAAGCTGCTTGTGCAGAAGGCTACTCAGAGCGCCGTGAGAGCCCCGCTGACTGCATACGTGAACTGCCGTATCGTTGGGACGAACTACCGTGTGTTGAAACGACTGTGCGATCAGGTTGATGCCACAATGCCTGATGGGTCTGAGGTCCCGTTTACAGGACTTCCAACAGATGAGATACGTGACATCCTCAAGAAAGAACTAGATACGGACACCAATATCCTGACAGTGGTGCTGGACGAGGTTGACAGTCTTCTGAAGCGAGATGTCAGCCAGGGCAACGATATTCTCTATGGTCTCACACGTATGAACAGCGAACTAGAACGCAGTAGAATAAGCATCATCGGCATAAGCAACGACCTGAAATTCAAAGAGATGCTCGACCCGAGAGTCCTGAGCACGCTTGGAGAAGAAGAGGTTATTTTTCCTCCATACAATGCAGTTGAGTTGAAGGGCATTCTTGAACAGCGTGTAGCCATGGCTTTCTCTGATGATGCGATATCTGATGAAGGCGTCATCAATCTTGTTGGAGCTCTTGCTGCGCAGGAACACGGTGATGCTCGTCGAGCACTTGACCTGCTTCGTACAGCAGGAGAACTGGCGGAGCGTCGGGGTGATGACTCCGTCACTCAAGAGCATGTTCGAGAGGCACAGAAGGTTCTGGAGCGGGATAGTGTCACAGAGGCAATCAAGACGCTTCCCATGCAGTCCAAGGCAGTTCTCTTTGCTGTCTATGCGCTAGCTAAACAGGGTCAGAAGGATATCTTCACCGGCGAGTGTTTCAACGCCTATACAGATGTAGCTAGGGCTCTCTCACTTGATACACTGACACAGAGGCGCGTGTCTGACCTGATTTCAGAGCTAGATATGCTCGGGCTGATCAACACCACTGTGATCTCCAAAGGGCGATACGGCCGAACCAAGAAGATTCGACTTGCCGTTGGTAAGAGCCAGCTCGGTAGTATTCTTGACAGTGACAATCGACTGAGTAAGATTGCAAAGGAAGTTCTGGACTGAGTGTTTCTGCTAAGAAGGTCTTACGTTGCCCAATTGGGATTCCATCTTCCGTAGCAGGGGGCATGTGTTTGAAGAATCACACACCGATATGCCAGCTATTATCGACCTGTTCAAGAAACATGATATCGTTAGGGTACTAGATGCGGGATGTGGTACGGGTAGACATCTAGTCTACTTGGCCGAACAAGGATTTGAAGTCTATGGGTTCGACTCCTCTCCTCATGCGGTGGAGATGGCAATGAGTTGGTTGAGGTCCCGTGGATATCGTCCCCGAGTGAAACTCCATAAGATGGAAGAAGATTTTCCATATGATGATGGCTTCTTTGATGGTATTGTTTCGATTCAGGTCATACATCATAATCTCATGAGTGCCATCCGATTCACCGTGAAGGAGATGGTCAGAGTACTGAGAGCTGAAGGAATCCTGTTCGTCAGCTTCCCCATACTTGGTCCCACACCAAAGAACGGGGGCTGGGATCTTGAGGAGATAGAATCAGGAACCTATATCCCGCACCGAGGCATGGAGGCTGGGATACCTCACCACTACTTCACGACCGATGAAATACCGGATGTGTTCTGTGACTTCGAGATCATGGAGCAGTATATCGACGAAACAGGTCACAGGTGTGTTCTGGCCAAGAGAAAGCCGTAGCAATGCGATTCAGAGTCCAAAGTAAGGGAAGATTAAGTCCTTGACCTTCTCAATGGCTTCATCAACAGCCCGCTTTATGTTGGGTTCGTGCTGACAATCCATCCTCTGTGGTCTGTCTGTCCAGCCTCCTCGTTTGATATCGAGTCCGTGTTGTCGACAGAGCTCAATCCATTCAGCAGGCAGAGTGGGTGGAAGGGCAATATCAGCCATGTCAGCCAGCACCATCGTCCATATCTTCGCTGTCACAACAGGATTGTACCCTCCCCCTCCAACACATACCAGTTTCCTGTTTCCAAGGTGAACGAGTTGTCGTATGGTCTTGGACAGACGCTGATACGTATCCATATTGAGCATCAAATCCGCCAACGGATCCTCCATATGAGCGTCACCACCAAGGTCCCAGAACACAAGATCTGGCTTATACGAGAGCCAAATCGGCACTACCAGCTCCTCGAATGCCTTCCAGAACTCGATATCGTCTGTCAGAGGCGGGAGTGGGATATTGACAGAGTAGCCTTTTCCCTCACCAGAACCCAAATCTTCTGGCCTGCCTGTTCCGGGAAAGAATCCCATGCTCAGTTCATGCATGGAGATCGTCAGAACATTAGGATCATCATAGAAGGCCGCCTGAGTACCATCTCCGTGATGTACGTCCGTGTCAAGATACAGCACCTTCTTGTTGGGATACTCCTCTCTGTATTTCTTCAGGGCTATCACACAGTCATTGTAGTAGCAGAAACCAGCAGCCTTACTCTCCAGCGCATGGTGCAGGCCACCGTAGA
Organism: Candidatus Thorarchaeota archaeon; assembly: GCA_004524435.1. Taxonomy (GTDB): domain Archaea; phylum Asgardarchaeota; class Thorarchaeia; order Thorarchaeales; family Thorarchaeaceae; genus TEKIR-12S. The sequence goes on along the minus strand of SDNO01000125.1, from coordinate 1,900 downwards.
ACGACATGGCATCCTCGAAGTCCCCTCTGGCAACGCCCATGACTGCATCGATACTGGCTCCAACGGGATAGCTTGCGTACTTATCCATCTGGGGAAAGACCGGACACTCATCTGAATCCAATCCGAAGCGGGAGGCAAAGGCCGTACCCATGTTACCAAAGAGTTCCATGGTCTCGATGTAGGAGGGGTCATGATACATGCCTAGTTCATCGCGGGTTGCAAGTCTCATGTCTTGGACTGAAACCCTGGGGTCCTCCGTGATGTCACACATGACAGGAAGGCTCCAGGTCACTTCGAGTCTTTTCCTGTTCCAGAATGGATTTGGCGTAGGCCTCATTCTCTCAAGCTCGTCTATGCCGTAGAGCTCAAGCATCTCCTCCGGGCTGTACAATGCAGTCAGTTCAGACATGTCTGGGCCTCATATCTCGGTTCATTCTGGTACAAGAGATGACGACTCATTCTGCATATACCTCATAAACAATTCCAAATGTGAGCTTTGACGGCGACGAAAGCCTCATTATGAATCGCCCGGTCTATCGCTTACCATGTCTAAGTTCGAGCTCGTGAAAGAGACCCTGATCGGAAACCTGGGCGAGAAGGTTCCAATCTCCATATGGAAGCATCACCCTGAGCGGGATAGGACCTCTGAGGGGCTAGCAGAGGAAGAGATTGCTTTTCATCGGAAGTATGACCACGACCTGTTGAAGATCTCATTTCACGGAAGATATCCGGTTGTTGACTGGGGGTGTGTGGCTGTGTATGATGGGGACCTGTCTGGTTCTACCACATGTAAGAGTTGTGCAGTGGAGAAGGTCAGCGACTGGGAAACGCTCGAGCCGCTTGATGTCAATGCGGGGGAGTTCGGGCGTCAGATTCGTGCTGTCGGACTGATCCATGACTATGCTCAGGAGATAGTGCCAATCATGTCAACAGTATTTGATCCTGCGATGGTGGCGGAGAAGCTCTGTGAGAAGAGGTTCATCCACTACATAGACAATCACCCTGAAACCATGAAGGGTGTTCTAGATATGATTACCGGCGTTATGGCTGAGTTTGGTCGGGCCACTCTTGATGCTGGAGCTAATGGCATCTTTCTTGCATCTCAGCATTCCACAAAGTCAGCAGTCACGGACAGACAGTATCGCGAGTTTGTGCTTCCCTACCAGAAGAAATTGCTGTCAGAGCTTCGTGGAAAGGCTGACTTTATCGTCTTACACCTGCATGCTCGAGAAGACGGTGAGATGATACGTTTCAACCCTGTCTCTCAGACACCGGGTGTTATGGGGGTAAACTGGGAAGACCAGACCTCCGCAACAGACCTGCGTGAAGGGAAGAAACTGACGCGAAAGACGGTCCTAGGCGGGATTGACCACAAGGGCTGGTTCAGGACAGGAACCACGGAGGAGGTAGAAGAAGAGATTCTTGAAACCCTGAAATCTGCAGGTCTTCGACGTCTCTTTGTCGCACCTGGATGCGTGGTTCGAGTTGACACCCCGGAAGAGAACGTCCAATCACTTGTCGATACTATCAGGGCAATCAATCCGTGGTCCAAGGAATGGGAGGACTACACTTGAAGAACAAAATCATCGCCCAGCTCCTCACGGAGATTAGCATTCTCGTCGAGGTCGCGGGAGAGCAGACATACAAGGCACGAGCCTACAGTAGAGCAGCACGGTCAATCCGTAATCTTGGGGAGGATATCCAGGCGGTGGCGGAACGAGGTGAACTCACGGACGTCCCTGGGATTGGACAGGGTATCGCAAAGAAGATCGAATCATACCTCGAAACTGGCTCAATTGATGAGCTAGAACGCCTTCGAAAGAAGGTGCCCATCAAGGTCGCCGAGCTCGAGGCGATTCCTGGTGTGGGGCCCAAGACAATCAAGCTCCTCTACGATGAG
>SDNO01000124.1 GCA_004524435.1 Candidatus Thorarchaeota archaeon | reverse complement strand
TCTGGAAGCAGATGCAGAAGCTGTTCGAACAGGAAGATGTTCGTCAGATAGAGGCACTGAACCAGCCATTTGACGCCTACTATCAGCACTCTGTGGGAAAGGTCTGTGATACAGAGAAGCCCGACGGTACAGTCCTTGAAGTATACCAAAAAGGATACATGATACACGACAAGGTGTTGCGTCCTGCCCTCGTCTGTGTCAATCGGTATGAAACTCCCGTTAACAATGGTGACAGTGATAAGGAAGCCCCCAAAGATGAAGGTGAATAGACAATGACGAAAGTTGTAGGTATCGACTTAGGTACAACCAATAGTGGAATCGCGTACATGGAGGGTGGAAAACCCACCATCATCCCAAATGCAGAGGGGAAACGACTTACCCCTTCGGTGGTCGGAATAACTCCCAAAGGCGAAATAGTTGTTGGAGAATTAGCCAAGCGTCAGGCCGTTTCCATGCCTGATCGCACTATTCGTTCAATCAAGAGAAAGATGGGACAGGACTATACTGTCACAATCGATTCCAAAGATTACACTCCTCAAGAGATCTCTGCCATGATTCTTCAGAAACTGAAGAAAGACGCCGAGGCATTTCTCGGAGAGGACATCGTGAAGGCTGTGATTACTGTCCCTGCATACTTCAATGACAGCCAGCGGCAAGCGACAAAAGACGCTGGCAAGATTGCTGGCCTTGAGGTCATGCGGATTGTTAACGAGCCTACGGCATCAACCCTCGCTTACGGTCTCGAAGAGGGTGAGGAGCTCAAGGTCCTAGTCTATGACCTTGGTGGTGGTACCTTCGACGTATCCATTCTGGATATTGGAGAAGACGTCTATCAGGTTCTCTCGACAAGCGGAAACACGCAGCTGGGAGGCGATGACTGGGACAAGCGTATCATAGATTGGGTCGTGGAGGCTTTCAAGAAAGAAACAGGCATAGATTTGAGCGAGGACCTGTCCGCAATGCAGCGCATTCGAGATGCTGCTGAACAGGCCAAGATTGAGCTCTCGACAGTGAAGCAGACGACAATCAATCTTCCATACATCACTGCTGACCAGAGCGGTCCGAAACACGTCGATATGGAGATCACACGAGCCAAATTCGAACAGATGACAGATGACCTCGTCCAGGCGACACTAGGTCCCATTCGGCGAGCTCTGTCCGATGCTAAGATGGAGGCCGAAGATGTTGACCGGATTCTACTCGTTGGCGGTGCCACGCGAATGCCCATGATTCAGCAAGCAGTGCGCGGCATTTTCGGAAAGGAGGGTGACAAGAGCATCAACCCTGATGAGTGTGTTGCCCTAGGTGCAGCAGTTCAGGCAGGCATCATTGCTGGTGATACTGACATCCTGTTGCTCGATGTGACTCCGTTGACCTTGAGCGTCGAAACACAAGGTGGCATAGCGACACCTCTTATAGAACGCAATACAACCATCCCGACAAAGAAGAGCAAGATTTTCACTACTGCAGCAGACAATCAGACTGCAGTTGATATCCACGTAGTCCAAGGTGAGCGGAAGCTTGCAAGGGACAACATGAGCCTTGGCAAATTCCAACTGCTTGGTATCCCTCCAGCGCCACGGGGCGTTCCCCAGATAGAGGTTGAGTTTGATATTGATGCTAACGGCATCGTGAACGTCAAGGCCACTGACAAGGCAACTGGGAATGAACAGTCTATCACTATTACAGCAACGACAAATCTATCAGACAATGACGTTGAGAGAATGGTAGACGAGGCGGAGAAGTATGCCGAAGAGGATGCCAAGCGAAAGGCACAGATTGACGCAAAGAACAACGCCGATGCCATGGTCTATCAAGGCGAGAAACTCGTGCGGGATATGGGCGACAAGATTCCAGACGAATTGAAGAAGGAACTCAAGGACAAGTCAGACGAACTCAGAAAGGCCATCGAGGCAGAGAACTTTGAGAAGATTGAGTCTGGGACAGAAGAGCTTCAGCAGGTCATCTTCAAGATCTCCGAGAAGGTGTATGGTGCTGCTGGTCCGGGTGCCGGAGGCCCCGGAGGAGCACAGTTTGATCCCAGCCAGATGGGTGTTGACCCAAGCAAGATGGCCGGTGCAGGTGCTTCATCCTCCTCTGAGGACAAGAGTGATGATGAAGCGGTCGATGTAGACTTCGAGGATCTGGACTAGATTCAGGTGACTCTCTTTGGCAGAGGACGACTATTACGATATTCTCGGCGTTAGCAGGAATGCTACAGAGGCGGAGATAAAGAAGGCTTACAGACGCCTCGCCAAGGAGTACCATCCTGATAGAAACCCCGATAACGAGTCTGCGGAAGAGAAGCTGAAGACGATCAACGAGGCTTACGAAGTACTCAGCGACTCAGAGAAGCGAGCGAACTACGATAGGTACGGCACCGCCGACTTCCAAGGCATTAACATGAATGGTTTCGGTGATATTTTCCGCGAGTTCTTCGGAGGATTTGGCGGATTTGGTATGGGGCGGCGAAGCCGAGCCGGGCCCCCTCCTGGAGACAATCTACGGGTCACAATCCCTCTGACATTCGAGGATGCCTTCTTTGGGACTGAGAAGGAGATTGGCTTCAATCGCAAGGTGAAATGTGAGACGTGTGGCGGAAGTGGTGCAAAGCCCGGTTCCTCTCCCACTACTTGTCGGTCTTGCGGGGGGCGAGGCCAGATAGCTCGCTCTATGGGGGGCTTCATGACAGTAGCACAGACGTGTCCGACCTGTGGAGGACGTGGCGAAACCATAGACAATCCGTGTCCCGACTGCAAAGGCTCAGGATTAGAGTCTGAACGAATGGAGGTCAAGATACCCGTTCCAGCCGGAGTGGAGGATGGAATGGCACAACGCATCCGGGGCGGCGGAAATGCAGGTCCCCGCGGCGGGCCTCATGGTGACCTCATCATAGTCTTCGCGGTAGAACCCCACGAGCGATTTGTCAGAAGGGGTCTTCATGTGTATCTCGAAGAGGAGATACCTTTCGACATCGCGGTACTCGGCGGTGAACATGAAGTCCCGACAATGTGGGGGACAAGCAAGATCAAAGTGGATTCAGGGACAGAAGGTGGAACCCTCTTCCGGATGAGGGGGAAGGGCGTACATGCTGACGATGGACGAGAGGGAGATCAGCTGGTTCGCGTGAAGATTGGAATTCCACAGAAGCTCTCCAAGTCCCAGAAGGAGTACCTTCGGGATTTCAGCAAGTACTTCGGAGAGAACTAGAACTCGAAGGGCTTGCATAGGCAGGCTTTCATTTTCAGTTTAGGAAACTTACTGGTGTAAGTAGGCCGAACAATCCAAGCGGTGTCGGCACCCCGCCCTGTGCCTGCTATGCAGACAACGTCCTTGTCTACTCTGACCAGACCTGCATCTGCTGCCATCATTGCTATTTCTGCGCATACTTTCGTGCCCTGAGAGAATGTTCGGTACGCGACTGCCATGAGTTCCGCGGGTGTCCATGTTCCCAACTCCTTCCTGATTCCCCGTGCTATTCCCGCCATTGCGTGTGTGGCAGTCAGAATCTTTACATCCTTGGCCTCTATCTTGTTTCGTTTCTCTTTTTCCAGCTCGTTCTCATTAGGCTCAGCGAACCCCTCTTGATGTGATACCACAATGAGGTTCTTGTCACTGAACATCTCAGAGGCTGCCAGACCGGTGTTTCCTCTTGTAGTTGCCACAATGATATCTTGTATTTCGGGATTGGCATCAAGATATGCCCTGACTATCTTCAGCGTTTCGTCAGTGAGTTCCCAGGATGCCTCATCAAAATAATGCGTTTCAATGTCCATCTGCTTTTTTCTCTCCTTTTCTGCCAGGTTGTGTATGGCTGTCTACTCTATGAAGGGTGTTATGGTTCCCTCTCAAACTGCCAGTTTCTGAGGAACCATTCAAGGACAACAAAGACCAACAGGACTCCAACTGCTAGCCAGAAATCCACCATGCCATTAGTGATCTGGTTGACCACCCATGCAGCGAGAATCACGACGACTATCTTGACGACAATGCTTCCCAATATCTTCCAAGTCCTATAGTCATCATCTGTTCTATCTTCGCCTATTCTCTGCTCTCCAAATGCCTCTGCAATATCCTCAGGCTCTCCAAGCTCATTGAAGACCTCTTTGAGTAAGAGCTCCGTGTCAGCTTCGGGTCTTTGTTCCGTTTTGTGCTGAAGCGACTCGTATATGTGAGCCCTAACATCCTCCAGAAGATCCTCCGTTTCAAAGGTGTCCGGGAGAACGCCTCTGGCACTCTGAATGTAGTCATCAATGCGTCTCTCTATTCTTTCGTTCTCCATCAGCTCAATGCCTCCAACTTCTCAAACACGTCTCCGAGCGTCCGAGAAAGCTCTCTGTAGACTCTGTCTCCCTCGCCGGTCAGAACATACACTTTTCGCCGGGGTCCGGCATCCGATTTCTCAGTATGGGAGTTCAGGAGTCTTTCTTTTCGTAAGCGGTGAAGGATGGGATATAGGGTTCCTTCCTTCACTTCGAGCAATCCATCTGTCCGCTCATCGAGTTCACGCGCGATTCCATAACCATGAATCCCTTCCTCGTGAAGCCTTACTATAGCTAGGACCGCATATTGTAGTAGACCTCTGCGGAGCTCGACTTTCCAGCTCTCTTCGAAACTCGGGCCTTGCTTCACTTTACAGTCCTCGCGAGGAACGTGTCTGCAAATCAGTCCTGAGGCCTTAAGTACCTCACTTTTAGAGTCCTCGGTTCACTTGACGTCCCAGAAAGAAGGCCCGTATCTCCGTCCAAACATCCGAGGAGTATTCTCTGGGCTCGTCGAGCAAGAGGTAGAGGAACGAGCTGATGAAACGAAGCAGTCCACTCACCACCAACATCGTAAATACCGCAAGGTAGACGCCGATACTGATGGCAATGAAGTCGCCAAGTATCCCTGCCACCAATGAGCCAAGTAGCATCACGATGCCCGTGAATGTGTTGTAGACAGAGAGGTGAGCCCCCCTCTCTTCAGCTGGCGCGATGTCATAGATATAAGCTGTATTTGCATTCGTAGTGGCAGCCACGCTGAATCCTGCAATCGCATTGGCCACGTAGATACTTATCGTAGTGAACGCAAATGCATACATGATTGGAACAACAAAGAGAGTGAACCTTCCCAGGAATATCAGAGGCTTGCGACCAACCCTGTCACTGAAACGCCCTAGAGGAATGGTAAAGATTACCGTTGTTAGCGTCATGATGGCAGAGGCAATAGCGATCTCCAGCAATGTGTTATTCAACCACTGACGCTGGACAATGATCCAGAATGGCCAAGCCATGGACATGGCGAAGGAAAAGAATGTGGCCACAAAACAGAGCTTTCTGAATTCACTCGGTTCTGATAGTAGGCGAAGAACTGGCGGGAATTCTCTTGGAACCCCGGAGGAATCGTTTCGAGTTTGAATGCCTATCGAGAGGAGAGAGGCGATTATCCCGGTGATGGCTGTAAGATAGAATGGAAGATAGTAGACCTGTTTCCAGACCTCAACCGACGGAAAGAGAATAGATCCTAACCATCCCAGAGACGCCCTAAGGAACGGGACGAGTATGGGAAAGGCTGCAATGAACCCTGAGAATAGAGTCGCCAATAAAGACATGATATTTGTCGCCATCCCGAGTTTACCCAACTCAATTCCTCGATTTTCTTCATCGATGAGACTCCCCACTAGCGAGAGCCACGTGGGAATCTGGATACTGAGCAGAATTGATTGGATTCCGTACAGAACAATCATGTCGAGAGGTGTTGCGGCAAAGAGGAACAGGAAGACGGTGAACAGTCCGGACACGGTTCCAAAGGCAACAAATGCCTTTGTATGGCCTGTCTTATCTGAAACAGACCCCCAGACAGGTTGTAGGATTGTCGGGGCAACATTTCCCATACTTCTGAACGCACCTATTTCAGACAGAGAGGCTCCCAAGTCAACCATGTAGCTGTTAAGAAACGGCGAGTAAAGCCCTTGGGCAAACATCGCAAGAGAACCCACGGCATATGCCCTTGACGGAAGTCTTCTTCTCTCGGTGGTCTCTTGCTCGGTCATCTACTTCTGCCCATCCGGTTAGACTGCTGTGGGTTCTTCCCATGTTTTAACTCTAGTTCTCATATGACCGAATGAGTTATCTAGAACTCAGAACAGGATTGAGTTGTCCAGAGTGAGCTACACCATGCTCGCAGATACTGTGTTCCAAGAACGCGTCCAGAGAGTCCGGAATCATCTGAAGGATGTTGGTGCAGACTATGCTTTTCTGACTCCTTGTGCCAACTTTCAGTACCTTTGTGGATTCTCATATGAAATGCGAGAGCGGCTGGTTGGTCTGGTCGTCAGACAGAATGATGCACCTTTCCTTGTTGCTCCCTCTTTTGAAGTGAGTAACCTTGAGGATCAGACTTGGATTGAAGACATACTTCCTTGGGCTGAGGACGAAGATCCTTACGAACTCCTGCGCCGTGAGATTGGGCAAGGAAATGGGGGTTACGGACTGTTCGATACCTCCACACCCTTGGGAGTCTACTGGGACTTCAGAGAGAAGACTCACAAGCCCGCCCGTCAGGATCTGGTTTCGCCATTCATTGAGCGCATGCGCCTGACCAAAGATGCTGCTGAGATTGACTTGATGAAGGACGCTGGCAAGGTGATTGATTTGGCCATCATGGGTGCATTCCGTCAGGCCACTGTTGGCATCACAGAGATCGAGATGCGACGGTTGATTCACGAGGAGATAATCAAGCACGGTGCAAATCCGACCTTTGCTGCAGTTCAGTTTGGTGGGAATAGCGCAAGACCCCATGCACAACCAGGGATGAGGAAGCTGGGAATGGGCGATATAGTCTTGCTCGACTGTGGCTGTTCCATCTCTGGGTATAACACCGACATGACCCGTGTGGCTGTTGCTGGAGAACCGTCGTCAGAGCAGAATGAAGTGTACTCCATTGTCTTGAAGGCACAGACCACCGCTCTAGACAAGGTCCATGCAGGGATGACCTGCGGCGCTGCTGATGGAATAGC
>SDNO01000123.1 GCA_004524435.1 Candidatus Thorarchaeota archaeon | reverse complement strand
AGTCTTAGAGAGAAGCTCCGAAAACTTGTCAACAAGTTTGAGGAGATGTTCAATCTGCTCAGATGGGTTGACATGGATCTCGCAGTATACACTCGTTTCGAGAAGCATGTGATCCAAGAACTGATTCGCGATCAGATCGACTCGGACTCGATCATCAGACAAAAACTGAATTGGGAACAAATCACTAAGGACCCGGAAGTGACTGCATTCCTAAGGCTACTCCCAGATAGAATAAGCGTGAAGGATGCAGCTGAGTTCCTTGAGATTCCAGTTGACGTCGCCTTAGATCTGGTTGCTGAAGCTCTCTGGGATAGGGTCATCTCGTTGTCGACTCCAGTGAAACCCGATGACATCTATCAGGCGACCTCTTTGATGAGGTCTGAAACAGGTTCAGCATCGGTTTCGCGTGAAACGGAGAAGGCCATGTCTCAGCTAGACGGAGAAACGCCACTCTCTATCGCGGCCGAACGCGTGAAGACAGCAGATATGCGGGTGTTTCTGGATGAGATTGCCCAGTTGGCAGAACAGCAAACAATAGAGAGGGTCTCTCCCACACAGGCCCGACTTGTTCTATACTCCTCAGTTCTCCAGTCGGTCTTGAAGCATTGTGCAAGAATTCTCGGATTTGGCGTGGCTCGAAAGGTCTTCTATGATTCAAGAACAGAACTCACAGGACCGTACTCATGGCTACACTTGGTCGATCTAGAAGAGGGAGTCGATGTAGAGATTAGGAGCTCGCTGACGGCAGCAACAATGAGAGAGAAGCTCTCTCCTGCGTATCTCAGTGAAGGGTTCCGCGCGTTGCTCCAGTTCATCACCAAGCGGATAAGCGACTACACCGGAGTGGAACCAATCAATCAAATTCTAGACCATACCAGAGAGAGTATTGAAAGACAGTTTCCAACTCTGAACTATGAGGTGGAATGGGAGCGTCTCACCGCTCAGCCCTCCTAACTGTCGTCTATCAGCTAGACTATGAACACAAGAAAGATATCCGACCGGGTTTGCTCAGAGAAACAAGGATGGGAAGAAACTGAAAAAGGAAATGTTCTTCGTTACACTTGCATTTCTGGCGCTTGTCGCATTGGTCCCCATCATCGCTCTTACTCTGATTTCGGTGGGAGCACCAAACACTGCAGAAACCTTCGCCACAGTTACTGCTCCTCTTTCAGCCCTAGCAGCAGGCTTGCTCGGCCTTCTGGCCTTTGCCAAGGAGGACTTTGGCCTTGAAGATAGATTCAACTCAATGAATCTCCTGTTGGCCTTGGGGCTTGTTGTGCTCACTCTTGCTGAGATTGGTACGGCGGTCATCTCGTCTATGCCCAGCGGCAAGGACTTCTACTTCACGATTTCACTTCTTGTTATCCCCGGCATTCTTCTATGGGGGATAGGCGTTACGAGATATCTGGTCGTTTGCTGGAGGACGATAAATGGAGAGAATCCGAAAGAGGTTCTTCTCGCCGTTGCTTTGATAGCAGGTTCCATAACTGCCCTGACCCAAATATTGGGTGCATTCATAGCACCAGACCGGAGCCTGATAGATGTCACTGTATGTATTCCGGTTGGTTTTGGAATTCTGATGATTGCAGGAATCCTAACCGTCCTATTATGGATATTCAGAAGGGGTATGCTGGCTCTCCCGATAGGTTTCTCTCTAATGGCGGCGATTCTGTTCTGTGTTCAGTACTACTCGTGGTGTGTCCTCAGAATTGATCCAACATCTATGATATCCAGACTCATAGCAATTGAGATATACATTCTTATGGGGGCCTCCGTGAGCATAGCTGGAAGACTTGACGCTGCGACGTAGAACACATCTTTCTACTTCTATTCCTCAGCACCATCTTCGAGAGCCTGCCGTATTCTCTCTCTCATCTCAGGAGTCATCTGACCCCCATTGTCGCGGATCTCCTCGATCAACTCCGGAGGCAGCTGGTCTCGCATCTCTGTAATTCGTTCGGTATGCTGTCCGCTTCCACCCAAGATGCTAGCCATACCACGCTGTTGAGGATTCATCCCGCCGGGGACAGCAGGAGTCGCCTTCCGACCACCACACCGCGAGACCTCTTCTTCCGCAATTGTTGCGAGCTCTTCTGTCAACTTGTCGATGCCTTGGTGAGCATAGTAGCTCTGGTAGAGCCTACGAAATACCCCATCCTTTTCCAGAAGCTCTTCATGTGTCCCTCGTTCGACAATCGCACCGTCCTCAAAGACCAGTATCTTCGACGCATGAGCGATGGTAGTGAGTCGATGGGCTATCACCATTGTCGTCCTGTCAGAGAACAGAATCTCTTGAGCCTCTTGAACAAGGGCCTCGCTGTAAGCATCGAGACGGCTTGTCGCCTCATCCAGAATCAGTATCTTGGGATCTGCAAGCATGGTTCGGGCGATGGTGATCATCTGGCGTTGGCCGGCACTCAGGTTCTTGCCATTCTCCATCACGATGGTGTCATATCCATCGGCAAGCACCTCAATGAACTCATTTGCTCCAATCAGCGTACAAATCTCTTTGATTTCGTCATCTGTGGCCTCAGGATTCCCATAGCGGATATTCTCTGTGATTGTGCCGTCAAAGAGATACGGAATCTGAGGTATCAACGAAAGGTTCCCATGCAGAGAATCGAGTTCCACATCACGTAGATCTTGGTCCCCGATGAGTATCCGTCCCGTGTCAGGGTCATAGAACCTGTTGATCAACGCCGCAACAGTGGTCTTCCCGGCCCCTGTGTGTCCCACTACAGCCACAGTCTTACCTGTCTCAATCTCAAATGTGACTCCTTTCAAGACATCCTTCCCATCGACATATGAGAAGGTCACATTCTCGAATCGGATTCCGTCACTGTCAGGTTTCAGAGGAACAGCATCCGGACTATCAGTAATGGCCCGCTTTGACTCGAGTACATCAGATATCCGATCCATTGCAGCAAGCGAAGCTTGGACCTGTGTAGCCATCATTGCTAGACCTAAGATAGGCCACATGAAACGATTCACAAGCATCACGCCAAGGAAGAGCTCGCCAACTGTTAGGACCGAGGTCGTACCTGCTACTAGCGAACCGCCGACAAAGAGGACAGCTGCTACTCCCAGCTGACCGATTGCCCGCATCATCGGCTGCATAGCACTCATCAGCATCATAAAACGAAAGCCATGATGATAGGCTTCTTCGTTGAGCTCCTCCAGTTCGTCTGCTAGCTCGTCTTCGCGATTGAATGCCTTGGCAATCTGAACGCCACTCAGGTCCTCTGCAATCCTGCCTGATACTCGACCATAGGCCTTTCGAGACGCAAGCATGATACGCTGTCCGACAGTGCCAAACATGGCGGCTATGAAGAGCACACCTGGAATCACAACCATAGAAGTCAGTGCGATGCTAGGGGAAGTCGTCCATAGCAGAACGAAGGTTCCTGCAATAAGGAGAATCTGACTGCTGAAATCCACTATTGCTTGGATACCAATGCCAAGAGCATCGGTATCGGATGTCACACGAGAAGTGACATTGCCACTTTCCTCAGACTTGTGATACGAGAGGTCTGCATCAACAAGATGGTCGTACACGTCAGCCTGCACTTCCTGCACCAGCCCTGCTTGGGCACTTGCAAGAATCCAGGTGTTACTGCTGTTGAGAATCCATGAAAGGACCTTCAATACGAGATAGAGAACGACCAATGAGAGAAGTATGGTGAAGGTCGTTGTTGCCCCAAAGACTTCATCTATCGCCCATCGCAGTACCAATGGATCGATAACGGAGAACAAGGTCCCTATCAGGGACAATACCGCAGCGACTGCGACAATCCTCTTGAAATTCCCGAGATAACCTAGCAGCCTTCGGAGTAGCAGACCAACAGAACGACTCCGTTCTCGCTTCTCTCTGTCCCACCTGCCCGGGCCACCTCGCCGATGAGCCATTATTGGACACCTCCCTGAACGGGCACCTGCTTGAGAACAGCCTCAGCGCCGGGTAGTTTTTCAAATATCATTCTGTATTCCTTGGAGGTCTTCAACAGGTCTTCATGACAGCCAGCCGCGACAAGCTCTCCCTTGTCGACCATAATCACCAAGTCAGATTCTAGGAGCGTGCGCAATCGTTGCGTGACGGTGACACTAGTCCGGCCCTTCATCACCTCATCCAAGGCCTGTCTGAGCTTGTACTCTGTCTGAGCGTCAACTGCACTCACTGAGTCGTCAAGCAGAAGAATCTGAGGATCTTGGATGATGGCTCGCGCAATAGCCAGTCGCTGCCGTTGACCTCCACTCAAGGTCATACCCCGCTCGCCAATCATGGAGTCGTAGCCCTTTGGGAGTTCTTCGATGAACTCGTGAGCCTGTGCACGCTTCGCTGCCTCAACAACCTCTTCCTGAGATGCGTCTGTGTTCCCGAATGCAATATTCTCCTTTACCGTCATTCTAAACAGAAAGATGTCTTGTTCAACAAGACCTACGTGGTCACGCACAGTTGAAGTACGTACATTGCGCAAGTCGACACCATCGACAGTAACTTGACCGTCATTAGGGTCGTAAAGTCTAAGCAATAGCTTCAACACTGTGCTCTTGCCGCCGCCGGGACCTCCGATAAGAGCCACCCGAGAACCAGCTGGAATCCTGATACTGAAGTTCTTCAAAGCATAGTGATCATTGTTTCCGTTTTCTGAAATGTACTTGAAGCTCACATTGTCGAACACAATATCATTCCGCCAATCTACATCAGTCGCCTCTTCTAAGGGCTCCTCCATCGGGTCCTCCCAGTTCAGTATCTTGACGATTCTCTGGGCATTCACATAACCGCCACGGAGCATCAACAACATCCTAGGCAGCATGAAGTTGAAGCCCTGAAGAGACAGCAAGAGAGACAGAACTGAAGTGAGGGTGCCAACATCCAATACACCGGCCAAGACTGCGTAGCCGCCATAGAAGAAGGCTAGAGTCGTCATTCCAATGAGGACTAGTGCCGGGATGTAGAAAGCAGCAAGTCTGCCTTCTTGTGTCACTAGTTCCTTGTATTCTTGACTGACATTCTGGAACTTCTCCTTCTCACTGTTCTCCTTTCCAAAGGCTCGGACAACCTCGATACCACGGAAGACGCCCTGAGAAACCGAAGTGAGAGTCTCCATCTGTTCCGAACGCGATCGACGAACGGGTTCAACAGCATTTGCATATCGATAGGCAAACCAGAGATAGAGGGGTGTTCCGATTATCATGATGACTGTGAAGACTGGAATGGGGAAGCCTCCTAAAGTGAGAAAGCCAGTTAGTCCTGGTGTGAGGTCATAGGCCATCAGGAACAGCGCGGTTATACCAAACGAGGCAATGCTATAGGTCAGATTACGAAGAGCCGGATTGAGTGAAAGCCGCACCCAGTTGATGTCTTGCATAGCCACAGAGAGTAACCGCTTACTATCAATCACATCATGGAACGTCATGCTGAACTCCTGTAGGGCTTCAAAGAAGTCCTGTCTTGCATCACGTTCCCATCTCAACGTTACGACGGCCCATGCATAGCCGACCACGAAGTACATGCCCATATAGATGAGGGCCAAGACGGCAATCTCGATGACGAGGTTGATGAAGTCAGTTGTGAAACCAGCCGTAGTAAGAATGTTGATGGCTTGACCCAGGATTACGTTAGGCAATGCCATGACGAGTGCTGAGATCACAGTAAGCACAAGGGCCCCAAGAATAACCCAGGGGTTTCTTGCCAGACCTCCAAGCATGTATCTGAATGCCGAGCTTCGTCCAGTAGTGTCGTTGTCTTCTTGCATGGCTAAACCTCGTTGCTATTTGATGTCATTGATAATCTTTGAGAGACAGCTGCGAATCGTTCTGAGTCTTTCAAGGTATTCCTCTTTCTCCTCTGTACCGAGCTGAGAGAATGTGTCTTCCAGCCGATCGACCGCGCCCTCTAAATGCTTGAGTTGGGCATGAACTCTATCTTCTGAGCTGAGCATAGAAAGCCAGAGCATAGGCCCCACCGCTGCGCGTTTATCTAGGGCCTTCTTCTGCTCGTGTATGTTCTCCAAGGCCTCCCGTCCAGCCTCGGACAGCCTATAGAAGATAGTTCGTCCCTCGGTTCGGGCCTCCTCGATATGACCCCTCTCCTGAAGACTTGATAGCAGGTGATAGGTCGAACCGGGACTCGGCCGCCAGACGCCCTTGCTGCGTTCTTCAAGAATGTCCGCAATGCCTGTACCAGAGAGCTCTTGCGACTCCAGCAGCTTCAGAATCACGAATCTGAGGAGACCTCGCGGTACGGCATGTGGAAGCCTCCCTTCACATTCATCTTCCTGTGGCACTGCGTCTATCCATCCATTATATTATCGAATGCGACAATTATTGACTCGCTGTAATATCGAATGCGATATAAGTCTATAGTTATCTTCCCTGCGAAATGTAGGCTCACGGGAATCTCTATAAGATGGGACGAGTCGAGCAGCTTGAACGCGGAGACACTGTAATGGGCGAAAAGGCAAAGGTCAAGGAAACAGTGGGGCTCTATTCCAAGGTGTGGCAACTCCCGACCTTTCAGGGAATCCTACTGAGAATCTTGGGTGTAATCATCGTAGCAAACCTGCTCATATCATTCTTCAGAGCACAAGTTGTGGCAGGCCTTACGTTCATCGGTTCTTTCCTTTATGGTGCACTTATCTTCAGCCTGACCGTCTTCTTTGGCTCAGGACTTCTCTATCTTCTCGTGAGGAAGGAGGGTTCTCCACTCGATCCGCGCAGGACCTTTGGTGCCACGCAGTTCGGCGCCCTGTTGTGGTTGGGCTTTGGGGTCATCGGAGCATCTATCGATGCAATTCTTGGCATCGATTACTATGCAATACGACTGCTGATTCTTGGTATGACACTCGGATACATGATGTTCGCCTTCCTTGTCACAGGTCTGAGTGATCATCATGCACTCCGCAACTTCGCTGCTGCACTCGTCTTGCCGGTTATGTGGTTCTTGCTCACACTCTCCCTTCAGAATGCCACAATAGCGGTGCCAGCCCTACCGCCATTCTGGCTGCCCGGAGTGCTT
>SDNO01000010.1 GCA_004524435.1 Candidatus Thorarchaeota archaeon | reverse complement strand
AGCACTTACTCCCGTGCGACAGAACTCGGACTTGGTATTGACTACGAAGTCGCCAATTGGATACCCGAAACGGACGATGTCCTCTATGCAGCCAAACTGAATGGAGAAACTAGGCTCTTCAGAGAGAATGTCTTCGACTCTGAGGATCCCATCGAGTTGCCGTTCCCTAAGGGATGGATCAGTGGGATGAAGGTTGACAAGAACAATCCCGACACGGTTTTCTTGGCATGGTCCAGTTCCGCCAGTCCTACGAGTGTGTGTAGGTATAGCATAGAATCTGGTGAACTTGAAACCCTACTGGACTCCAAACCCACAGACCTGACGGCTGAGATGGCAGAGGCCGAGTTTCTACGCTATCCAACCTTCGATGACTGGAAAATTCCTGCCTTCGAGATCCCACCCAGTGAAGATGCTCCAAAGCTGAAGGGTGAACCAATCATTATTCTTGTTCACGGAGGACCCTGGTGGGAGTTCTCGAATAGCTGGTCAGCCATGGGAACAGTGATTCAGGCGTACAGCTCTGCGGGTTTCCGGGTCTTCTGCCCCAATATCCGCGGCAGCACGGGATACGGCAATGAGTTCATGTTTTGTAACATCGGTGACCTTGGCGGTGACGACCTCAAGGATGTCCTTGAGGCACGAAGGTATCTGGCACAGAAGTATCCCAATACCAAGAAGTTCTTCCTCACGGGAGCAAGCTATGGAGGGTTCATGACGTTCCTAACATTGACCAAGCACCCGGGCGTCTTTGATGCCGGCGCTGCTGTCGTGGGCATCACGGACTGGCTAGCGATGCATCGACTTGGTGATGCGATATTCAAACGTTTCACTGAGAACTTTTTCGAAGGGCCTCCTGAGAGCAATATCGAACTGTACAAGGACAGGTCCGCCATCAATTTCGTAGAAAATCTGGAGGACCCGCTTTTGATAGTCCACCGAGCCAATGACTCGCGTTGCCCCGTTGAACCCATCTACACCTTCACAGGGAAGGCAATATCGCTTGGAAAGCCTGTTGACATATACGTGGAGAGAGAGGCAGGACATGGTATGCAGAAGATGGACCACATTCGTCAGCAATATGGCCGCGTAATCGAGTTCTTCCGTGAGCAGCTTTAGCCGACAAGTTCGAGAACATCAGCCGCGGAGGGCATCAACGGTAGCTGCTGTCTGGAACCAGAATGACACGCGCACCAAGATCTCTTCGAGAAAAGCTGCTCTTCTGTCTGGCTTGAGGTCCTCGGGCCAGCCCTCACTACGGTAATCGTTGAACTTCTTGAAGGTCTTCCCATACTGCGTGGTCAGGGGAGTCTCGACCATCTTGTCGCAGACCGTGACAAGTGCCCGCACAAAGAGAACAAAGTCAAGGTCCAGTTTGAGGACCCACCTAGTGAAGAGCTTGAAAAACTTCCGGTCGTTGATTGGAGCCCAGTCGATGGTCTTCAGGCCCTCTCGGTCTGTTCCCTCGATTCGTTCGCTATTGAAGTCACACTCGCGCTTGTAGGTGCAACGGCCGCGGGCGTAGATCTGCTTGTCCGAGATCCAGATGAGAATCTCGTGTGGGCCCTTGGAACGCATCATCTCGCGGTGTTCGCCTGCCGGAAACATAAGCTCCACTACGCGTGTCTGTTTGAAGGGGCCGCCCTTCTTGAAGTAGAGATTCAGTGCCCAGGTAACAGGGGGCAAGACATTGACCGGATAGTATTCATCAGGATTGGGCATAGTCAGTACAGACTCGTTAAGCTGTCCCTCATATGCCTTCTCATTTTTGGTTCTAGAAGAGAATGAAGCATGACGGAGAAAGGTTGCGTCTAGTCCGAGGCGGACTCTCGGTTGTGAACGAGGGTGGTTGCCAGCTGCTCAAACACGTCGAGGATTCCCTCGCCGGTCTTGGCCGAGGACTCAACATAGGGCATTCCGTGAGCGTCTGCAAACTCCCTGCCTTCAGATGGAGCAACAACTCGGTCAGGGAGGTCTGTCTTGTTTGCAACCAGCACAAGGGGAATATCTTTACCGATTGCCTTCCTGAGTTCGTCAAGCCACTCTTCCAAAACGATAAACGTTCTGCGTCGGCTCACGTCGTAGACGAGGAGTCCACCGCTGCTACCGCGGTAGTACATCGGACGCAGTATCTGGAACCGTGATTGACCGGCCACGTCCCATATTTGCAGTTTCACTGTCAGGCGGTTGCCATGCATCGATGGAGTCTCTATGTTCTTGACAGCGAACTGACTCCCAATCGTAGTCTTGTAATCGGTTCTGAAGAAGCCGTGGGAGAATCTCGTGACGATTGCAGTCTTCCCAACGGCGCCTTCGCCGAGGACTACAATCTTGAACAGATAATCGTACGAGCTACTCATCGAAGAGACACCATTTTTCGTTCTGTCAGACCAGACGGATACCGCTTCACCAGACATGGAAGAAAGCTGATGGAAGTTTCCTGACCCGTTAGGACTGTCCCCGGCTAATAAGGTTTCGTCGGGCCAGCACGACTGAGAGATGCTTTACGACAGTGTGGATGATGGCTGTTCTTGACCACTGTGAAGCTCACGTGGACTTCTCAACCCAAACGAGAAACTTCCTGAGGAGAGGATTGAAGACTTCGGGCAGGTCAACCATGGGCGTATGGTCGCCCTTCTTGATGACCGCGATGTCTGAACGTGGAAGCAGGTTGTTCAGCTTCTGAGCAATGCCCGGGGGAAAGACATCATCATCCTCTCCGCATATGACGAAGGTTGGAATTTGGATATCACAGACCCTCGACGTGATGTCGAACTTGTCGCAGGCCTGTAGGTCCCTCCCTACGGTCTCTGACTCGCTCTTTCCCATGGCTCTTTCCTTCATCCGCACCCGGTAGATATTGGAATGGATACCTGTGAGATGTGATACCGCGATGTTGAGATAGCTCTCCAGCGACTCCACGGCGAGCCCGGGCAGTATCCTCGAGGTTTCAAGGTCTGGTGAGGTACAGACGAGGACCATGGCACGGGGCGGAGGCAGTTCCTGATTGAGGGTATAGGACATCACCACTCCTCCGCCCATCGAATGCCCCACTAGGACGAAATCATCAAGGTCGAGTTGTTCTACGACTGCTGCCAGCTCAGACACGTACCCACTCTCGATATCTGCATCTTCGGATACCTCATCGGACAACCCATGGCCAAGGAGGTCAGGAACGATCACCCTGTGAGTCGTGGCAAACTCCTCCATCTGCATGCTCCAGATGAGATGAGAGGTCCCAGCCCCGTGTAGAAAGACGACGGGAAAGCCGTGGGAGGGGTCTGCCCGATGGTCGATATCAAGATAGTGCAGCCGGTGTCCCTTATGGTCGAGAAACGGCATGTGCTTTTCCTCGTTCTGAGGTCACCGTCGGGCCGCATATAGGTCTATGTCGCTTGGTCTGCTACAAGGAGGTATCTTTTTGTTGGCGTGGGTGAAGCATGAAACCAGTGACTCGTATGTCTGACAGGCTCTTCGGAACAACCGGCGTGCGGAAAGTGTACGGCGAGGAGATCTCCCTTGATATGGCACTTGAACTCGGTAAGGCACTTGGCACCTACCTGAAGAAGGGAAACGTTCTCCTTGCGAGGGATGCAAGAACAACAGGGGCCATGGTGGCAGACGCTTTCTCCGCAGGACTCCTCTCCACGGGTATCAACGTACACCGAGCTGGGGTCATTCCAACCCCCACGCTGGCTTTTCTGACGAGACATCTCCGTATGGACACGGGGGTCATGATTACCGCGTCTCATAACCCGCCAGAATACACAGGCATCAAGTTCTGGAAATCCGATAGCATGGGATACACGCAGGATATGGAAACAGAACTTGAGGAGATATACCAGTCACATGACTTCAATAGTGTAGGATGGGATGATCTAGGAGAAGAAACATCTCTTGACTCACCGGAATGGATTCACATCCAAGAGATTGTCAAAAGGACAAATGTGGACGCAATCCGTCAGAGAGACTTCCGAGTTGTGGTTGATCCCGGGAATGGAGCAGCCTGTGTGTTCACACCCTATCTCATGAGGGAGATTGGCTGTAGAGTTACCTCAATCAATGGCCAACTCGATGGACACTTCCCCGGCAGAGAGAGTGAACCAGATGAGGATACACTGGGCGACCTCATTAAGATGGTCAAGTCTTCAGGAGCAGACCTCGGCATCGCACACGATGGCGACGCAGACCGAGTGGTCTTTGTGACTGAACAGGGAGACGTTATCCGAGGAGACCGCACAATCGCCCTTCTCGCTCGAGAGTTCCTGCAAAGGAAAAAGGGAGGCGTTGTTGTCACCACTGTCGATAGTTCAAAGGTCCTCGATGAAACAGTCAAAGCATCTGGAGGGCAGACAATCAGAACTCCTGTCGGAGACATCCAAGTTGCTGTCAAGATGAAGGAGAAAGACGCCCTGTTGGGTGGGGAGGCTTGTGGTGTATTCATTCATCCTGACTTTCATCTCGCACCTGAACCGTTTCTCACTTCCTGCCGCATCCTTGAGATGATGGCATCCCGTGGGAAGGCCTTTGGAGAATTGATCTCGGAGATACCCGTCTATCCTCTGAAAAAGACCAAGCTGAAGTGCCCTGATGCAAAGAAACGTGTGGTAATGGGAAGGCTTGCCGAGACCCTCCCAGATGAGATGGACGATGTGACGGACGTGCTCACCGTCGACGGTCTGGGCATATCACTCAGAGATGGCTGGGTCCTTGTCAGACCCTCTGGTACCGAGCCGGTCATCAGAATCACCTGTGAGGCCCAGTCTGAAGAAAGAGCCCAGAGTATCTTGGAGGACGCGAAAGAAGTAGTTCAGAAGGCTATAGACGAAGTTCGAGAGTGAAAACTAGATATTCTTCTAGGAATCAGCCAGACAACAAATGCAGACAAGCTTTATAGCGCAACAGACTCTCAATCACCTTGAAAACGAGGTCTCAGAAGATGAGTAACGAAGACGACGATTTCATCAAATCTGAATTTGAATGGGCCTTGAAAGACCCGACCGAAGAGAAGCTACGAGGCCTCGGTGAGATTGTTGATACTATCACAAAGCGGCTCGTTGAGGCAATAACTGAACTTCAGAGTGATATGTACGAGCTACAGACAGCCGTACAGAGCATGGAGTCAAAACTGAACTCGCTGAGCAGCCGAGGCGTATCAGCAGCCGAAGCCACAGCGTCCCCAGCAGCCTCGGTAGCCAGTGGTCCAAGTGAGCCGATTGCCAAGGCACCCACACCAAAACCTGCCCCAACTGCAGGACCCGGCGGGATGATGTCGGAGCTTAAGCAGCTATTAGCGGCGAGGCGAAGGAAGGCCGAGGGCGGGGGCGAGGAGTAGAGGATTCACTCCAATCGGTCAGTGCAGTTCTTCGGATAGAACGGGCCAGCATGTTTTGGTAGAGAGATACAGAATGCTTCCGCCCGATCACAGGCGGACTGAACTCCTCTTAGCCTCGTACGTGCATCATAGAACCGCTCATAATATCCGTCTGCCTTGTCCATCTGGCTCTTGTGGCAGCGTAGTGCTTCTAGTGCAGTATCGTAGCTGTCAGTCACATTGATCATCACATTGGGTTTCGAGAGAAGGGTATTGACCTCCATCTGATAGACTCGATCTACTCGATGAGCTCGCTCGAACTGGGTCACATGTGATGCCCACTCAATCGCATCTAATACGATATTCGCACACGCCACGTGGTTCCGGTTGTAGTCGATTTCCGAGTGAGTGATGATGCTCTTAGGACGCCACTGAAGGATGGCCTCAACCACTCTATTCTCTAGACCTCGGTCTATGGCAAAATCATCCCGCTCCATGGTGAGAAGGTTCCTAACACCAAGTATCTTGGCGGCCTCTTCCAGCTCTCGGTTGCGGACCGGATTCCCGGTCAGGCACAAGAGATCTACGTCTATCCCCTGTTTCGCATGCGAGGCAATGGTTCCGCCAGCACCAAGACACTCATCGTCGGGATGTGCAATAACAACAAGAAGAGAGGTGTCATCGGGAGAGTTCATAGTCTTCCGGGGCTCAACGTTGTTAATCAAGCTTTGGCCTGACCATTTGTCTTAAAACTGACCGTTTGCTCCAGACTACTGGTCAACAACATGAGGATAGGAGTCAATCTATACCCCTCTGTCGGAGGCTCTGGTTATCTCGCAACTCGTCTCGGTCAACACCTTGCAGATCGGGGACACGAAATTCACTTCATCACCTATCAAAGGCCGTTCAGCCTCATGTGGGAGGAATCACATGGAGTCCATATCGACCTTGTGGACAGCATCGACTACCCCCTCTTCAAGGCCACAGGCACCCCGTACACCATGACGCTCACTTCCAAGATTGTCAAGGTGGCAAAGGACTCCAGACTTGACCTTGTCCATTCTCATTATGCGATTCCTCATGCCATGTCAGCATATATGGCCAGGGAGATTGTCGACATCCCCTATGTTCTTACATTGCACGGTTCCGATGTGCACACCCTAGGAATGGACCCAGCGTATCGACCGGTTGTAGAACACACCATTGAACACGCAGACGGTGTGACAGCGGTATCAGAATTCCTGCGCAAGAAAGCATACGAAGAGATGGGCATTGAAAGAGAGATTCATGTCATACCGAACTTCATTGACGTGGAGCGCTTCGCACCGGTGGCAGGTATACGACTGACTGTCGAGAGTGGCTGCGTTTCGGTTCGTAGAAGTGAGGAACCCGAGGCCTTACACCCGGATGAGATGGTCCTTCTCCATGCCTCGAACTTCCGCAGAGTGAAGAGGGTCGTGGAACTGGTTGATATCATGAGGGTTGTCGTTGATCACTATCCTGAAACAAGACTGATTATCGCAGGCGACGGTCCGGATCGCATGCATGTCGAAAGAAGAATAGACGCACTTGACCTCTGCAACAACGTCCATCTTCTCGGGATAAAGAGCAATATGCGCGAGATTATGTGCTCAGCAGATATGTTTCTGCTCAACTCCACACTGGAGGGTATGCCACTCGTTCTTCTGGAAGCCATGTCGTGCGAACTCCCTGTTGTGACGACACCAGCAGGTGGAATTCCCGAACTGGTACGACATGGAAAAGACGGCGTTGTAACTCAGGGATTTGAAAAAGAGGAATTTGCTGGAGCGATAATCGACCTTATTGCGAACGATGCGCGAAGAAGAGAATTCGGGAAGGCTGGGAGAGATAGAGTGGTGGATGGATTTTCGGCTGAGAAGATTGTGCCCAAGTACGAGAGGGTCTTTGAGCAGGCATTGACAGGATGATCCGGAGAGGTGTATTGTGAGAGATAGTGTTACGAAGGTGTATGAAGATTACATATGGAAGGGTGAGATGAATGAAGAGGCAGAGTACCTCTATGGCAAACCTCCCGTTCACCTAGGCGACCTTCAGGATAGAGCAGAGTCCCTCCGTGAGGATTATATGGCCACGGACTGGTTCACGGATGAGCGACAAGAAAAGCTTGAGCGTGCTCTTCGGAGAATAAACCGTAAGTTCGGAGCGCTCACTCCAAAGGTGAGCAAGACCATCTCGAACCTGTCGGAAGGAGCTATTGAGGGCGCGCATCAGAGTATCGTATTTGGAGGGCCCTGTTATGTTCTGAACAAGGCAGCTACGGCCTCACGACTTGCAGAGCTGGCTTCAAGTAATACGCCGGTTGTTTCCTATTTTTTCGTTGCAGACTACGATGAAATTCAGCCTGAGCTCACCAACACGAGAACACCTCTCTTGGGTTCCTCCGGAAATCTCCTCAGCATACCCGTTCCAAGAGAGTATACCCATTCACCTGTCAGTATTCTTCCTCTTCCCGACTATGCCTGGTATAGCGATGCAGAAGAGAGCATCCGGGCAGGATATAGACCCATGATCAAGGACCTAGATAATAGAGCCCAGATCGTATATGAGGAGCGACTTGAGCAGATTCTCTCGATAACACGATGGGCATTTCTAAACTCGGAAACACTCGGAGAATGGGCAGAGAGGATTCTTGCCAGACTCTTCAATGTTGAGGGAAATCTCGGGATTCCAATTGTACCTTATTCGGACAGTGAGATACGCAGCCTCGCAACTCTCGGTATGGAGTTCCTTCTCAAACGAGATAACAGGCAGAGATTCCTAAGAATGCAGGATGAGGCAACGGATCGAATCATCGAATTGGGACTCGAACCCGGGACTGGTCGAAGAGATCAGGCCTACGCTCCATTTCTCTATGAGTGCCCAGAGAAAGGATGCAACAGAAGTAGATTCGAACTCCAGTACTACCTGCGCGGTAGTCATGTGACACTGTCTGGCAGATGTCCGTCCTGTAATGAGTATCACACCATCGAAACTTCAGCTGATAGTCCGGACCTTAGCGACCATGCTGAGTATCTCTCCCCCAGAGTAGACTCACGCCAGTTCATTGTTGATATGATCATCCCGACACTCTGCCATGTCGGGGGGCCAGGAGAGACCGCCTACTACGCCCAAGTCATCCCGGCAGCAAAGGCCCTCGACATCCCCTTCCCCCACTTCGTGAAGTATCCACGACTCTACTTCAATACGCCTTGGAACGAGGCGCTCGCAAACAGGCTGAAGAGAAGAGAGGAACCGGTCCTTCATGAAGGGAGCTTGTTCAAGATTCTCGGAAAGATAAGTCAGGCCAGGCGAAAGGACAACCCTGATGAGATGAACAAAGCAATCAACGCTCTTGAGGAACACATTAGGCTGCAATACGATACCCTCGTTGAGAGGGTCAACGAAGTGGAGCGGAAGAGAGAGAATGTCAGCGGTGAAGAAGACGCAGAACTGCAGGAGCTCAAGTTTGATCTCGAGCTCTACTTGAGCTGGGCATACGGGAGATACGCACAGGAAAAATCTGTTCAGGAATCATCGTGGTCATGGATTGAGTGGGCAATAAACTCAGGCATAGCAGACCTCTTTGGACCTTATGAGAGGAACTATGTTCCTGAACTGAGAAACGGAGCCACGATGTGGATCAATTTCATGATATGAAAGGACGGCTGCCCCGGTTCAATCGGGGCAGACAAGTCTAGAGATGCTCGGATAGCAGATTTCCCAAGCGAGCAATCCCCTCAGAGATGACCTCAGGCGTCGCATAGCAGAAACCTAGCCGCATGGTGTTAGGTTGTGGAACAGAGGGTTTCAAATCGTTGCCATTGTCAGTGAGAGCATATCCCGTAATCGGATAGAAGGGTCCGCCGGGTACATAGAGAACTTGATTTGGCATGGCGACTTCTTTCATGAACTTGCTACTGTCAAAGTCCTTCTTCTCGCTCTCCCACCAGATGAAGAATCCTCCCGTTGGATCCGTCCTCTTGCCAGCGGGGAACGACTCATCCATGGCCTTCGCCATCGCTTCGTATCGCTCTTTGTATTTCGGTACAATATCCTTCATAGCGACATCAATGTACTCCCGGTAGTATATGTCTAGGATGCGCTGGATAAGTGTTGAAGTACAGAGGTCCAAGTAGCCCTTGTCTTTGAGAACCTGTTCCCGAAGGTTCGGTGGCATGACGGAATAGCCAACTCGGAGCACTGCTGCCTCCTTGCTGGTTGTCCCGAGGTATGCGATGCGGCGGTTCTCTTTGTCAAGTGTCTTAATTGGTGGCGGATTCTTCTTGAACTGGATCTCAGCATAGGCTGAGTCCTCAACAAGGAGAATATTGTGATTCTCGCAGATATCAAAGAGAGCCTTACGCCTCTTCATAGGCACAGTGGTGCCCTTTGGATTGTCAGAGTCAGGCACGACATAAACAATATCGGGCGTCTTGCCAAACTTCATTTTGGATACATGGATTGCCTTCTCCACATACTCTGGGATGATTCCATCAAGGTCTGTTGGAACCGTAATGATCCTGCCACCCAGTTTGACAGCAGGAACGAGGAAGCCCAGATATGAGGGGGAAGGAGTTATGATGACATCCCCCGGGTCAATCATCGTATCAAGGATTGCGTAAATAGCCTGCTGTGAACCATTGGTCACGGACACACAGTCGTACTGTTCTTCACAGTCAATCGGTATTTTCCGGACATCATGCATGCGCTTGGCCAGAGTTTTCAGAAACCACGTCTGACCGCCGGTGGGCCCATAGTTGAAATCCTCCAATGCGAGTTTGGGATCTTCCTTGTAACGCTCAGAGAGTTCTGCCATGATATTCGCGAAGATGTCAGTCGGTATGATCCCCGGCTTACCACCCGCGAAGTAGTAGTCAACATTGTACTTCAGCAGGGCACGAATCTGGGACGCTTCAATGAAGGAGGTCCAAGCTGCAAAATTATAACCATCTGAATTAGCCATTCATGTTCGCTCCAGAGATAAAATGGCGGCGGACAGCAAATCCCCCGTCAACATCATGTACAACTCTGTACATTAGCAAGAACAAAGTAACGCAGTTCGCTCTTATCTGTTTCTTTCATTTCTCTCTATGTCGTGTTCGAAATAGCTCGGCGATGTACAGTTCTGTGCACACTACGATAGCTCGCCTTTCGCCCTCAGTAGGTTTGGTCAGCAAGCTCTCGGGCGGCCGAACGTGTATTCTCAGCGTTGCATATCGAGCGGGCCGCAATGACATAGGACGCGCCTGCGTCAATTGCCTCTCGTGCACTTCCACCCTGGGCCCCCACACCGGGACTTAGTATAGGAATATCTTCACCCAGCATGCTTCGGACTTCTCGGATTCTGTCCGGGTATGTTGCTCCCACAATGACCGCATCGGCATCCCAAGATATTGCTCTTCGAGCGAATGTCATGTACAGGGGCTCATGCTTCTTCTTCTTCTCGTCCATTGCCACACTGAGCCCATAGCCCTCGTCCGCAGCAGGATGCGACATGTAGCAGAGGGTTATGACTGCCCTCTTTCGCTCACGAACCAACTTGAACACAGTGTCAAGTCCGCCCTCCCATCCTACAAGAGGATTCACGATGACTGCATCGAAACCTGCATCGAGGTAGTATCGAGTGATCCAACCATTGGTATTCCCGATGTCGTTTATCTTACAGTCCATGATTGCCAATAGACCCTCCTCATGAATACTCTCAATGAGTCGTCTTGTCCCTTCGAATAGACCAAGCGGCAAGACGATTTGCCGGTTGAATTTGTAAGCAACTACAGAGTCTGAGGTCTGTTGGATTATGTTTCTGGCACGGGTTTCCAGCTCGTCTTTTGTGGCTGACAGTCGACCCTCAATGAGCTGGGGAGTATCAGCTGTGAGGTCGAGTCCCACAATGAGGCGGCTCTTTCTGACGAAAGCAGCAGCGGACAATTTGCTTTTGAGCAATCTACTACCTCTCCCAACTTCTTGTTCTAGGGGTGGGTCACGTATGCTTATATTACATTTGGAGTCTGGAGAAGTGGGAGCGGCACCCGTGAAACCAGACTGGCTGATGACCCGAGTGGTTGTGGTTCTAATCGCAATCTTCGCACCAATCTACTTCTTTGTTCTCGTCTACGTGCTGCCCTTCCAGATGGCCCCCTTTGAGAATAGCCTGTACAATCTTCTCTTCCACTACCTGCTCGTCCCTACTGTCTTCTCCGCGACGTGGGTTCTGCTCATCTACTTCAATCGGTATCGACTGGCGAACACCGTTCATCTTATGCAGGAGACCAC
This sequence comes from Candidatus Thorarchaeota archaeon, assembly GCA_004524435.1. Lineage (GTDB taxonomy): Archaea > Asgardarchaeota > Thorarchaeia > Thorarchaeales > Thorarchaeaceae > TEKIR-12S. The sequence continues at coordinate 14,480 of SDNO01000010.1, read as the reverse complement.
CACTGCTGTCCCGTTGCGGTGGCGTGTATTCTACGGGTTGAATGCGGCCTTTGTTCTCATGTTTTTCATCCTACCTATGGTCACAGCGCCACTGGCCATCATCGCTGGTCTAGTTGTTGCTGCCAATGTCTTCTATAATGCAGCACTCGGAAGACTGGGAGAGAACAAGATTGCCGTCCTATTCGCCGTCGTTATTGCCATTGTACTCTGCATTCTACCCTTTCTCATCATGATTGAGTTTATTCCTAACTACCTAGATGTCTGGAGCAGCATACTCTCAGCATGGACAGGACTTGGGTTTATGGTGGTCTATGGAATAGCACAGTGTCTTGTGAACGCCCTGAGTTTTGGTGCACCTGTGCACTTTGTATACTATGCAGCAGAGGAATATGATAGAGGGCTCTATGGACAGGTCTATACGAAGACGCCCTCGAACAAGATTCGTATCAGTCAGGCCATACTGTTTCTTGTCTTCGTTGTGCTTTATCTTCCACCGATACCAACACCACTAGGCACCATTCCCTTCGCAGACATGTCATGGCTGTTCACGGGCTACATCAATTGGATGTCACTTGGTATCGTTGGCATCATGATTCTCGTGAGGAGATACTTCCAAATTGAGAGTGAAACAACGCTTGGCAGTACTTCAAATATCGTTGTCGTTGCACTGTTTCTTATCGTTGAGATTTTCTTCAAGACAGACCTTCTCATTATCACAATCGTGATTTGGCTGGCGTTCTTTCTATTTGCCGCAGTCATCATCGCGAACTACCTACGCGCCTCATCACGGGAGATCTACTGACATGCACGAGAATCCAGTTCCCACGGTGGACGTCATCATAAATGAAGACGATAGGATTGTGCTCATCAGGCGGGGTCAAGACCCATTTGTTGGCAAGTTGGCTCTGCCTGGCGGATTTGTTGAATACGGAGAAACCGTTGAGCAGGCAGCAATAAGAGAGGTCAAAGAGGAAACCAACCTCGAAATCAGACTCGTCGATTTGTTAGGAGTATATAGCAATCCGAATCGCGATCCCAGAAAGCACACTATATCCACTGTATTCATCGCTGAACCCCTGAAGGGAAACCTAAGAGGAGGAGACGATGCCGCAGATGCTGCTTGGTTCTCACTCAGTGCTATTGACCTCTCATTACTGGCCTTTGATCATTCACAGATTGTACGCGATATGATTGACTGGATGGACTACGGGAGAACCTCTTGGTCCACCAAAGGCGAGAACTAGAAGTCGAGTATCTCTAGCTTTTCTGTAAGACGAATCACTGGAAGATGGACAATCATCGGTTCGGATTCGAGGGCCTTCACGAAACTAACTGACTCCTTAGGTCGAGATTTGTATGCCATGAAGCTGCCATCAGGAGGGCCATCCCCCTCGGTATACACCCACAGAGGCAGGCCATAGTGTTCATAATAACCGTGGTTTGAGATCAGGGTGCCATAGATATGCTGACCGTTGTGTTCAAAGTAGATCATACTCGCGGGTCGGTCACGTTGAGACCAAGAAACCAGCATTCGGGCTAGATCAAGCATACTTGATATGTGCATGTTTACAGGAGGACGAAGGTCTTCTTTGCTCATCTGGTCACACCGTTGCGTCTTTCTTATCGTTTTTACTTATAAGCCATAGTGTCGTTCGGGCTCAGAATATAGGAGAACAGCTCAATCTGTCTCGATTAGGGCTATCTCGCGTACATTCTGATGGAATTGACCATAGAAGCCAAGGATTTCCTATCGTCACAGGTGACAACAATAGGGACACAAGTACGGCCCTCACTTGTTCCCCCTGCTATGCTGGCCCTCGCAGCCTTGCCAGTGAAAAAGAGAAAAGACAATCCATCCTGCTCTTTCACCGAATCGAACTTCATCCCAGTTGCAAGCAAGGCAACAATGGCCTTCTTGACCACGGACTGAGGAGATGAGCCATCGACACAGAGGCCGATTACGTCACGCTCGACAGACTCGCTGGGAAACAGAAAACGGTGGGACACTGTCGAATAGAGTACTTTCCGCGTCATGGCTTTCTCAAGAAGACTACGAGATACATCACCAAATACCCGTGTCTTCACGTTGGACATATCGATTCCGGACTCACTGACAGATATGTCGGGGATTGGCACCTCGGAGCCCTCTGTCTGAGGCGGTTCTTCGGTAGGTGACTGCCTCGGTGCAGGCTCATCAGTTATGGAATATCCTTGCTCCTGGCGACTGAACAATACCTTCACATACTCGCGAATCCACTCATCAAGCGCCTCCCAATCCTCACGGCTCATCTTGACAGGAGGCTTCGGAACATCAGGAAGATCCGTCAATACTTCCTCGTCTTCACTAGAAAGTGAAGCTCCCTCGGAGGACGGTTCTGCCTCTTCCGACTCGTCAAGCTCAAGTGCTTCAGGAGGCATGAGTTTCGCGGCCTCAAATAGACTCGACAGACGATCGGTCCCCCCATGCTTTGAGAGACGGGGTCGGATTTGGACCAGGAAACCACGTCGATTTTCAGTGGTCTGGTCGAATGCCAGAGCCACACCCCGGGGAAGACTGCTGATGAATACCTTATCGCGAAATGCTTCGGGCATGACTGCCGGCGCCCTTTGCTGAAGTGCCTTGATGTCCCCATCATGAGACAACGAGTGAGAGAGGATTATGTCTGCCTGAGAGATTGCATCATCGGATACAGCAGACGGCTGTTGTGTGCAGAGTACCAGGCTGCAACCAAAGCGACGGCCTAGCTTCGCGTAACTGATGATTGCATCCTTTGCAGGAGTGGTCCCCGATCTCGGAACAAGCGTGTGAGCCTCATCGATAACTAACCAAGTTGGGGGGAGCTCCTCCCTCGCGCTGGTTCCTTCATCAGTCCAAGCCATTCGATACGTGAGGACCTGTCTGCAGAGTATGTTCGTCAGGATGGCCAGAACTGCCTCTGCATCCGATCCTAACGGTGCGACATCTACCACAGAGATTTGACCTGGAATGGCGAGATCTTGGGCACTGGTCCCTCCGGGGTTGAACACGCCAAGGCGATCGGCCTTCCGAAGGCGTTGGATCAATGCGGTGCGGGTAGCAGGCTTGTAGAGATCTATGAATGTTGGATTTGTATCGATGCACTCAATCATATCACGTATGCTGAAATCCGACTTGGCTAGGACGCGATTGCCGTCCTCCCGGGAATAGCCCTTCTTAAGACTGTGAAGGATATCGCCGATGAGATTGTCCATGGTTGTCGATAGTTGGCCGTCCTTTTCCAGCACATACCCCCAGTCCGCCCCTGAGAGCTCCGAGGGACTGATAGACAGAGGAAGCAATCTGGACCTCTTCTTGACCTCATCGGGAAGACCCACGTAGCTCCTCTTAGGAATGTATACAGCAAGCGGAAAGCCTCTAGCCTCAAGCGACCAGTCCTTGAGTAGTCCACTCTGGCCGGTGTTAGGTTCCACCATCTGGCGAAACACATCAACTGTATCGATGAGAACCGCAGCAACCTCTATTTCTCGCCGTTCCATGGCCAGGGCAAGCTCTTCAGCAATAATGCCAAGTGTGTAGCTCTTACCGCTTCCGCGCTTGCCGGCTACGAACAATACATGAGGACTCACAAGGTCCAGCCAGACAGGTGTACCCAGCAGAGAAACAAGAGGATCATCGGACGCCTCGCTGACTGCACCAATCATGCCAAGTCCACTTGATCTATACTTGTCGTGAAATGATGCAGAACGCCCTAAGATGACTCCCATATCGGGGTCCGTCAGAAGTTCCAGGGATTCAGTCACGACCGGATGATATTCTAGGACGTCCTCTGGGATGAGCTCGATGGGTTCTTTGGTGTTTGAGAGCCTTTCTTTCTCCTCTTTTTCGTCGGGTTGCTGCGGGTCGGCCATGACTGCACCAGTTCAACTGTTCCGATAATCCCGATAAGTGTTTGTAGCTTCGCGCCTTTCGTTTCAATCCGGAAGAGAAGCGGTTCGGTAAGACTCAAAACTGCCATCTAGGAAGTCGAAGCTATGGCAAATCTCATTGACGATGGATCCCTAGTATTCATCTTTCTGGATGCAAAGCGGAACTGGATAAGACGAGCTAAGGCAGGAGAAGCCTTCCACTCAAACAAGGGCATCATTGAGTATGACGACCTTATTGGAAGACCCTTTGGCATCAAGGTGCTGAGCCATCAAGGGAAGGAGTTCCAGATACACAAGCCTAGCCAAACGGACATCCAGATAGCAATGGGAAGAAACACTCAGATAATATACCCTAAGGATGCAGGCACAATCGTGATTGAAGCCCAGATCAATGCTGGTTCACGAGTGGTTGAGTCGGGGACAGGTTCAGGTGCACTCACCGGCATTCTCTCACGAGCAGTCGGAAAGAATGGTCATGTCTACACATATGAGATTCGAGAGGATATGTACCGAGGCGCTAAGAAGAACCTAGAGAAGTACGACCTTGTCGAGAACGTAGCGATGTACAATCAAGACATACTTGAGGGAATACGTGAGTCCGATGTTGATGCAGTTGTCCTCGATCTGGCGACGCCTTGGGAACTAGTTGACGAGGCACATAGAGTCCTGAAGCCAAGCAGCTACATCGCAAGCTATAGCCCGACCATTGAGCAGATTATGAAGACCTGCAAAGCATTGGGCGAAAGCGGGCACTGGGGAATGATCAAGACGCTCGAGGTCCTTCAACGTGAGATAATGGTCAGAGAAGGGAAGACACGGCCCCCCACGTGGATGGTGGGTCATACCGGGTACATGACATTTGCACGCAACATGGCTGAAGACTAGCCCTGTACGAAAGTTTATATTGAATTTCTTCACCGGTATTGTTGACGATTGTTGTCGATTAGTGTCGGTTCTTCCGATGGCAGGGAAAAGACAATGGGATACCACCATAAAAGAAAGCGTTGTGCCGAAAAGGCAGAAGAGAGCCTTGAGAATGTACTTGAGATAGAGCGCTCAGAGTACGCCCTCATGGAAGCGGCTGAAACGGTCTTGATTCGTAATCCAATGCAGGACATCTTAATCAAAGAAGCGGCGACGAACGTACTGCCTGATGAGGCCAATGATCTTCTGAGGCGAGAAGCGGGTGCGAAGATTGAGGTAACCACCCCATCCATGGAGGAGATTGACACGATCGAGGAATACGAAACTGCCGCCAATATTGAATTTGAGATAGACGAAGAAAAGGATGGGTATTGCAAGAAGAGAAAGGGGAAGAATGTCCTCAAGCTTGGATACAAATATCATGAACAATAGGAGTGTTTCACTTGTCTGATAACAACTATGTCAAGTCACTCAAGAACGAGATAGATGAACTCAGAAAAACGGTTCGGTCCCTCAGGAAGACTGTGGCAGATCTCGCTACTCAACTGGAGTCGCGGGACTTGTACGAAGAAACACACCCGCCAGGGTATAGCGTTTCCGACGATGTACGATCCTGTCTGGACCAAGACGTTAGTTGGGCGAGATTAGTCGGCCTGGTTGAAAACTCGAACAGGGGCCTTACGACAATGGAGCTGGCTGAGAAATGGGGCAAATCACGTTCCAGAACGAGTGAAGTATTGAATAGACTCGTGGAAGAGGGGCATCTTGTGAAGTTTCGTGACGGAAGAAGGGTCAAGTTCCGTCCTGCAGAAGACTGATTTCTCCTCACATGGAAGAAGACGATTGTAAAACCTGCCCGCCTAGTGACTTATCCTACCAAGAGAGAGGCTATTCTACGCCTGTGGTACCTGAAGAGCCCAGTGAACGCTAGGTACTCTTAAGTAGAACTTGATGATTGATACAGCAACGCATCCACTGCTGGAGTTGTTGTAGTGAGCAACGTAATACCACGCCGCGATGAGAAGGATGAAGTTGACCTAGAAGGGATTGAGGTATACACACAACAGCTTATGGAACTGAATGCCCAGAGTCAAGACGCCGTCAGGGACTTTGCGCTCCATGATATAGATGACCAAGAAGGCATCGAGAGAGAACTTCTCGAGATGCATGATACGATGACCAAGCTCTATGATCAGGTCGCCCGATTCTCGGAAGACATAATGACAGAAGACTTCGACATGGCCTATCTGAGGGAGAGAATCTCGCAGGCGGAGGGAGAGTCTAAACAGCAACTGGAACAGGCGTTGGAAGAGTTGCAGGTCAGATCTGAGAGAAACCTCAGTGAGGTATGGATGGCCAAGGTCATGGCTTGGCTTCATCAGGCTGCAGCAGCAAGCAGCCCTTTCATCGACAAGGAAAACGCGGAGAAGGCAGACAGTGCCTCCCGATACCTGTCAGCCGTCTACACGATGCTAGAACGTCCCTTCACAGCTGTGGCTAGAAAGACTGACGGTACAACGAAGCTGCGACGAGTGGCACTGGGGCATATGGCGCATGAGCTTATCAAAGAAGCCGGCGACGAAGCCGCCGACGAACTGGCTGAGATTATTGGCAAGAACAAGGCCGCCGAGGCCGAGTTCTATGACGAGTTTCTGAATGAACTCATCAGCAAGGAGAGTACATTCAGACAAGCATTCAACCCGTTTGATGAGATCGTCTGGAGAGATATCCTAAGCACATTCGTCTTCGAGCAGGCAACTGATTTGTACAATGAGGCCATCCCGAGTCTGGACAGAAGCTCACGGGTATCCAAAGACAAGATTGCAGCGACCAAATCGTGGAAGCAGAACACCGCTGGCCTGAGTGAAGTATACCTAGCCATGACCTATACTGATATCGCGGATACTCAGATGCGTGCTGGGAACCTTGAGGATGCATCGAAGCTGTATATGACTGCGTCGGAGGCTTTTGGACGGGCAGAGAAATGCTTCGCTGAGGCTCTTTCTCTTCAGGGAAATGCAGAGCAGTCAAGGAGCGACAAAGAACACAAGAAGGCCCAAGCACTCTTCTGTAGTGCAGAGGCGGCGGTGGGCACGCTCACGGACCTACTCAGACTAGGGAATAAAGACGAGGCGATCTTGGTTCTGAAGGAAATCTTCAGAAATCTCCGCAAGTCTGAGAAACTATCCAATACTCGAGAGCTCACAGCTGCGATTAAAGAGAATCTCCGCATTTTCTCATTTGTTGAAGAACAACTCAAGAAAGACTACGATACAACCAGTTCCATTCTTGACCAGATTGAGCTTGCTAAGGGAATTCGAAGAGAAGGGCTGATTCAAGACGTTAACAAATCCTTGGACGATGTAAGGGACCTTATGGGGAAGGAACCTCCAAAGGCCCTTGAGTCCATCAGGGAAGGGCTAACAAGTCTGGGAATACTACTCAGTCTAGAAACAGAGGACGATGAGATCACAGAGCTACGAAATCGAACTCTTGCCCTTCTGAACAACGTGAAATACGTCATCCAGTTCAGGTTGAGCTCTCAGCTTCAACATGGTGTCAACTTCATACAGTCAAGGATACTCGAGAATCTGCATGCCAAAGAGGCGGCAACGTACTACAAGGTTGTTGGAGAACCAGAGCCAGCAGAAGAACTGACCGACCTCGGAAAGCTGGCAGTTGCGACAGCCTACGCATCTGAAGCACAGATCTTCGCGAGACAAGCGGAACAATGGGCGTTTCGGGCACAGATTGAACGAGCAGGAACTCTGAACAGGCTTGAGGACGAAATCTCTCAGATCGAAGAGGATGAAGATGCCCTATCCAATGCAATCGAAGCTCATGAGAACTCGATACAGCGCATCAAACACACCATGGCGGCATTTCAGTCGGCCTCCGAGGAGCTTGCGAGTGTCCAGAGAGAAGACATCAGGAAGAAGAACAATGTCGAAGATCAGGTCCAGCAGCTACAAGGGGTTGTCATGAAGTTCAAGGGCGACTTCTCTCGGCTCATGGGTGCCAAGAGCGACTTCATGGCCGAGTATGAGTCCATGAAGGGAGAGCCCTCTAAGGCTCGAAAGCACTATACTGATGCCAGCGATTGGCTCAGGCAGGCCGTTGGTAACTACTCGTATGCAGCCCAAGTCTTTCAACAGATAGGAGATGCCAGCGCTGCCCAGAATGTTGACACACGGGCGCAGACTGCAGATCTTCTTGCGAGATCGGTATGGGACAATCGCCAGAGGTTAGAGAGAGACCAAGAACCGAAATACAAGGGAGAAGCAGAACTGGCCGCGCTGTATCTTGGAACAACCGGCGGTCAGGGCTAGAATCTGTAACTACTGATGAGCCACCTGTGTGATCTCTGCACTACCAGATCTTTGTCCTCTTGAGTGTATTCGCTTCAGACGGAACGGTTCATATTTCTTGCCCCCGCCGTGGAAGAACTTGCTGAACCATTCAACAAAATGAAGACGAAGCGTGTGCATGAAAGCAAGAAGACCCTCAAGCATTCCCACAATCAGTGTTCCCACAATAGCCCCCATCAGGGGGAGATACGGCGTGATCTCATGGCCCTCGTGCATGAGGTATTCGGGAATGATCTCCAGACCGAATAGAGATACAGCCGGGAAGGGTATCTCAATCAAGGCAGGAATCAGTGAGATGAATACACTACTGAGAATAGCGTGTACTGTATGAAGAGCAAATATCCGCGCATAGCTAATTGTATGGCTGATCATACCGAGGCCGTATTCAAAGAACTCTACCACACCTTCTACACCACCACCAAAAGAAGCGAGTGCCATGATTGACATCGGCACAATGAAGGCGCTAAGGGAAAAGAACATTGGGGTCACAGGGAGTGCGGGGTAGATGCCGTTGTTCCCAGACCCAAAGCCGATTCCCACAACGGGAATCCACAGATATACTCGCCCTGTGGAGCTGAACCAGGTATTGATGTCATTGTAACTCACACCGAAAAGCAGGACGACGAATCCTAGATATAGCCAAAGATAAGAAAATGCAACGAGGGTCTTGCGAATCTCTCTGTGTTTGAGACGATTGTACAAGTTGAGTAGGATGCCGATTGCTATGTGGACAGCCCCAATCTCGATCGACAGTTTCAGCAGATGTGTAGAACGGTAGGGGTTTGGCGCTCCATTCGGAAGACTGTGAGCAAACACCGGCCACAGGGGTTCAATCACCGTTTCGGCTCCAAAGAAGCTTCCAAATAGGAACCCGGCTAATGTCGCAAACACGCCCATCATAATCAGACCTTCTGCCCCAATCTGAAGGTAACCCATTATTGATCCCCAGTCCTGGTTTCGCCGGCGAGCACGCAATGCTACCAGTCCAATGAGGAGGATGATTATCCCCTGTCCCACATCGGCAAAGACCAATCCGAAAATCAGGGGAAAGGTCAACCACATTACTTTTGTTGGATCTACATCGTGCATCTGAGGAATCCCATAGGCGGATACTATTCCTTCGGTGGGCTTCATGAAGGACGGATTGTCCAGATAGCTCGGGGAGGTATATTCAGCGAAGTCTGGTGCCTCAAAAGACACCTCATTTCTGGGCCCAACATGTTTTTCAACGACCCTGATTAGGTCCTGTTCTCGACCTTCTGGAATCCACCCCCAGACCTTTACTGAAGAAGTGGTATGGACAAAGTGCCTCTTTGCCTCCACCCGTTGTTTCTCAATGTCTAGCTGCTCCCAGAGGGCCAAGACACGAGGTGCCCACTCCCCCGCAATCTGGGACTTCCTCTCCTCCAATTCTTGGATTTCTCCCTCTATCTTCTGAATCTTCTCTTTGGCCTCAACAGCAATCTTCTCGGGACTTCCGGCGTACTCCTCTGGTCGGATGTCAAACTCATCAAAACCGAGAGCAGTAAAGACTCTCTCGACAGCGTTCTTCAGGTCAATAGGAACACTCACGGCAACAAGAGTGGTATCTCTTTGCGGGATGGTTCTCATAACATAGGCATCTTGGGTGAGTTCGCGTAGACTCCACTCCAGACGAGAAACATTCGCCGTTCGAATTGTCCCGGCTGAAGTATAGGTATACTCTGTGGAACCGAGCAGTCTGATATCCAGACCCAATGGTTCAAGCAGGTTGGCAACAGTTAGGATTGTCCGTTGTCGCTCTAACTCATCTTCTGCACTAGCAAGATCTCGTTCAACCTCGACCAGCATCGGCTCGATTGCGGCTACAATGTCCTGTGCGGCATCAATAGATGCTTGAACAGACGAATCATCGATATCCAGAACTTCCTCGGTCTTCTGCCGTGGACTTAGGTTTAGGGAGGAAAGGAGTTCCTCCAAATGATCTAAGGCAACAAAGACGGTCTCCTCAGCATGTGAACGTCTTGCTTCAGGGAATCCGGCTTGAGCAGGAACATCAATGAAGTCGAAGAAACTGAATTCCTCTAGGGCAAAGATCAGCTCGCGTTCCAAGTCACGGGGGGCAACTACCTTGGCGACAACCATCTCCGCGGGGCTAATCGACAGTCCCATCTTACTTCACCTCAAGAATCGAGTCACGACGTCCTTCAGGAGATACCGACTCCTTTGTAGTTACCGATGTGAGCCTTTGAGGAGTTGATAAAGCTTATGACAAAGTGAACGTTTATCAACACGAAACGGGCCGAGCATCAAGAAGACCTTCCGGAGTTTATGCCAATGGGCGCAGCTCAACAAGACATTCAGGAGATTCATGAAGCAGAGGCGGAGGCCAAAAAGAGAATGGAGCAGGCTGAACAGAGGGCCAGTGAGATTAAGGCTGCAGCAGAGAGAGAGAGAGATCAGATTCTAGAGACTGCGCGCAAAGAGGCACAGAGAGAGAAAGACGTCATGTTGACCAAGCTGGAGGAAGAACGTCAGCAGATAGACGTGCGACTGAGGAAACAAGCACAAAAGGAAATTGACAAGCTGAAGCAATCTGCCGACAAGAATCATGAGAAGGCTGTGAAAGAGATATTGAAACTGATTCTCAAGGAGACCTGAGACAATGAATGGGGTCAGTGCAATCATCAAGACAATCGAGAGCAAGACTTCCGATAGGATTGAGAAGATACTCAATGGCGCAAAAGAGTACAGAGAGCGGTATCTTGAAGAAGCACGACACCAAGCTGCATTGATAAAGGCTGAGAACTACGATACTACGAAGGCAGGAACAGAATCAGAAATCAAGAAATACGAGGCTAGCAGCCGACTACGTGCCAGACTTGAAGTGCTGCAAGCGAGAGAGCGGCTTCTCCAAGCGGTATTGGATGATGTTTCACAGAGGCTTGAGGAGTCAGTCACAAAGAATGAATACGACAAGATTCTGATGCGGCTCATTGAGGATGCAGCGAAGACTCTGAATGCGGCTGGTCTTGACGTTCTTCTCCCGCGAAAGCAGAAGACTGGTCTGACAGACAAGAGGGTCAGCAAGCATCTCTCCAACTCACTGGAACAGAAGGTGGAAGCAAAGATATCCGACGAGTCTGTTCGAGCTACTGGTGGAGTGATTGTCCGAACGGCTGACAGAGAGCGAATGGTGGACAATACTTACGAGGGGCGAATCAGACGCTTTGAAGACGACATCAGAATAGAGATTCTGCGTGTGCTATTTGGAGAGGACCAGCCAGAAACACTGTGACGTCGAAGAGGACCACCTGTCAAAAAACACGAACTCATCTACGTCCCGATGAGATCTGGAATGTAGCCAATCAACAGGAAAGCAATGACGAACCCATAGATAGCAATAGCCTCAATGAACACAACATAGAGTATGCTTCTACCGAAGTTCTCTGGCTTCTCCGTGATTGCCCCAAGAGCCGCTGTGGATGTCGTGGCCATCCCGAAAGAGGCAGCGGTCCCTGTTACTCCGAGGGTAATAGCGGCCGAGAGTGCGATACCAAGTATCGCTAGTCCATTACTGTCATCCTGAAGGGTGTTTGTCCCACCATTCGACACTCTGCCGAGCGCTGTCAGAGTTGATGGTGGATTTGATATTACAATCATGAATAACGCAAATACTAGTGCGCCTAGCACAAATAGTATGAAACTGCTTGTTCGTCTGTCTATCTTCATTGTCGTAGATCCTCCGTCACCAAATTGTAATCATGTTTCTAATCACGTTGGCTGATTCGCCTCTTTCAATTCCCACAGCAATAGACTGGATGTTCTTGATTTCTAGGTATTTCAGACTAAAGAATCCATATACTATCCCGAGATTAAATGGGTCCAGCGTAAAAAGGTTCTTGATAGTCTGAGCCAGATAGTCCTCTAACGCGATTTCTACCTCAACAAGATCTCTCTTTCTGTCATAGATGCGCCTGAGCCTTTCACCGATATCCCGATATTTGGTGGACTCTAGAACATCAAAGACCTCGTTCCACGACTTCGCTAGAACAAGAGATTCAGTAATCTTGTCAGAGGAGGACGTGAATTGCACCATTGATAGCGCAATGATTCTGTCCTCTATGGCGAGAGAGAGTGCTCGAAGCACGTCGAGAGCGTTTTTCAACACAACCCGGGTTTCCAGAACCCTGTATACTCTCTCCTGATCGTCTTCACCAAAGTCTTCGAGGGCATCCCGGATCCTCCCAAGAAACCACTCTTCCAGAGCGACTTCCAACGGGGCTGTTGAACCAAACTCCTCATATGCTGGAAGACTCGCCGAGAGTGCACGTTTCGCACCCTCATATGGTAGAGATTCGATGAGGTCAACTACTGTTGTTGCCGACTCAAGAAGCTCGGAGAAGACCTCAGCCTGTTCATCGGACGTCGGAACCATATATCGAAGAATCTCATTCGCGTCTAGTTCGGCATGAACGCCGCGGATGATAGACTTCAGACTCTCCGCCAGATACATGTCCAAGTAACTCTGCGTGAATTCACGGACTCGTCCTGTCAGACTCTTTGACAACGTGTGAAGGACATCAGCAAAGTCCTTAGACAACATCACGGCTAGATCGGCAGGCATTGGCGGTTCACGCCGGAAGTCCTTGCCTATCACAGAAGCATAGTATGTGGTGGAGAGTTTCTTCAGGAAGTGCCCATAGTTCTTTGCCTGTATGAGCTCTTCGTAGTCACGGACCGTCAAGAATCGAGATTTCATCCCCCGGATTCTTGCATTGACGTAACCGTACTCCTTCGCATCTCGAAAAGCCATCATCTACTAACACCCATCATGGTAAAAGGGGGGAACTGATTGGTCGAAACTGGCGTTAGGTTATAAGCTTGACGAAGCGTAGACTGCTGTTTCTGAACTAGACAGAGATCAATCTTGGACTGTGGCACGGGGGATTCAGAAGAGTTCAAAAGAGAGTAGAGCAAATGCTTGGTTAGTTGATAATCATGGAATCTGGGAGTGAGCCAAAGAAGAGAAGAGGTCTGGATACCTTTGATGTGGGAGCCCTGTTCCGGGGCTCAGCGACTGTCACATTCGTTGTCGAGATAGTTGCAGTGATTGTCATGCTTGGGGCTATGGTGGCATACTACATTGATGAGCTGATACCTACTCTAAGCGCAGACGTCCAAGTCCTGCTTCTGCTTGTCGGCAGTATTGTAACTCTACTCGTCTTTCTAGCTGCACTGGGTGTATTTGTCAGATTCTCCAGGAAGATCAGTGATCTGGTCATTGGGCCGGGCATCCAAGAGGTCCCCATGGAAACACCCCGTGTGAGGACTGTGGTGTATATCTATGCGATACTGGTGACCCTCATGGCCGCAACAGGTCTATACGTATGGTATCTTGTCCACAAATACATTCTCGGCCCGTGGGCAGGTGGTTCGATTTCACTCTTGATTTTCGGACTTGCTCTTGGGGCGTTCTTCGTATCCTTGCTGGTGCAAATCATTGTTGCAGTTGTCGGCCGCACTGCAACAAAGGTCATTATTGAGGTATTGGACCAAGACGACGAAGAGTTTTTGGAGTAGTCCTATTCCTCAGCTGATTCTTCCTCTTGGAGGAAATCGGGCTCTTCCAGTATCTCCTCCCTTGAGGGCGTGTACGGACGTCTCTTGAGGGAGGAGTGTTCTTGTTTCTCGTAGTATTGCACAGTCACATAGACACCCCACACACCAAGAAAGAACCCTGCAAAGGCACCTATCAGAACTCCCCATGTCTCACCCTCAGCCCCCCATAGAGATGCCCCAACAATCTGCCCCACAAAGAGAAGTGAAATAACAGAACAGGGTAATTCAGAGGCTATGGCGACCCATTTTCCGACACCTTCCAAGCCACCACTATCTTCTTCTCTCGTGGAATTCATACCACTCCATACGACCATTCACGAATATTCATTTTGGTTGTTGTCATCGGTTTATATGGTGGATTGCAGTCCACCATGATGGTATCGCTGACTCTGAGGAATGGATGATGAAAGTCAAACTGAGCTATGGTGATGGGAAAGTCGAACTGAACATCCCGGACAAGAACCTCACCGGAAAGATATCACCCGGAGAAACAGAAACCCTGTCCGATACCATGGGTGAGTTTGAGAGGGTGCTGAATAATCCTCATGGACCTCATCTCGAGGACCTAGTGAAGGGAAGAAGTGTCTGTGTGCTTGTGGAAGACCACACCCGCGATGAGCCTCACTGGGATCTACTGAATGCCATATCCCCGCGACTCCGAGATGCCAATAGGGTTCAGTT
>SDNO01000194.1 GCA_004524435.1 Candidatus Thorarchaeota archaeon | reverse complement strand
GCTCTGTGGAGTTGATGTCAATGGTCAGTACCTCTGGGACAAGACACTGTCCATCTCGGGTGGGGCCTACGATATCCTTCCTCTCAGTGAGGGGGGCTTTGCAGTCTTGTCTGGCGGTCAGGTCATCTTCCTCAACGAGCAGTATGAGTCTGACGGGAGCTGCCTCATGGCCTTGAACTCCGAGGCCTCACTTGTCTGGACAACTACCGATGAGTTTGTCATCGGGGGAAGGATCAGCTCAGGCGGAAACAATACTCTTGCAGCAGTGAGAGAGCCATGGATGACATGGAATCATTCAGCAGTTGATATGGAGTCTGAGTACGGTGAGCATGTATTCCGAGACTTCAATGTGACCTGCACACGAGGTATTGATACGTGGTCGGTGAATGATACCGCCAGATTCCAAGTTGACACAGAGGGGGTTCTGAGAAATGGTTCTGTCCTCGATGTGGGTGATTATGCCCTTGAGGTCTGGGTGAACGATACATTGGGAAACGTGCTCTCACAGGAGTTCGTACTCAGTGTCGCCGACACGATTGCCCCGATCTGGCTGGAGAGCCCGAGTGACCAGTTCGTGGAAACGGGTGAACCCTTCTACTATGACCTGAACGCCAGTGATGTAGCCGGCATTGGAGAGTGGAGCATCAATGCCACCCCGGCCTTCACCATCGATGATGAAGGGATCATCGCGAATGCAATGGCTGTCCCAGTAGGAGCATATGTGACACAGGTGACAGTCACAGATACTCATGGTAACTCGCTGAGCGATGTATTCACAATAGAGGTCATAGACACAACGGATCCCTCATGGGTAGTCTCTCTAGCTGAGGAGTATGTCTTTCCTGCCCCTGGAACGGTCGAGTTTGAGTGTGCAGCATCGGATCTCTCCGGAATCGCCTCTTGGACCTGCAACGACACAGAGCAGTTCATTCTTACCAGCACCCAACTCCATTCATCAAGCAGATGCGTTGTGACCGGGTCAGGAGTGCTCACTCCAGGGACGTACGGTCTGAATATCACAGTCGCCGACCCCTTTGATAATGCTGTCCACGCTATGTGCCGCGTGGTCATCGATGATGTTGACATAGAGGCACCGACTTGGACAGAGGAGCTAGAGAACCAGAAAGCGGAGTATGGTTCGCCCTTCAGATACGATTTGAATGCAACAGATCCCTCTGGATTAGACACGTGGTCGGCATTCCCCGCGGGCTATTTCAACATCGACAGCAGCGGCCTGCTGACGAACTCAACGCCTCTGGAGGTGGGCATCTACTCCGTCACAGTTCTTGTGAATGACACGCAGGGCAACAGTCTACAGTCAAGCATCATAGTAGAGGTAGAGGACACAACGGGCCCTGTCTGGCTGACGACACCTGAGGACCAGCACATCGAGCAGGGAGAGGTGATGAGTTACCAGCTCATGGCATGGGACCTGTCCGGCATTGGAAACTGGTGGATAAACGACACGACGCACTTCATCATGGACAGCAGCGGCGGTCTTCACTCCCTCACAACCATCGAGACCGGGGTCTATGGGGTTGAGGTAGTGGTATGGGACATCTATGGAAACTCCCTATCTGCTCAGCTCTCCATCACTGTGACCAAGGCATCTTCAACCACTACCACCACAACAACATCATCAACAACAAGCACAACAACCACATCAACTACTACAGGAGAACCTGCTCAGACCATTCCACTTGAGTGGATAGCCCTTGGGATAGGCATACCTGTCGTGCTGATAGTGGTAGTCCTACTCTGGCGAAGACGATAGACCGTGAAAGCAGCACCTCGATATCGGTCACGATTCTAAGAGATGCTTCCGAGCAGGTCAGTAGAGATGTTCGTCTCGGCGAGCAGCGGTAAAGAAGGGAGCTCCTGCGGACACGGCTAGGATGCCCGCAGGTTCTCCACGACACCAGTGCAGAGGACGACTCTGGTCGAGCTCCGTTATCGTCTTCTGAGGAAGATGACAAGCACGATGATCACCACAACGGCTCCAACTCCGACAAGGGCCATGATGATCATCGGATCAAACGGGGGTGGAGCTGTTGTAGTAGCCGTTGTTGTGGTCGTAGTGGTGGTTGACTCTACGTCAACAATGACCGTATCGCTGGCCCAAACGCCGTTGTCGTCGAACAACTGGATGGTGTAGTTGTGCAACCCAGGAGTATCACCATCATAGATGTAGGCGATTAACTCCATTCACTTATATGGTTCGGGGCACAGTAACTCTACCACAGGAGATACTTCTTGAGAATTCAAGGACTAATGATTGAAGATGTGGTGACCGTATCAGGAAGCATACCCGTCAAAGAGGCAATAGAAACCCTGTACAACAGACACATAGGTTCTGTCATAATCACTGATGGTGACTGCAAGGGCAAGGGAATATTCACAGAACGTGACGCCATCCGCATTGTGGCCACCGGTGTTTCTCTAGATACGCCTCTCAAGAAGGTCATGACAAGAAATCTTAAAACAATCTCATTAGATGCCACGTTCTCACAGGCCAGGAGAATCATGGACACATACCACATACGACATCTGCCAGTAATTGACGAGCAAGGATGCGTAGTAGGCCTCGTCAGCCTCCGGACAATTCTGGATGAGCTCCTCGGTATTCACACGATCACAACCTAGGAAACCACGACAATACTTGGAAATGGACACATGAAACGCTTCAAGGACAATCCAATTCTCAAACCAATTCAAGGTCACTATTGGGAAACGCGAGAGGTGTTCAATTCTGCGGCCCTTTATGCTGGAGAGAGAGTCCACCTGCTCTATCGCGCGATGGGTGATGACCGTATCTCACGCCTTGGATATGCAAGTTCCTCAGATGGATATACCATCGATGAGAGGTATTCTGAACCGGCCTTCTCGCCAGCCAATGTCCACGAAAACCTGGGGTGTGAGGATCCGAGACTCACACTGATGGACGGAGTGTGTCTGATGACCTACACAGCCTACCGAAATACTCCAACAAATGCGTTTCAAGTATCCCTGACCCGTATTTCTCTCAAGGACTTTCTCTCACACGATTGGGACTGGGGGGAACGAATGCTGCCCTTTCAGGGCATCCAGAACAAGAATGCCGTGATTGTCCCTAGGAAGATTGACGGAAGATATGTGATGTATCATCGTATCGAACCGAATCTATGTATTGCATACTCCAAAGACTTGGAGCAATGGTGCGATATGAGAGCGGTGTTACACCCACGACCTGATAGCTGGGACAGCCTGAAAGTGGGGTCTGCAGGGCCACCCATTGAAATCAATGAGGGGTGGCTCTTCATCTATCATGGTGTAGACTACAACTATGTCTATCGACTTGGTGTACTTTTGGTTGACAAGAATGATCCTGAGAATATTCTGTACCGATCCAAGGATCCAATACTGGAACCCAAAGAACCCTATGAGAGATTTGGGAAGGTCCCCAACGTCGTGTTCAGTTGTGGGAGTGTCCTGTTGGATGACACACTCCTTCTCTATTATGGTGGCGCCGACACAGTGGTATGTGGTGCTGAGTATGACCTAGGCGAGCTGCTACCATGATTCGCTAGTGCCATCCGGATAGGAGATTACGGTGCACTCGTGCTCAGGTTCTCCATCTCAAGACGGGCCAGTAGAAAGGCGAGACCCGCCTCAGCTCCCTGGTTTCTGTTGAGACCTTCAGATGTGATTCCATCATAGCATCCACCAGTGGCGGGATTATAGACCACTACACCCTTTGAATTCCTTCCCATGAACCAATCAAAGGATGTCAGGGCCATCTGAAGATACTTGTTCTGCTGAGTCACATGGAGAGCTGTGATTGCCGCCTGTACCATGCATGAGGCCTCGATTGGTTGCTGGTCATACAGCTCCCGCTCCTCGCCTCTCGCATACCATACTCGATTTCCAACAGGTTGGAAGACGCCCTCTACAATGTCCATCTGTGCAAGAAAATCCAGTGCGTTCTTGGCGATGGTGAGATATTCCTCTTTTCCTGTCGTCTGATATGCTCTGAAGAGTGCTTGCGGGAGGCGTGCATTGGCATAGGTGCAGCACGGCTCAAACCAGCGCCAAGACTTGTCAGACTCTCGCCTATAACTCTCACAGAGCCGATCAGCCAAGGTGACAATGTTCAATGGCGGGTTCCTGTCATCAGGAAAGGCCTCTGCATAATGATGCAGTCCTAAGATGGCATAGGCCTGGGTACGGGAGGAGGAGGACCTCATTGCCCATACAAGGGCTTTGTCAAATACCTCTTTTGCGGCCGCTTTGAAGTCCTGAGAGGTCCGTGCAACTTGAGTATATCCAGTTGCCCAGAGAACACGGCCAAGCGAATCGTGTGAGCCAACTCCGTCAAGAAAACTTCGGTCATACCCCAAGAAGTTGTGAACATTCCCATCATCCTGTTGCATGTAGAGAAGAAAACTGAGATAGATATCCGCAAGCCTAAGAACCGAATTGTCCCCTTCCAGAGCGTGGTATTTCAGAGCAGCTATGAGAGCGCGGGCATTGTCATCCGTTGTATAGCCCTCTTTTCGATTGGCAACAGAGAACTTGGCATGTTGAAAGATGCCCGTGTCATCAGTGAGAGCTTGTAGCCAACTGAGATTGATGGATGGTAATTTAATCGGAACCGCCTCCTATTCACTGGACTACCTGTTCAAATAGAGACACATAACTGGAAGCAACACTTGGCCATGTCATGGAACGACTGTAGTCGTATGCCAACTTCTCTATGCGCGCCTTCTTTTCGGGATCTTCAAGGAGACTCCTGACGGCCTTAGTGATAGAACCAGGACTTCTGAACTTGCACAGCACTGCCCGACCTTCACCCAGAACCTCCTGTGCGTAGTTGAAAGGGGTAGAAACAATGGCTCTCCCTGCGCCCAATGCATAAGTGACAGTCCCACTTGAGAGCTGGTCCTTCTTGGTATAAGGACAAATATATACATCGGTGGCAAGCAGGTACTTTATCAGCTTGTCTTCACTCAAGAAACGGTTGTGAAATTTGACGTTTTTTCTCAGCCCAAGATGCTTCACCAGCTTCATAAGGCGCTTTCTGTACCGTTCTCCCTCACGGAGTCTGACCTGCGGATGCGTTTCTCCGATGACGAGATACAGTATCTCGGGCCAATCTCTGGTGAGATCTGGTAATGCTTTGATAGCGTTTTGAATTCCCTTATCCCGACTCAGGAGGCCAAAGGTGGATAGGACGAGTCTATCCTCCAATCCCAATTCTTTCTTCTCATGGTCACTGGGTACAAAGGGCATGGAGGGGCATCCATGAGGTATAATCCTGATTTTATTAGCGTCCACACCATACCCATTCTGCAATATGTCTGCCGCCATCTGCGTCATGACAACGATAGCGGAGCTCTTCTTCCCTATCTCTTTCACCATCTTATTGTGCGTTGCCACCTCTCCAAGTGACTTCAGTCTCCTCGAATCAGGTGATAGTGTAGTGTGCATAGTTGTAACAATAGGCTTCTCTAGGTTATCCAGGAATGTGAGCAGATAGTTCCCCCATACGCCGCCAAAGAGCCCAAATTCGTGTTGCACGTTTACGAGATCAAGGTCAGAGTCGTTAATCTGGTGAGCTGTTTCAATGTATGACTTCTTGTCTTCCTCGTCTATCTGGTATGCAACTTCGCTCCCATAGCTATAGTACGATTCCGCTTCATTTACTGCGATGATGACCGCGGGCCCGAGGATGTGGAGAGAATTGATGTTTGATGTAAGATTCTCAGTGAAGGTAGCGATTCCACACTCTCGTGGTGCATAACTGCTCAGATAGGCGACTTTTGTCATCTTTCAACCACATTCAATGAGATCAGGATTAATACTTCCTAATCGGAATGACCACCAACGGATTTGTGATAAGGATTCCGAAACCACGGTCCAGTCGGCAAACTGACACTGCAATTCAAAGGTGAGGGACTCTGAGTTATCGAAAATCAAGACTATAGATACTGATGCAGACTTCTCAACGTCATTACAGAAGCCCTACAGGTGGTTTCCAATGGCGATGTTGATTCCCCTGCTAGCAGTGATAAAGAAAGGGACTCCTGCGAGCCTGAGAGATGCGCCCGCAGGTTGGATAGGGCCTCGCTGCGGAGGACAAGGACAGTTTGCTTGCACTATCTCCTCCTGACAACAATGACGAGCACGATGATCACCACAACGGTTCCAACTCCGACGAGGGCCATGATGATCATCGGATCAAATGGTGGCGGAGTCGTGGTGGTGGTCGTTGTTGTGGTTGTCGTGGTGGTTGTCGTCGTAGTGGTGGTTGACTCTACGTCAACAATGACCGTATCGCTGGCCCACATGCCGTTGTCGTCGAACAACTGGATGGTGTAGTTGTGTGACCCGGGCGTATCACCATCATAGACGTACGTGATTGGTACACTGATGTCCCACGTGTTGCCGGAGGACACAACTTCACCGTCCCGATACAACGTGTAGGTCGTGGGCAGGTTCCCGGAGGCGACCCAGGTGATGGACTCCCCGGTGTCCGTATCAAGTATGTGCTGGTCAGGTGGAGCTGAGACCACCGGCGCCCTGTCCGAGGGGGGTAGCATGTTGGTGTCCACGATATAACCATGTATGTCGTCACCACTCATCCACCACTCAACCAGCATACCCGTGCTTTGGAGCACCACGGCACTCCCCTCAGGATGGAGGCTGACGAACATCACCGCATACCCGTTCCACTCGCCGTAGCCTGTCACAGTCGCAACGGAGCTCCAGATACCGTTAGGCGCCTTGTCCCCGATGCTCGCCACAGGAGCTGCGCTGGACGTCAGACTCGTCGAGTAGGGCAGAACCTCAGGTGTTGAGAAGCCGGGTACGAACATGAAGGGATAGGTGAGCCATCCAGAGAAGCCATCAGAGACGTACATGTTCAGCACGTTGATGACAATCCAGGTGTCCTCCGCCATGTGAACGATCCCGCCAATCTCTACATATGCGTACATGTCCATCCTGACCTCAAACTCAGTCACCCAACTGTCGAAACTCACCTCGAAATACTGATAGCCGTCTTGCTCGGGATCGCCTGAGGTCATTGTGTTGTTGAACTCCAGATAGTCACCAGGTCCTGGCCAGAACATCGGAGTGAGATTCACGGATTGCACGAGCACTGAGTCGCTGGCCATGGACTCATCAGCCCAGTGGGCAACGAGGGTGACGTTGTTGGTG
>SDNO01000122.1 GCA_004524435.1 Candidatus Thorarchaeota archaeon | reverse complement strand
TTCGTTTGTCGTGTACAAGAGCGGAGATGGTATTCTCGAGAAGGATCTAAGCTGGATTGTAGAGCTCATGGAAGATGCCGCACTCAAGTAGAACTAAGCGTTTCCGGACGTGGGCCTACTAGGCCCCTCCGGTTTCCACGCTTTCACAGATGGCTTTGGACTCGTTGCATTCGCTAGTGCATCCATTCATCTGGCTTGTTCTTCAGGCCAATGACGGTGCGCGTGTTATCGATGTACCATCTTGTCTTATCTCTGAAGAGAGGCCAGAACTCAAAGAACGTTGCAGGATTCTCAGCCTCGACCAATAGCCAGCCATTCCATTCTGTTCCCCAGGCATGCTTGTAATCGCCGACAATTTCTAGATCCTTTGGCCAAGACTCACTTCTGAATTTGGCCCAGAACTCTCTAGCCTTCTTTGCCTCTTCGGGGGTCAGCAGTTTAAATCTGTAGTAGACCACAAAACCGTATGTCATCGACTGAGCACCAGTAGAAAGATGCCCGTCGGTGCATTAAAAAGATTGACTCTCCTGAAGCGGCGATGGAACCATGACTTCAGACGATTCCGATATTGTTGGAAGAGAATATCGGCAGGGAAAAGTAGCATATGGATTCCAATGGAATCGTTCGAATCATCAGGCACTCGGAAATACACAGGGTGACCTAGCTGCTCTCTGGGCTCATCTGGAGTCTGCAACAAGAGGGACTATTCCCGAGATTCCATTCGCGGACCCCTTCTACACAAGAGCGTCCTCGTTGAAATTGGTGAAGATGAGTCCCGCATCACATGTTGGATTTCGGCGAAGGCTCATGAAGAGCGGAAACATACGAAAGTCTGTTGACAACGATCTCGTGACCATGATCCGAGATTTCCACCGCGCGATTGATGATCTCTCCTACTGTGCAGACCACGGGATCCTGAAGGAGTTCTTATCCAAGGATCCAATGACACTCGCCATCGAAGTGCCTGTCTGGTCTGATCATTACCAGTTGTCGGGTCACATCGATCTGGTTCGCTATTCGGAAGCCATGATACAGGTCTGTGATTACAAGCCGGGGCCTCTAGAATCTACAAAGAAGCGCTTCTTTGACTCACTTCCTCAAGTTTCAGCCTACGGAGAGATGATGACTTACCATCTTGCTTCTACGCTTCGTAGTGCGTTGGACGCTCCAATCCTGCCAAGGGTGAGTTGCTGCATCTTCGATTCTCACTCGAGTTGGCATTTTGGTTCAGAGTTGTTTGTGACACTGGAGAAGACGGGAAAGATAGACGGTTTCTAGCTATGATCCGTTGGGCACGCTTTCCATTCTGATGTGTTCCTCTATCGTTGGAGCTGTGGATGTATCCCGGTTGACTTTCAGTTGAATCGGTGGTCGCTGCGAGACCAAACCCTCTCGGATGCGTGAGAAGTAGTTCTCGTTGAGTACGCCAAATCGATTGAGAGCCGGGTCGACAGGAATCCAGCCCAGTCTTTCAACAAAGACTTCACACCAGGCGTGTGGTTCTGGCTCGGGGACTCCTTTGTAGTAGTGTCCAAGGACACGCCTTGCGGGAATCTTCACTGCCCTAGCCAGAGCAATGAGAAGGTCCGCATGTTCATCACAGTCTCCTTCCTTCTCTCTAATGGCCCTTGATGCACCGCGCCGCTCGTCGAGGTGGGTCTTGAGCTTCAGCCGGTCACGGACGACATCATGTGCCAGCCTTACATATGCTTCGTCAGAGGAGACTCTCTCAGCGATACTCTGAGATAGCTCTTGGATCACTGGGTCTTCAACTTCCCAGAATTTTTTCATTTTGCCGAATGTACCCCGAAGGCGGGACTTAATCTGGTCTGGAATGTCCTGTGGCTCCATCAACCAGTCCCGGGCGGTCGTATCGATCCTCAGAATCACGGTTGGAGTGAAGCTCTCTCCTGGACTCAATTCTGGTATCTTTACCACAGCAATCATGTTGCGCTCTGCCTTCTCCACAAAGCGTGCAGGGGGAAACACGTCAATCATGTCCACAAATTGATTCGCCATGTCCGTATAGAGATGCCAGAACATCTTTCCATCCTTCATTTTGGACGTTCCCATGTTCTGGATGCTGGCCTGCATCTCTATTCGAAGTCTCAAAGTATGTCACCAAGTGTGAATTTGCTATTTTGACCCAATTGCGAATAGATTTATGTGTTATCAACACCCAAAAGGCCTTTGTCGATGTATAGTGAGCTTCGCGAGGCCCAATCATGACTGATGATAACGACAAAGATACCGGCTCTCATGAGAATGATGTAGTCAGCAGTCTCCTAAGCGAGTTAGGAGTAGACGAGGAGATGAAACAAGAACTCATCGATTCGGGCCGCTTATCTGGGGATATCTTCAAGGTTGAGTCAGGGGAGGAAGTCCGTCGACGAATGGAGATTGACAAGAGCAACGAACGGCTCAGGGACAACATCAAAATGGTTGAACGGGACCTTGCCACGCTTGACTCTGCCATTGACAAGATCGAAAGAGAACTCATTCCTGTCATCCTCTCATTTCTGGTTGGCCTCAAGGGGAATCTCGTCAATCTCAAGGAGAGTGTGATTAGCCGAAGCAAGAGACGTGCGAAGACGAATCTACAGCTCACCTACGTTGAGAAAGAAGTGAAATCAATTGTTGAAGAAGAGTTCTCTAAAATAGAAGAAACTCTTACGTCTGGCATGTCCACACCCGTCCTTGACAAAACTCGCGATTTGACCGATGGCTTGAAAGAGAATCTGAAACAGACGTCTGAGGAGCTTCAAGATTTGAAAGCCAGTACTGATGATTTCCTGCAACGGGCCTCGACTGAAATCGAGTTTCTGACTAAGGCACTCAGCATTAAGCCGAAGGTCGAGGTTCCTAAGGAAGTAAGCGAGAAGCTGAAGTCGATGGAGCGCAGTCTTGAGGAGCTTGACCGAGACCTGACACTAACCAAGCAGAAACTCGACAACAGAGAATCCCAGATTGAGGCCCTTCAAGAGAGTCTCGAATCGGAACGGGAGAAGAACGAGGCTCTGGAGGAGAGACTTGCGAAACTTCGTTCTGAGCCGACAGCAGATACGAGTGCAATAGCAGAACTTCGGCAGACGGTTAAGTCTCTTGAGGCATCACGTGATCTCCTGAAAGAAAAGGTGGAAGAGGCAAATCGCCGAGCAGAAGAATCAGATCAGAAGACGAAGGAAATACTTTCGCAGCTCGCAAAGAAGGAACTGGAACTGGAGGACGCCCGGTCCAAGGTTTCAGAGATGGAGGGAGGGATTGAGAAGACCAGCCAGCGTCTGGCGGAGATAGACGATCTGAAAGCCCGGATCCGTTCTTATGAGTCGGGTGATAAGGCTCGAGAACTTGATCGTGTAACTGGAGAGTTGGAGCGCGTTGCTGCAGCCATGCAACGCACAACACGCGACTATGACTCGATGAAGGCGAAACTTGAGCATACTCAGGAGAAGCTTGAGGGATACCTTAATCTCATGGAGAATACAGAGAAGACAAAGGCCTTCCTCATGATTGAAGAGAACCGCGAGATGTCACTGCGTGAGATTCAACGGTCTCTGGGCATATCACCAGCTCAGGTGCGAAAATGGGCAGAAGAATTCGAGCGTCTCGGAATAGCGAAGTTCGTCGATGATGACACACTTGTACTTGCTAACCTCCCTCCTGAAGACTGATCCGATGGATGACTATCTCTTGGAAACTCTTCGGAGAAAATTGGCCAGCTCGAGTAGTCCATCCAGTCGGAGAGCGTTTTCGTACAACCGTTCCAATTCAGAGGTCTGCTCAGTCTGCTTCTTCAGGTAGACTCCCACGGCAGGCCTGAGTACAACATTCAAGAAACCCGAACGAAGTTTCTCTAATGCGTCGACATAAGAGGCACTCAACACTCCGGTTTCCAAGGCCTGCCTCACGATGTCGAAATATCTGTCACTGCCTAGTTCCTCCGGCAGTGATACATCGACATTATCCAGTGCCTGCCTTGTCAAATTCCAATACCTTTCCAGCGCTAAATCGATATTGGATATAGCTAGCATCTTGGCCTCTGAGCACTCGACAAGGAATGGTCTACTCCGGAGTGAAATAGCATCGAGCAGTCCGGTCAGTCTGTCCATTTCCCCTGGCTTTGGCATAAGCAGTCGGTCCCAGTACTTCGTGTTTTTCCTTTTAACCGTGTGTAAGTTTTTCGGTTACCCGCTAGGAGCAACGGTACCAAAACACGCATAAGAATGCTGAAGCTAATTCAGCCAGAATGAAGCAAGCGGAGCTATATACGAAACTCGATGATCTTATACGGTGTGATCTCTGCGCAAGACACTGTGTGTTGGCTGAGGGAGAAACCGGTTATTGTAGAGTCCGAGTTGTAGAGGGCGGGGAGTTGTATACCAAGGTCTACGGACTCATAGACGGCATGGCCCCTGACCCAATCGAGAAGAAGCCAATGTTTCACTTCGCCCCGGGTTCGCATACCTTTTCCATTAGCACTTCATGCTGCAACTTCCACTGCAAGTTCTGTCTCAACTACCATTCCTCTCAGCGAGAGGAACCTGTTGGAAGGAAGATGAGTCCGGATGAGATTGTGCGGCTTGCGAAGGACTATGACTGTCAGGGAATCAGCTACACGTATACTGAACCCACCATCTTCATGGAGCTTGCACACGATACGGCCGAGATAGCTCATGCTGAGGGAATGTATAACACATTTGTCACCAACGGATACGAAACTCCGAAGGCAATCGAGTATATCGCGCCCTATCTTGATGCTGTCACAGTAGACTTCAAGGGGAGCGGCAACAAGGAGTTCTACAAGGAATATATGGACGTACCTAGTGTGAAGCCAATCTTCACCGCGTTGAAGAAATTCAAGGAGGAAGGCATATTCATAGAACTGACCAATCTCATTATCCCGGAGCTTGGGGATTTTGAGGAGAACACGCGTGAGCTAGCCGAATGGATTGTGGAGCATCTCGGACGACTGACTCCACTTCATCTGACGGCATTTGGGCCCACCTATCAAATGACTGATCTCCCTCGGACAAGTGCCTCTACCCTTGAGAGACATATGGATATCGCGAAGAAGGCGGGGCTTGAGTTCGTATACTCTGGAAATGTTGCTGGTCATGACGGTGAGAATACCTATTGTCCAGAGTGTGGGTTCAAAGCGGTTGAACGATACTCTGTATACTTGAGAAGCAACAACCTTGATGAGAATGGAAAGTGTCCGAAGTGCGGACATGATCTGAACATGGGTGGTGTGCAGTGGCAGCAACGTGGTGCCGCTCGCAGATCTCTTTTCTGAGGATGTTCCGATGCACGTCTTGGATGTCAAGTGGTTTCTCGGAGATGATGGTCTCTACAGGCACGGGATTCAGGCGTGGATTGACGAAGCAGAGAGGCCAGTTACACGGGTCTTAGAACGTGGCGAGACCATTACTTGGACGCTTGTCGGTCCTCGACGATGCATAGGTTACAGGGACGGTAAGGGTAGACTCCAGAAATGCCCAGAACGTTCTTTCGTCAAGAGGGGGCAAAAGCGTTGTGGCCCATGTTCAGCAATGGATCTTTATGATGAGTGCGTCTTCTGTGATGGCAGTATCTGTCGAGCATCACCGGAACGCAGGGATCACTGTCGGAACACCAATTACTCGGTCTATGCAGTTGTCTTCGGGGACGGAACTCTGAAAGTTGGGGTTTCTGTCCGAAACCGTCTGTTGACTCGTTGGCTGGAGCAGGGGGCAGACTTCGGCGCCGTCCTAGCAGAAATCCAAGACGGAAAGATAGCAAGAAGGATTGAACACAGGCTCTCACAGGATAAGAATGCCGCCAAGGCCGTGAGATTTGGGCGCAAGGTGGATGCATTGACAACCACTATGGATCTTGCTGAGGCAGAGAGAAGGGTGCAGGCAATACATGACAATGCCGTCTTGTCGGGTATCATTGGAGTATCGGGGTCAGAGCAGCGGGATCTTGGAGTGGAATCCCTCGATCCGTACTACGGACTTCCTAAGATTGAGTCTGTTCCCGGCATCTGGCCTGAAGGCCGTGTCAAGCTCCAAGGGCAGCAGGTTCTTGGCGAGGTTATTGGTATGAAAGGGCCACTACTCGTTGTTGAAACAGGTAGAATTGTGACCGCTATCAACCTGAAGAAGCTTGTCGGATATACCTTGGACGAAGAGCGGGAAGTCAATTACTTTTCTCAGTCTAGTCTTCTTGAACACCTCTGATAGGCTTCAGAGAGGATGATTTCCCGCTGACTGGTAGATTTGAAGACCCATGACGGCGTGAAAGAAGGAGGGTGTATAACACCCTTAGCTTATTATTCAGGTGTGTAGTAGGCTGGACAAGATGAATTCACCCGCCATCGAGGAAGAAAAGGTCCGATACATCTCTCTTGTACGAAAAGAGGGTGGTGAGCCCATACTGGGCATACCATATAGAGAGATGCGTGTCGATCCCGACCTTGTGGCGAGCTTTGTCCTTGCGGTTGTCATTTTTGAGAATCGTCAGCTTAAGACCTTCATGAAGGAAGGATACGTGGTAGTTATCGAAGAGGGGGATCACGTTGTGGGTCTTCTCATAATGGATACTGTTGATGAAGAGAACCCTTATCGAGATACTCTGAAGCAAGTCATAGCGGAGTTCGAGCAGCGATACGAAAAACAATTGGAACGATGGGATGGTGACATCCGCCCATTTCGGGAGTTCGCCCTTGATATTCTCGGCCTATTCCCTTATCAGCGGTTTGACCTCAACTTGGTGCCACGCATCGTAAAGAAATCGGAAGCCATACCGGATAGGCGCCAGAAGATTCCGTGGAGTGTTGGAGAAACAGATAAGAAAGTGCAGATGATCCTCGGCTATGTGAATGGTAAGAGGAGTATCCTTGACATAATGGATGCATCTGAGCTCCCCGAAGATGAGATCATGGCTATCTTTTCAATGCTCATCAGGTACAACTGGATATCATTGACCCGACCACTTGAGGGAGATACGATTCTGATGAAACTCAGTAATCCCCCCGAGTTTCTGCTAGGTGTATACGGCGACGAACTCACCCAGCTAGTGGAACTCTGCGATGGTTCAAGATCATTGATTGAGGTTGTGAAGGAAGTACCATATAGTCTTGAGGTTGTGCGTACAGTGGCGCGCAACTTGATCGAGGCAGGAGTGTTGGGCTATGTGGAGTAGATGGGTCATGACACG
>SDNO01000121.1 GCA_004524435.1 Candidatus Thorarchaeota archaeon | reverse complement strand
GTATGGGTTCAGAGTACGGGGAGTAGGTTTGGCTTAGAGGCAAGGATACAAGCGGAATATCACTGATTCGTGTCCCGCTAGCGTCGAAACTCGTGAGTATCAATGCGGTTTCGACCGTATGATGAAAACACAGTATATGCACTGTATCCCGAGGACCAAGGGCCATTCCGTATATGGAGGGGGTGGAGTACCACCCTGGAGCATACTCGATGTCCAAAGATACAGTCCACTGTACCAATCCACTAAAGCCAATCGATGTCAGTTGCAGCGGTCCAGGCAGGCTGCCGTTCAGGCAGAAAAGGCCAGATGACCATGTCTCGACGTTGAAGACTATTCCGTCTAGATGCCACTCTTCCTCCAAATTGGAGTCAAGGCATTTCATTCCCCCTGTTGTGCTCAAGTAGAGATAATCTCCCCACACAGCGATGCCAGTTACCATACCTGTGATCGAAGACTGACTTCCCGGGTCTGATGAGTTCCAGAGATGTATCTGATTATCTGCAGTTATCTCACCTTGTCCGGTAAATCTGACAACTCTGGCGCTTGTGGTTATGGCTTGACCAACGGTTTCATATTCAGTCCAAGCAACGTAGAATTCTGAGGACTCTGCAGCTGCTATCGAAAGGCCTCCGAGGCTCTCAACCGGATAGGAATGATTCCATAGGAGCCCACCGTCAGAGTCCCACTTTCCAAGATAGAGGTAGTCCTCTTCGGCTCCGTAGATTGTACCGGCGATTACCACCCCATCAACGGCCTC
The DNA here is from genome assembly GCA_004524435.1 of Candidatus Thorarchaeota archaeon. Lineage (GTDB taxonomy): Archaea > Asgardarchaeota > Thorarchaeia > Thorarchaeales > Thorarchaeaceae > TEKIR-12S. The sequence continues at coordinate 6,445 of SDNO01000121.1, read as the reverse complement.
TATCATGACCTGCACATTCACCTCGACACTGAGCCCGCCGGGTGTGCGACTCCACTGCAGAGACCCACCAGGACCAAATTTCATGAATCCATATCCGTGAGGATCTGTTTCGCTGCCGACAAGTATGTCAGTGACAAGATAGATGCTCCCATCAGCACTGGTGGTCAGAGCGCGAACATCCTCAAACGCGTTCATAGACCTATTCGTTGTGACATTGAAGACTGGAGTGATTTCTTCTGCCATTCTTCTTTCAAGGGAAGTCATTGCTTCCAAGCTCATTCTCGTTACGTTCACCGTCACTGCTCCCGCAGATGAGTCCCATGTCGGGCCACTGCCATACCTGAAGAACAAGCCCGGGCACAGCACGACTAGCATCCTGAAAGACCCAGGAGGTTCTAACGGATCCGGACCCTCCGAGGCATCACTCCATGCGATATCGGAAACGTAGCGAGGCACAATGAAGTCGTTCTCTCCGTTATCGAGTCCGTAGGGAAAACCCTGGATATAGGTCACCTGCCCTGCAGGGTTCACAATGCAGGCAGTCAGTTCGTGGACGGTTCCTGCACCCGTATAGGAAGCGAAATCACCGCTGAGCTCAGTATGGCACTCCACGACTCCTCGGAGGACTAAAGGAGGGGTATCGAAGGGCCACTCAAACTGTTGTTCTATGCATACATAGTCAAGGCATGCAGGACCCGCTTCGTAGCCGGCCCAGTCATTCCAACGCGGCTCACTGGTAGTTTCGTGAGTCCATGTCAGACTAGCCGACCCCTCTGCAACCGAGTATGAATACTCGGCCTTATTGCCTCGAATATGCACATCTGGACTGACTAGCTCCGGATCGGGAAGAAGCTCACCACTTGTTTCGGTAGCTGCATTCGACTGGTTTGACCGTTTAACATCTCGCGCTTCAACATGATTCAGCATCACAACCATCAAGCAGACAAGCAGAGCTATCAGAATCATAGTCTTCGTGTCTCTCAACCCATTGACAACCTCCTGGACCTACGCACTACAAACAGGGCAGCCTTGATAGGGAGTTTTTGTTAATAAGGGATTAGCCAGCCTGTAGAAACCTTCTCCCCTAAGAATGCCTCTCGAGGGACGGGTGGTAGATAAGGCTCACGAGGCCTCGAGAGGCTGCTATTGATTCAGCCCGTTGTTGGCTTCCTTGCTCTGGTCCTCGGCTCCCTTCATTTCGTCTTCAGTCGGATTGACATAGACGAACTCATCATCCGCCGATACTACAGTCAGGGAGGCCCCTTCCTTGAAGACATCGCCTTTCTTATACGCCCGCGCAGCAACAATCTCGTCGCCGGTCTTGGTTCTTATGCTGACTTCACCGAAGTCATCCCGCACAGTTGTCATGACCACGACTCTTTTGCCCAGAGTGTCTCTCGGATTGAGTTCCGGTTCCTCTGACGGAGAGTACTTGTCCAGTCCTTTCCGAACAATGATTACAACAGACACGGTGACAACAAACTGGAGGACGGTCACTATCAGCCAATGCAAGCCAAACCATCTACGATACATAACAGCACCAAACAGTCCAAAGGACGCTAGCGCAGTCCCTATGGTGACAGTGAGTTGATCTCCCAGACTCATTACGAGGGGCTTCGGCTGCTCCAGCTTCTTCTTCGCCCCTTCTTCCTCCCCTTTCACCTCTTCTGGTTCATAGGCTGAGCGATAGACGGTCTCAAGAAGCCTACTCAGGAGAAAGATGCCGAAGGTGTAGAAGATACCCACTAAGAGCATTATGAACGAGATCTCTTCGAGGACTGCGGGAAGGGTCGTGAGTTCTTGCATGTGGATTCGACCAGCCACACTCGTGTTCGCCGTCATCGCGGGGAGCAGGCATTTACTCCTAAATTACGGTTTGATATAAACATGAGGTCGCGAACTGGGGGCAAGACTCTCCAAGGGGCAGCTTTTCGACTGGACTCCTTCGATTGGAAGGCTAGTAGTTCACCGGAATGCCGGAGTTCTGGCTTCCCTGAGCTCTCATTTCCTTCCTTGAAGCTACTAGAGCTCGCGTATTCGACGGGATCTTCTCATGGAGTCTCAACCAGTTGGTGATACTCTGGAACGATGCAGGAATGATGAGCAGCAGGAGCAGACTCACAAACCCGGTGGGTGACAATGAGTCTTCATCGAGCGGTATCAGGGCCATCGCAAGGAGTAAAAGTCCTATGACGACGAACAGAGAACCGAACGACGCCGCCACTTGAGACCTCACGTTGTCTCCATGGAGTATGTTGTGAGAATCCCCAATGACCTTACCCAAGACTCCAATGGCCAAGCATCCCATCCCTCCGAGGACCAGGACCTGAAGGAGCACCACCAATTCCTGCGGATAGGGCACCGGGTTTGCCCATATCATGATCGTCATGAGTCCGAGAAAGGCAAGAGAGATGATGATATCAGCACCAGCTGATGCTTGCCCTCGCTTACCAAGAGGTGTTGTATCCTCGCCAGACATGACCATGACCTTTCGATACTTGAAGTAGAGCACCCCAAATATGACTGATAAGGTCATGAGTCCAAATACCAGAAAGGTGAACGTGAGAATCCAATTAGTGTCCATGGCAAACAAGATATCCATCTGTGCGATTGGAATGAGAGTGAGATAGAATATGTAGAAGAAGGCGTATGGCATCAGCATCGCCACTACCGTCGTGTCGCGATTTCGATAGAGGCGTCCAAGTGGGCCTTCTTCCTTGTCTAGGTCCAGCTGCTCGGCTGTTTCGGTAACATCGGTAGGCGCTTCACCGTCCTGCAACTTCTCATCGGCGAATTTGTGCTTGGTGACAGCCACCTGAAACGCAAGGAAAAGAACAGCTCCGTACGAAAGCAAGACCATGGGACTACTCAGGGGATATACACCCGCGCTAAACTGGACCGTGGTCTGGCCGAGGATAATGCCAAATACGAGAAGAAGCGCCCGGGAGGAGTTCAAGATGAGTTGAGAAGATCTTTGACCATCCCCAAACATGATGTTGTCTGCGTTTCCAGCAAGACGAACATAAAGCGCGATAGCGGTAAAAACCAGAAACACCGGACGGGTCAATCCGTAGCCCAGGGTCAAGTTGTCCCATGAGGTCATCTCAGTGAGGATAAGCGTCGTGCACATCATACCGAACAAGATGCTTGGAATGAAGTCAATACCTGCCTCTATGCGGCTGCGCTTACCTATGGGTCCTGCGTCAGGTCTTCTCCGCACGTATGCTCTCCTCACCGTGATATAGCATCCACCTACTACTGCAGCCAGGCAAGAGAAGATCAATGCGATCAGGCTAGTCCCTAGAATAAGGTTTCCAGTTGACAGATAGTACCAATGGGGTAGAGGAGGCCATCCTACAATCGACGTATACCAGATCATCAAAGAGGAAACCAGCCCTGCGGCGCCGAATACAAATGCCGCGAGTCTCATGACTATGGACCATTGAATGTTCCTCAGAGTCTTGGCTGGTTTCCGGTGTCTTTTGTGCTCTGTACTTGGCTCTGCATCTTGAGCCGGGGGGCGAATCTCTTGCACTTCCCACCACAGGTCTTGCCCATATGCTACTAGGAGATAGAGAAGGTAGGGGGAAGAGACCCCGAAGTAGAGTAGCAGCAATGGGTTCAGACTGGATGCGTAGAACAGGTCTATCGTGGTGAATGGCAGGGAGAAAGCGATATTCGAGATCCCGAGTGTGAGGAGAATCAGGCCAAACTCCGCTTTGGCAAACAGAGCTGGGTCGCTTCCCGCTAGGCGACCACGCACGTACTTGAGTCGAGCAAGACAGAGAACAGCAATCAGAAATGAGAGAATCTTGGAGTGGGTGGCGTAAGGCCCGAAGAACGACACTAGACCGAGGGCCAGACCGAATCCTGCAGAGACTACACCGTCAGAAAGGAGGAAGTAGCCCTTTGGTTGAAGGGAGCATTCCTCGGGAAAGGTGAGAGCACTCTGAAGAGGTGACCAATCGGGGTGTGGTTGTCTCTCAAAGATCCGCTCCTCTAGGCGGAGATAGACTATCCGTGCAAAGAGAATAGCAGCAGCCAGTGGGGCTGTCAACCAGAGACCTACTGGCAAGACATAGATACCCATAGACTGGACGATAGCCGTGGAAACGATAACCAAGATTGAGGACCAAAGAAAGATGAGGCCTACCCCTTTACCCAATGCTTCGAAGTAGGGTGATGTATCTGCCTCAGAAGGTTTTTCTTCAGTCGGTTCTTCGAGTTGCTCCTGGGCTATTTCGGTCTTCTCTTCCTCGGCCGTGGGAACTTGCTCTTCTGGTTCTGGCACGACGGACTGCGAATATGTCCTGTCTGTCCACAGTCTCTCTGTATTGACGGAGATATCGAACAGCAGGTAACCACCAAAGGCAACATCGAATCCGATGAGCAGCCAGGCGATGAAGGCTCCGCTCCATGCATTATAGACGAACGTAAGCAGGGCCCAATTCATGACACTCAGACACACGAGATCATAGATCAAGGAGTATCGTGCCTGTCCAGTGCTGCTGTAGCCAAGAAGACCTGTCTCGACAAGGACAGCACGAACCAGCAAGAGGAATCCCATGAATAGAGCGATGGGGCTTAGACGAAGGTTAGTGATTGAGAGAATTAGATACATCATGGCCCCAGCGAACGAGCCGTATAGACTGAACTGCATATTCCATGACTCGGTCGGGGCAGGAACAGGTCGTGGTAGACTGAACATGCGTCTATAGAATGGCCATGTCGAGCTATCAGTGTCGACGAACCTGGCTAGGTTCTTCTTTGACCTTTCGAAGTAGACGATTAGAGCCACGATAGCTCCGGTCACGGGAAGCAGGTTTGCGAAGAAGAATGACGGCACGAAACCTGCACTCAGAATAAGGACCAGCCCAGACCAGATCAGTATGTCCAAGACGTACTGAGCAAAGGCCAGCCCAATCGCCACAAACCGTCGATTCACATCTCCCTCCTCGATGTCCTGATCAATATACTGCGCCTCTATTCCTTCTGACCCAGCTGGAAGTGCTTCTCGCCCTATAGCGGGGGCCTCCTCCTCCAGAATCATTGAATCCCGGTACTCCTCGGCCACTTCAGATGGAGCACCGAATCGAGCCACTGCTTTCTTTGCAGAGGCCACAGTCATCTCACCGTCCGCCAGATCCGTTGCAGACTCGATCAGGTAGTCCCGTATCTCAGAGATCACTTCGTCCATGATAGAGTCCGGCAAGTTCTGCCCAACAAGCGCCAGATACGTTTCGATGACCTGTTCTGCCTCACTATTCATGTCAGGCCCGCCTCCTCCAGTAGCATTACCAACTGGCTGTTCAAGGTTTTCCATGATTCAACCATCCTCTTCAATACCATCAGACCGTCTCGAGTGAGGTAGTAGTGCCTTCGCTCTCGCCCAGAATCAGGATCCTTCACCTTACGACCTTCGAGCATCCCTCGCTTCTCGAGTCTACGAAGGAGTGGATACGTCGTGCTTGGTTCCACCTGCAATGCTTCGTAGCCCTCCTCACTCAACTTTCTCATAATGTCATATCCATAGGACTCACCGTTCCGAATGATTGCAAGAATAGCGAGGGAGAGGGCCCCCCTCCGTATCTCGAGGGACCATCGTTCGTACTCAATTTCCGGGCTTGGGACCTCTTTACCCTCAGACATGACTGTCACACCATTATAGTGTGTGGCACGATATATCGTGCTATATACTATGTGGCACATACTATCATATAAAAGCTTCGCCGCCCAGTCAGAACAGTCCGCTCTGCGCCTCAGATGTGCTAGACATACAGGGACTCGTCAACCGGCTCATGGTTTCGACTAGGTCTGTCTGTTATGGTGTTGCCTTCCGTGTCGACGACTTCGTGATTCACCAGCATAGCTCGTATTCTCTCGACGCTCTGACCTATGTCGAGAAAGAACATACCTTTGGGTCCGTTGATCAGTATCTTGCCCGCAACACGTATTGGGAGTTCGCATTCTGGACATTGAACAGCCAAACCATTCTCGTACAGGTCTGTGATAAGCTCAGGATTCAACCAGCTGCAGATTGATGGATGAATGATCTGTTTCCACGTATGGTCACAGGATGGGCAGGTGATGGTTACTTCTTCGATTGTGGTCATGTTCGTTCACCTTGTAGTGTAACGGTATTACGTATTACGTAATGATGTAAGTATATAAGTACACGTACTGCGAAGTCACTGGTCCCGTGAGTTGCTGCAGACTGCAGGTATGAGGATGTGGATGCAGACGTTGCCACCTTTTTCTGCAAAGCGGAGAACGACCACAGACACCTTAATATACGGCTAGAACGGGCACTGAAGAGAGGTTATCTGCCATGGGTGCTATTGAACACGTTAGCTCGCTACTGGATGAAGTTGAGATCAAGTATACGATCGAAGAGAACGTAATAATGATGCGTTGGAAGACCGACCACTTCGAGGAGTTGAAGATC
>SDNO01000120.1 GCA_004524435.1 Candidatus Thorarchaeota archaeon | reverse complement strand
GGTCAACAGGCTTCGAAGGTCGAGCTCAAGTCTATCGTGGAGCATGAGGTTGCTCACATGTTCCAGTATGCACTCAGAGAGAGATTCAACGGGGATGCACAGGCGCACACAGCTTGGCCATCGGACCAAAACAACTGGTGGAATGAGGGATTCGCCGAGTATTGGGGCATCGAGAGCGCAAAGAGGAACTATAACAAAACAACGAAGGAGGTTCATGCAGCTCGTCGCGCAACCGGGTGCTCGAACTGGTGGGATCACGGGCGTGATACGAATGTTAGCATCTTCGTCAACTGGTCGCGAACGTACGGATGGAACGGCTATCAGATTGCCTACCAGTTCTACAAGTTCCTGATAGAGAGATACGGCTCTGAGAATGTGTCGGCAATCTATCACGCTATTTGGTATGATGTGCCAGGTGCTGCCGATAACGTGGATGCTCGCCAAGCCCTCGAGCAAGTCCTGAACAAGACCCTTGACGAGGTCCTCGCGGAGTTCTACCACTGGAAGGTGCTGGATCGGGAAGGCGGGGACATCCCTGAGTGCCACATCCACTACAACATCACGATATCTGACGACAATCCGTCAGAGGAGATCACGGAGGCCGCATGGCCTGGTGGTGCCCTCGTGCAACGTGTTGTCGTCAATGGCTCGTATCCAATAAGGGTCCGTTTCTCAGAGAACGCAGAGAACTGGACAGCAGTTGTGATTCTGAAGTTCATTGGCGGGTCAACCATCAATGTAACGATGTGCATGGACCAAGAGTTCATTCTCCTCCCAGGTGAGCTAAAGGAGGTCATCATCATCAAGATTAGGGGGGTAGATGACCCGAACGCAGAGATTACCTTCTTTGCAGAACAAGAAAGGGAGGAACCGGCTGTCTGGTACACATCCACTGAAACCTTGGGCACGATAGTTGAATGCTCGAGCGTGGGCAATGATGGGGAGGAATCTTTGGTGCGGGGAACTGACTTCATATCCGCTATCACTTTCCGGTGTCATCGGTCAGTCGTATTGAGATGCAGAACGGCAAGTGCACTGAATCGGATGCAACAGGAGTCACCAGAAACAGACTCTCAACTCATCGTGGGTGAATGTCTTAAATGTGAGTAGCTCCATCGGAGACTCATGACCAACATCAGAACAGAGCTTTGCGACCTGCTTGAGATCGAGCATCCCATCATTCAGGGGGGTATGGGCCCATACAAGACGGAGTCACTGGCGATTGCTGTGGCCAACAGCGGATGCCTCGGAGTCATAAGCAGTATCGGCATGGCTGCTACCCTTCTTCCTGATGCTGCCCCTATTGATGCTGAACGGCTCTTTGGGTCAGACCCGCCTAGAGCCCTGCTACAGAAATCAATCGAAGGGGTGGCAAGGGAAACGAGAAGGAGTGATGCTGTATTCGGCGTGAATGTCCCCGTGGCGTCCGAGTTCGTGTTGGCATCGAAGATGTTCGTAGACCAGGTCATAGAGTCGCGAGAGAGTGATTCAGATATTGAACGACGGCTACGGGTTCTCATAACTTCTGCCGGGAATCCCACTCCGTGGGCAGAGGTGAAACGCCACGGTCTCACATGGATTCATGTAGTTCCCTCAGTCTATCATGCAAAGAAGGCCGAGAAAGCGGGCGCAGACATCATTGTCGCATCTGGACACGAAGGCGGCGCCCATATCTCATGGGACCCTGTTCATTCCTCCGTGCTGGTTCCTGCTGTGGTCAGAGCAGTTGAAACGCCTGTGGTGGCGGCCGGAGGGTTCTGTGACGGAGCAAGCCTGGCTGCAGCGCTCTGCTATGGTGCCTGTGGTGTTCAGATGGGAACAAGGTTCATCGCTACGAAGGAGAGCGACTTTGAACCCATGTGGAAAGAGATGATAGTCAAGAGTGAGGAACGGAAGACACTTGCCGGCCGCGGTTTGTTCGGACCCATGAGATTCCTTCGAAACAGGCGCTCAGAAAGGATTGTCGAGCAGACATTGGAAGATGCCCCAAGGTTCTATCTAGGCGAACCCGTGGAGTCCAACGAGAAGATTCTCGAACTGGAACGGTCGGGATTTGAGGACTTGCTGGACCAGAAGGAGGAAACAGCGCTCATGTTCGCTGGAGAGTGCACGGGCAGAATCTCGGACATCCCATCTGTATCTCACCTCGTGGAAGGAATCGTTGAAGAGGCTGTGGTAACCCTCAAGAGAATGCATTCCCTCGTTCGGTAATCCTGTCCCACAGTTGGCTTTCTGTCGAAATTCCCTCCTATTTTTGCCGAAACCCTCTTAGGAGGGATTGCGTCGTACCACGGACTAGCTTGAACACCAACAGGAGGTAAACAAGTTAACCAAGCTAACCAAGGCGCCAGCAACTGTCAGCATCTCTGACGATGAGTGTCTTGATAGGAGGCTCGTGGGAGGAAAGGCATGCAATCTTGCTGTTCTCCACCGCAATGGCTTTGATGTTCCGGAGGGCTTCGTCGTGACTACTGAAGCTTACCTTCAGCACACAGCCTCTGAAGACATCTCTGATGCCATAAAGAAATGGATCGGGAACACGGCGAGCAACGATAGCCTCATGCTTGAAAAGGCATCCACGGCAATCAGAGACATTGTGGCCAAGATTGATCTCCCAGATAGTCTGGTGGAGGCAATTCGTACTTCCTATGAGCGACTTGGAGGAGGTCCTGTTGCCATCAGGTCGTCAGCTACTGCCGAGGACTTGCCTGACGCATCGTTCGCGGGACAGTATGACACATTCCTCAACATAGAAGGCTTGAATCGGATATGTGAAACTGTGAAGAGATGCTTTGCCTCTATGTGGACAAGCCGGGCAATAGCCTACCGTAACAACAGTGACATTCCTCATGATGGAATGGCCTTGGCGGTTGTGGTTCAGAGAATGGTTCGGCCCTTTTCTGCGGGGGTGCTTTTCACAACGAATCCTCTGTCAGAGAACAATAATCAGATGATGATCGAATCAAACTTCGGACTCGGAGACTCCGTCGTTTCAGGGCAGGCAGTACCTGACAGATTTATTATCGCGAAGGAGGCGGATGGCTATTCTGTCGTCTGCAAGGAGATTGGAACGAAGGACACAAAGGTGGACCTGAACGAAGACGGGTATGAAGGTGTGAAGACGATTGAGCTTCCCCGAGAATGGGGGGAGAACTCCTCGCTGAGCGACGAACAGGCTGTTCACCTAGCTGAGGTTGGCTTTTCGATAGAATCTTTGTTCGGTACTCCACAAGACGTCGAGTGGGCTATCGATGAAACCAAGAGACTCCATATTTTGCAGTCAAGGCCTGTGACCACATCGCGACTAAGGGCACGTGGTGATGATGAGATTCTATGGACGCGGGGCTACAGCGACGACTACTGGAATGATGACGTTACTCCTCTGTTTTTTGATCTCCTCGGCGACCAGCTGACCTACATCGTTAACGATGAACTCAATGACATCATGGGCTATCAGAATATGCCATCTGAGCTGCTAAAGCTCTACAAAGCACACGCGTACTTCAATGTGGAAGTCCTCAAGAGGAAAGTTCTGAATGAGATTCCTCCATTCCTTCGATCAGACGATCTTCTCAACTATTTTCCGGAAGGTGCCGGGCCTTACGGGAAAGAAACCATGAGACAGCTGCCTTTCAATCTGCAGAGCAGACTTCTTGCCGAGATTCGAGTGATGCTCTATGACGGGAACGGTAGTATGACCAAGACTTCATCTGTATATGCTGACTGGACCGAGAACGTCTTCGTTCCATACTGCCAGGAACTAGACCGAGAGATTGCGTTTCTGAAGGAAGAAGGCTCGGCAAATCAGCTGCTTGAGCATGCTGACGAACTCGATCGCATTATGATGGGTCACTTCAGACTTGTAAGATACGGTATTCCTGTTCACAACATTGGCATGAACCTGATCACCAACTACCTGCTGAGACGCTTCCTGGGCGAGAAGGCAGCTGCGACATTGTTTCCCATCCTTGTATCTGAATTGAACCACAAGACCAACCAGACCAACAAGCGATTGAACGAATTGGCCAGTCTTGCTGGGAATCATCCGGGACTAGTCCAAATAATCTCAGAAACACAGTCAGAGGCCCTCTATCAACGGATCCAGACCACAGACGTTAGCTCAGCTCAAGAATTCCTTCAATCCTACGATGATTTCATTGAGGACTTCGGAGATCGCGGATTCACTAGAGAACCGTACTACCCCCGCTGGCGCGAGGCACCGGAATATGTATTTGACATCCTCAAAGCGCTTCTGAGTGGCCAAGGAAGTCAAGTACGCCAGATGAGCAGTAGAGTTCAGATCGGACGAGCTCAAGCTGAACGGCTAGTTGAGAAGGAACTTCGAAAGCAGGGCTTTGGGAGCATCAAATGGATGCTGTTCTCGACCATTCTCAATCTGGCACGTACCTACATCGTGTTCAGGGAGAACCAGAGGTTCAATCTGGACAGGTGGATAACCCGAAACAGAAGAATCTACTTGATTCTGGGACAGCGGCTCACTGATGCGGGATATCTTGCGAAACCCATTGACATCTTCTTCCTCCATAGGAATGAGATCCGCCGCGTAGTAAATGGTTCTACTGCTCTATCGGAGGCCGAGAGTAGAGAACTTGCAGCTCAACGCCACAAGGACTTCAAGCGGTATGAGAATGTGACCCCTCCGAAGTTCCTCCAGGGCTCGAGGGAGTACAATGACCCGCTTCCCCCCTCCAGTGATAAGCTGGTCGGTATTCCTGCAAGTCAGGGAGTCATTACAGGTACGATACGTGTATTGAATTCGGTTTCGGATATATCTCAGGTGCGCGCAGGGGAGATACTTGTGGTGCCGAGAACTGACCCGGGCTGGACACCTGTTTTCTCAAAGATAGGGGGACTCATCACAGAGACCGGTGGAATACTCTCTCATGGTGCAGTCGTGTCACGTGAGTACGGTATTCCCGCAATCACGAACGTACGAAAGGCCTGTCAGCTATTGGAGAATGGTCAGGTCGTTACTCTGAATGGAAGCGAGGGCTATCTAGCTATGAAACAAGAGGGGATATAGGCATGGAGCAACTGACACATCAACCGACCTCAGCAGACCCTAACTGGAATGAGAGCTACTACTTCATCTTCTACGATCAGTCATCTGAGATTGGGGCGATGAGCAGGGTAGGCTTCAAACCCAACAGACCTGATGGCATGACATTCCTCTTCGTCTTCCTGCCTGATGGCCGGGTGGGCGCCTTCAACGTGAATGATGAGGCAGAACACTATCCTGATGAGCTAAGAGTGGGTGGCATGGAGCATCGCTGCCTAAACGATGGTCGATGGGAGTATGTCTTCGAAGGCCCACTAGTTCTCGTGGAAGACCCAGAGATTCTACCTCGAGTCAGGCAGGATCCATCGCTTATTGCGGATTTGGTGGATTGCAAGATGGAGCTGCGCTATACTGCCATCAACGAGACCTATGAGTACAGTAAACATATGACGCCGGAATCTCTCGAGATTGGGAAGAAAAGCGGAGATATGCACTGGGAACAGATCGGCAAAGTGACAGGTGAGCTAGAGGTTGGGCCCGATATCTTCCAGATATCCGATGCCATGGCCCAGAGAGACCATACTCACGGGATACGGGACTGGACTGGAGTTGGGAATTGGTTCTACTTCGTCATCTGGTTCAGTGACAATCTAGCTCTCAATCCGGCTGCGATCATTCTCGATGACGGACGCGTTAGCACTGGGGGTTTCATCTTTCAGGAAGGGCGCAACATTCCTATCAAGGAAATAGAAGTTGTCAAGCATGAGTATCGGGACGAAGAGGTTTTCCCCTCCTTAACTGAACTCCTCATAACTGGCGCCGATGATGTGGAACACCGTCTCACAGGTCGCCCAGGCCGGATCATCCCGATACCCTTCGAAGATGCCGATGGAAATCAGTCGGTTCTCGTTCAGTCCTTCGGTCACTTCACATTTGATGGACGAGAAGGAGGATATGGCTCCTATGAAGTTCTACGAAGGATTTGAACGGCGCCTCGCTTAGGTGATTTCTGTCGAGGGCAATGCTGCGACTAAGCACGGACCTTGTCCTTCACAAGGAAGATGAATCCAGCCCACGTGAGAGCACCTAGGAAGCCGAAGATGCCTAGTGCTGGCAGCTGTAGTTCTGGGTCTCCGCTCAGGAACTGATACCAGCCCATTGCGTTCACGGCAGTACCTAGAGTGATGAAGAAACCGAAGAAGAGCAGAATCACAGGATACGCGGACTTTGGTCTTGTGAGTATCAGATATAGTGATACGAATCCCAATGGTATAGTGAGTCCCAAGTCCAAGTAGCGGATGGCCCAGAAGACCATTGGAGCGTTCGAATAGGAACCCGAAGGTGTATCGCCGGTGGAAATCACTTGCATGGTGTCTCCAGCCCACATCATAAAGAACATGAAGAGAAGGGCCGCGGTAACCACCACGAATGCATATGTTCCCCTGCTGCTCAGGTCGGGCGCATCGTCCTTATCAAACAGCGTCAGGCTCTTCATTCCAATGATGAGTCCAGCTATAACCATGGCGAGGAAGTACCAGAAGAAGCTCTCTATATTCCCAGCATACATTGTATACTCCTGTCCAAGACCATATGTCAGTCCCTTGTAAATCAGCGCCACTGGGGTCAAGACCAAGATGTATTTGGCTTGAGGCTTTTCCAGCAGAAACAGGATTCCACCTATCATGCAAAGAGGACCAAGAAGAAGCATGTCCGCTAGGTCCTGTCCTATTATCTGATAGACGCCCGATGGCGAGGTCCGATGCTGGATGACTCCCAATACTAGTGGACCCATAAAACTGACAGCAATGACAGTGATTCCTATGAGAAGTGCCAGTAGACCAACGAAATATCGCTCGAATAACTCGTATCGTGGTTTTCCCGTCGCTTCGTTCAAAGTGTTCATCCTGATGTATCTCTAGAATCAAGTGCTATCTAAGTCTAGCGATGTCTGAGGATGAGCTAGGGCAAAATGCATTTCCTATTTGGTGTGTGAAGAGATCGACACTAACCGGGAGTCAGTGCATCCCATTTCAATGGTCACGGCGAGATATGCGAAGACTATCTACTTCTCTGGTTTCGAATATCTCGGACCATTCGTCTTCGGTCAGGAACTCGCGCAGTCTGTCTTTTGCTCCCCTTCTCATACCTTCTCGGGTATAGGTCATTCGATGAACTTCGACGGGAACCTCTGGATCGTCATACTCCTCCCGGTCATATTTCTTCATGGTTATTTCTATGTAGTCGCGGAGCTTCTCAAG
>SDNO01000009.1 GCA_004524435.1 Candidatus Thorarchaeota archaeon | reverse complement strand
TTGGGCATCCTACGAGATAACCACTGTGGATACCGGTTCTCAGGGCCATGAATTCGAACATCGGACTGTCCCTTCTGCTGGAGGCCAATTTCCCCTAGTCATCCACACATTAGTTGCTCATGCGTTATTACCGTACGATTCTGTGAACCATCGCCTAGTTGGCTTGGAGGTGGGCGACTTTCGGTCGTTTCTTGCCGAAATGCGGCTGACAAAGATGAATCGAGTGGCCATCCATCGTGTTCCTCCAGTAGCCATCCTGACAGTCAACAATCAAAGAGCCATGAGGAACTCGCCTTTGCTCGAGTCAGTACTGAGTTATTCGCGTTTGGAGGCAGGCCATGCCTCCCAGAACCTATCATTGCATGCAACTGTTCTGGGACTCGAACTAGCAAAAGCAAGCAGTTTCGACGTCGCAGGGGTCCGTCATCATCGCCCAATCTACCTTACCCCTATCGGTCGTCCGATAGAAGTTGTCAGTGGTGGACTACATTGCACCTAGGCTGTGCCAATCTCTCTCCACTCTAGCATCTGCATATCTTCCAAGTCATGAAGAGCTTTTTGAACATCTCTGAGATGTTTTCCGATCTGGTCGGCAATGGCACGAGCTGTTAACTTACCACTGCACATCTCGGCTACTTCATAGGTGGCCTGTTCCAACTGGCCGAGTCTTACCAGCATTGGTGATACTCGTCCCTTGAGGACTGGCACCAAGACTTTCTTCTCGGACGCTTTCCCCTCTTTTGTTATCTCGTCAATCTTGGCGAGGAAGGTCTCGAAGCGATCCAGATTGCCATCCCAGTCTTTCAGGTCTTCGCCGTACTCTCTGACAAATGCATTATTGACATCAGCCAGGATAGCCATGGCGGCATTGGTGTCATCTGTCTTGTCTACTGAACCGGCCACAATGACATCATCTCTCAGTGATAGGCAGATATCGAAGGCACCGAAGTCTATCACATGGACCCTATTACCTGAACTCAGCTCGCGGCCGAACTGAATGAGGGCTGTCAGGAATCCGCTAATCAAATTCGGGTCCATTGTCGCTTTTCCATACTTACGATCGAGAACGCATAATCCGCTCTCCGCGACTAGGACATATACCGCCTGAATCAATGAAGTTCTCTCCGCTCGCTGGCTTGTCTTAGGAGTATCGCATTTTGATATATATCAGTTCGTGTGTTCTATTGCTGCGGAGAGCTAGCCTTATTATCCTATTAGGGCGACTCCAAGAACGGTGATCTTCTTGGATACTGCAAAGGACGCACGAGTGTTGATCTTAGAGGAATCTCTTGCGCGGCTCAATGATATTATCGGAAACCGAAAACTGAAGATGCACATTGAGTACTCGGCACTTGCCGAGTTACTAAGCAAGGCCGGCAGTCTCCTCTATGAGGTGAAGTACTCATACCTTCCTGCACCAGGTCTCGTGGAATTGGAGGCGACAGAGCAGATGGTTCAGGCAGTCCTCCAAATCGGCGCACGATACGAGGAGGCAATATCAAGTGCAGCATTCAAGCCGAACACAACAAAAGAAAGACTCACGATGGCTGAGATGCAGTACTGTATACGAACTGCCAAGGGCTTCCAGAGACGTTTGAAGGAATATGATGATGATCCTGGACATGCCGTTGATATTCTGGCCGTGGAGGTGACCCACGCCAAACCCGTGCCAGATGCCTCCAAACTAACAGTGTGTCGCTGTACGGATGGAGAGAGAATCTGGACCATTGTCACAAACATACCGGGCGTCAATCCCCAGACCAGACTCTCGTGTGCAGTCCTTCCCCCGGTCGACATGATGGATACTGTGAGTGAGGCAATGTTTTTGGGCGGGGAGCCGCTCCCTGACTCAACAAGCTTGGGGTTGCTCAATCAACCCTCTGAGAAGGCGCTGGCTCAGGCTCGGGCTCAGGTCCTGACAATAACAAAGAGGATGAGATAGTTGCATCTCAAAGAAATACAAGAAAGAATCCGCCTTTTCAATGAAGAGCGAGGGTGGCAGAAATTTCCGGCCTCACAAGTCTTTGCCCATCTGATTGAAGAACTGGGAGAGATTTCTCGGCATATTACGGTGGAGGAGGGATACAAACTCGTCGGTCTTGGCCACGATGCACCTGCCAGGAATGACCTTCCGCGTGAGTTCGCTCAAGTCTTCTCGCTGTTTGTTCAACTTGCCAACCATTATGATGTTGATCTCGAGAGCAATGTTCTTCGTGAACTTGATACTATGGAGAACAGGTTTCCAGCGAAAGAATGGTCCAAGAGAATGAAGGAACGCTAGTCGTGCTTAAGTGACTGAATCCCAAATGTCACAACAGCCCTTACAACGCCTTCTATACCGCGTATCTCGTGGTTGACGAACTCGTTTATGTCCTCCGTACTCTCGGCCTTCATAATGAGCAGGACATCAAATTCTCCCGTGGTGAGCCATGCCTCTTCTACTATGTCGTACTTGACGAAATCCTTTACCAAATCCTCGTCTGAACCCGGTGTGACAGACATACTGACAAACGCAGTGATTATGATGTCCAACCCCCTTTTTGTAGTTGACTTGTGCACTCTACGTACTCGTCGACAGCCTTACTAAACTTGTCCTGAGGGCAAGATATCGCTTTGAGGATTTCAGGGCGTGAGTGAAGTGAGTCTATTTCATCTTGCGTTGGGCATCTAGTGCCTTCTTCGCCATCTCTTCGAGGTCTTTGGTTGCTGCGAGCAGACCCAACGCCTTGTTCTGGACGACGGTGATATTCTTCTCCTTCGCCCACTGAGCAAGACCAGTCACCAGCGGCCCGAGAGACGTGCGGGCAGCCTCGACTGTTCCCACAGCTTTTCCTAGGAGTTCGAGTGAGTCTTTGGGCTTCATGCCGGCCTCAGCAACCCTAAGCCAGACGAGAGCGTGGATCATGTATAGAGAGTCCAGCATCAATGTCGGCGATTTCGGATTCTCCTGAACCTTCCTGATTAGGCGATCCTGTCTACTCTCAAAGACTTCCTTGAAATAGCCAAAAGCCTTTTTCTCGTTACCCTTATCCAACTCGATAATGCCTTTCTGTAGCTTCTCGTCGGTTTCACTCAACACGTCTGCACTCCTAAAGGCGAACCTCAACCTGTTGAGAAAGTCTATGACATTATTATGACTTTCTACTGCAACGGCCTCGTAGACCTTGACTATGTTGATGAAACCGTCACTCAAAACGTTTATTATTGACATCTCGAGGGAACTCTCAGAGTGACGAAAATCAGTTCGGAGGTTGTCGAATGGTCAGAAGCACGTTTACGTTCAAGGAACTGAAAAAGACAAATCATCGAGAGATAAAGAAACTCCAAGATAAGAAGTTCAAGGCTTTCATCCGCTATCAAGTATGGCCAAACCACCCATATTACAGGCGGCTCTTCAAGGAACATGATGTCGACCCCTACGATATTACCTGCATCGAAGACTGGGAAAAGTACCAGATTCCGTTGGTCAAGAAGGTGGACTACAAAGACAACTTGAGGCAGTTTGTGCTTAATCCTTCTGAAGTAGATGGTGAAGATCGACCCCCGGCTGAGATTGTGAAGAACATGATGTCCTATTCCAAGGCCGCAGGCTACGATGAGCAGTACAAGCTGCTACGTAACAATGGCATCAAGACGAAACTAAGGATTGGGGCTGATGCCGCAATGGAGCGAATCAAAGACCGCCTAACGTATAACTACGCCCCTCTCCAGTTCTGGCTAAGCTCGGGTAGGGCTTCAGGCCTTCCTGCGCCTGTCTTTCTAACCCGCCATGATAACGACATGCTATTCAAGAATTGTGTCAAGGTGGGGCAGATGGCTGTCGATCCCTGGATTGACGAGGGCTGGGAACTGGTTAGTATGAATCTCTTCCCCTACGCCCCACACCTGGGCTGGCACGCGGTCAATCTAGGTCTGAAGCAGATGTCCAAATTCTACGTTGCCACGAGTGCAGGCGGTGCAATTCCGAGCGCTAAACTGGTTGAGATCGCCAAGAGTTTCCATGTCAATGGATTTGCAGGTATGCCCTCCTATCTCCGCAATCGTTTCTTCCGAGAGATGAAGGACGCTGACTACGAAGCACCCGAAAAGGTAGTTCTCCTCCTCGCAGGTGAGAAGATCTACGGCCCAGTTGTCGATGATATGGTCGAGACTCTCAAGAACAAGGGTGCCAAGGACGTTCGGGTCATTGGTGGTTATGCGTCGTCCGAGAGCAAGATTTCCTTCGGAGTGCAGTGCTGCTATGACGGGCCATACCATAATGTTAGTCCACTGATGCTATCCTTCGAGTTTGTAAGGGTCAATGATGATGGCTCTTGGGAGTTCGTTGATGAAAATGAACCTGGCCATGTCACACTGTTCCATCTCGACGGCACGGGAACCATTTTCGAAGGCTTTCTCCTTGGTGATGTTGCATCGCGGCACGAGAACGGCAAATGTCCCCTGTGTGGAATGGATGGTCCGTTCTTCTGGGACATCGGAAGGCAGAATGATGCCCAGGCTCAGATAGACATCATGGGACTCAGTGAGAAGAAGGTCAAGGGTGCCACTGTCAATCTGACAGCCCTACGAAGCGATCTTCTTCAACTTGGAGAGGTTGAAGAGGTACAGGTAGAGATTGCAAAGGAGAATATGGATGATCCCTATAGCATGGACGTTCTGAATGTCTACGTTGCTCCGAATGGCCCTGCTGATGCTAACTACAATTCGCTGATAACCGAGATAAAGCGGATCACCAAGAACTCAACAGAAGTGACTCCCAGCGTCTTCATCATGCCCTTTGAGCAGTTGATGGAGAAGGCCGGCGGCATGAAGTTCATGGAGATATCCGACGTCCGGCCGAAGCCCGCCTGAATGCTCGTCAGCTCCTACTTCGCACATGATATAAACGGAGAGCTATGTGGCAACAGAGAGGAGAATCTACTTGGCACTAGAACCGAGCCCCGCTGCAACACCCATTGATAACGAACCACAGGACTACAATCTCTCTGCGACAGGTCTTGTTTCAAGGACGCTATCACTCTACGTAAGAAGAATCTTAGAGTACGTTCTCTTGATTGGTCTTCTAGGAGTCATGTACACCCTTCTGAGCTTCGCCGTACTCTGGATATTCTTCCCCGGCCAAGCACTCGAGTTGATTGATCTGGTGGCAACCGATCCACTCACCGTTGTACTGAATCTGCTCTTCTTTGCTGCAGCTCCTGAGGAAACCACTGTCATCCTCCTAGTCCTGATGGTGGTTGGCATGCTCATCTTTGCTGTCTCCGCAGGTGCAGCAATACGGCTGTCTCTGGAAGACTACAGAAGGCCAGGCTCCAGTTCGGTGAGTGATAGTCTGTCGTATTCCACGTCTCGCCTAGGTGCCCTGATTGGTGTGCAGCTCGTCGTAGGACTGATTTCCCTGGTAATCGTCCTGCCCGGGTTCATTCTGACTCTCGGAGTCCTTTTCCTCTTCCTTGCGGGGCAACAGGTGGCGCTCGAGATGGTCGCGCTGGCTCTGATTGCTCTTCTTGGGTCACTCATCATCGTCATTTATGTGAATATCAGACTATCTCCTGCGCTGGCAGTCTGTGTTGCAGAGGACACTGGGGCAATGGACTCCGTGAAACGAGCATGGCGAATGACAGGTGGCAACGTCTGGCACATAATCGGTGCCCGTCTCTTATTGGGACTCCTCATCGGTGTGTTGGGCGTTTTGATTGCATCTTTCTTCCCTGCAAACGGAGTGTTGGGGGAATGGGGCCCCGTTATCTCATCTCTGATAGCCGCCCTGTTCTTCAACCCGATTGACTACGTCTTCCAGACTGTACTCTATCGGGATCTAGAGTCGAGAGAATCTGGCACGCGGGAGCAGGCACAAGACTGGTGGTAAGAAAAAGAGTTCAGTGAGAGCACCAGACTGGGGTGCGTCTCACTCATTCTTTTGCATTCTGTTCCTATCTGAAGACACTCTTCGTGTTTGGTTCGTTCAGATATATCACGACGATTATGGAAATCAATATGCTCCAGACATCAAAGTTGAAGATCCCTATAATGAGTCCGAGAATATTCACTATCATTGCCCATGTCCAGGCCCATGACTGGAGGTTCCAGAGTCCCAGTCCGATATAGAAAGAAAATAGACCGATGAGAATCACGACCCCTCCTGCGATCGTTCCCAGTATGGGGAGGATAATGCTTCCGCCAATCAGGATGAGAACACCCACTCCTAATACAGTGAGTGCCTGTAGGAATTGAAGCAGGGCAAGAATAGTGACACCGAGTGGCCTCTCTCTATCGGGCGGCCTTGTTGCATTTCCGGGAAGTGGTATCTCTGCCATTTGTCAGTCTCCTTAACGAGATTTGTGTGGAGTGATACGACCAGAGGCTGTTAATATACCATCTCGTTACGTATGGTGAAGAGAAAAATGAGGGATGTCCCAGGATGGCCTGGGACACTATATGCTCTATTTGAGTTTGTGTTTCTTCACGAAGTCCCTAAGAATGTCTTCAAGATCGGGCTTACCAATCTCTTGGAGGTCATAGCGAACTCTTGTGTTGGGCTTTTTGATGTCGATAAGTCTGGCCAAGTCAATGGGAGTTCCGACCACGATGGCATCGACATCAGCCTTGTCAATGGTCTTCTCCAGTTCCTTCATCTGTTCCTTGCCATAGCCCATGGCAGGTAGGACGTTCTCAAGGTGCGTGTACTTCTCGAAAGTGTCCTTGATGCTGCCCACAGCAAACGGTCTTGGATCCACAATCTTAGCTCCCGCCTTCCTTGCCGCAATGTATCCTGCACCATAGGGCATCTCGCCGTGAGTGACGGTCGGCCCATCCTCCACAACTATGACCCTTTTACCTCGGATCACTGACATGTCCTCAACGGTGACTGGTGAGGCTGCGTCAACAATGATGGCATCCGGATTGACTTCCTGAACATTCTCGCGAACCTTCTGAATGTTCTCGTAGTCGGCCGTTTCTACCTTGTTGATCACTACAACATCTGCCATTCTCAGGTTGGTTTCACCGGGATAGTAGGAGAGTTCGTGTCCTGGTCTGTGGGGGTCAACAAGCACAATCAGGAGGTCTGGCTTGTAGAAGGGGAAGTCATTGTTGCCACCATCCCATGTGATGATGTCTGCCTCTTCTTCTGCCTGTCTGATAATCTTCTCGTAGTCTACACCTGCGTAGAGAATGACACCCATATTGATCATGGGCTCGTATTCCTCTCGCTCCTCGATGGTGCAGTTGTACTTGTCCATATCCTCCAACTTCTCATAGCGTTGGGCAATCTGCGTTGTGAGGTCGGGGTCGTACGGCATCGGATGACGGATGTTTACCGGGTTCAGGCCCATATCGACAAGGATTTGATTGACCCTGCGAGAGGTCTGACTCTTCCCGCAACCAGTCCGAACGGCACACACCGCCACAACAGGTTTCTTACTCTCAAGCATCGTTGTTTCGGTGCCCATCAATCTGAGGTCGGGACCAAGGGAATTCACCCATGCGATCTTGTGACCAACATAGTCGTAAGGAAGGTCTGAGTATGCAAGGATGCATTGCTCTGGTTTGAACTTCTCAACTAGTTCCGGAAGCTTCTCTTCAGGATAGATCTTGATTCCATTAGGGTACAGGTCGCCACTGAGTTCTGGTGGATAGTCCCTGTCTCCGATTCCGGGAATCTGCTGTGCAGTGAACGCTACAACCTCATAGTCTTCGTTATCGCGGAAGAAAACGTTGAAGTTGTGAAAATCGCGCCCAGCTGCGCCCATAATAATAACTTTCATTTTGCTCATTACAATCGCCGCCACAGAGGGCTAGTGCTGCTACACAGCACAGCCCCGCCTCTTCGTTAATAAATTTGCGGTAGAGTAGATTGAAGTTAGAATCTCCTCCAAACTAGGGGGCATGAATCTGATTTAGATTCAAAAAAACGAATAACCGAAAGACACGACGATAAATCGTCAATATGATTAAGCGGGCAGCTATTCGAAAAATCGATACATAACACAAAGGTTTAAGTTCCAAACCTGCAATATTTGGTAGACGCGGCTCAAGTTAGTCTGAGAAAGGCGCGGATTCTGGGGTAGCAACCGTGAAACTCGTCACTCTCGCCCGGGAGGCAGTTAGAATTCTGAAGGAGAGTGGGGACGAAGGTATTCGGAGCGATGAGATCGCTGAAATGCTCGACGTTCCCAAGAGACGAATCTACGATGTTGTGGCTGTGCTTAGGGCCTTGGAAACGGTCCAAACCAAACGCAAGTTCGATGGCACAACCATAACATGGATTGATCGTTTCGAACACTACGTACGCCGAAGTGAGTTCGACGAGGTCCGGGAGAATCTCGATGACGCCCTGGGTTCGAAGCGTGAACTTCAGGTTCAGGTTGCTGAACAGAAACAGCAGCTCAGGAATATTCGTAGTAGGTTCAAACAGGACAGCGTGCCCGTTGAGAAGTCTGACAAGACTCACTTCAACACGACTCAGCTCCGAGTCCGGTGTAATTCGGGATCCAGTTTCAAGAGAGTGGTTGACTCAGGGGTCGAGGTCTTGATCGAGACCGAAGAACCCGGCCTAACGGTGGACCCAACTGAAGCCGAATCTGATGATTGCCGGGAGATACTAAGAAGTATCCAGAGAACCTGACTACCGTGATCTAATTGTGACTTGGCTTCCACGACGAACTTCCTTCATATCATCTAGGAAGCTGTCTGGCGAAGCTACCTGGCCCAGCACATTCACGGGACTGAATGTCTTCATGTCTTCTGCGTATATGCAGAGGGAGTCGCCTAGGGGCATGTACGCCACGTTTCCCCGCTGGACCTGTTTTGTTGATTTCACATTACCCTTTCGAATTCCCAGAGTGATTTTCATCTCCCCCCGAAGGAACGCTGCCCTTCCCTGCATTGGCAGTCGGAACTTGATTTCCTCGATAATCAATGGAGCAAGCACCCTATCGAGTACCACATCAAGATGAAACTCGTCTTCAAACTCGATTACAATGTTGAGCTCACTCTCACTCATGATTCCACCAAACACTTCACGGACATTCGCTCTTAAATTTCTCTTCATTCTCTGCTGCAAATCCTTAATTGCGGCTCCTCTAGTACACTAGTAGGAGTGATTCGAGGCTGCCACTAACACGTCTAGAGGTCGCATTTGTGGTTGACACGACTGGTTCGATGAAGGATGACATCAATGCAGTCCGAGATAGTCTCTTCGATATAGTTGAGGCTATTGTGAAGAAGACCTCGGAATTGGAGTTGCGATTTGCGATTGTATCCTACAGGGATCATCCGCCTCAGGACCGAACCTACGTTACTGATGTCTTCGATTTCACGGACAACGTCAAGAAGGTTCATCGCAAGATAAGTCGACTGAATCCATCGGAGGGTGGTGATACTCCAGAAGCTGTTGCTGATGGTCTTGCAGATGCAAGAAGGCAATTGAGCTGGACTCGCGATGCCTACAAGATTGTATTGCTTGTCGGTGACGCTCCCCCTCATGGACGAAACTACAACAGTCTTGGTGATGACCATTGGCCTGAAGGTTGCCCTGAGGGCCTGGATCCCCGGGAAGAGGTTCGAGAGATGAAGCGCGAACATGGAAGCAGTCTCTTTCTATTCGTCTGCGGATGTAACCCGTTAGTGGAAGAGTCATTCCGATCTATCGCGGAATCGATCGAGGGTGGAAAGTACTACTCCTTGGTGGAGGCACATCAACTACCCGAGGCGATCCTCGGGATTCTAGAGGGGGTAAGCGATCTCATTGAGAGTGACAGACGAGTACTCGAAATCTACAGGGCGAACGATGGATCTTTTGACATAGCCGAAGCTGCAGCGCAGCTAGGAATGGAATTACGCGATATGAAGACATCGCTGTCCCGCCTGCTAGAACTAGGAAGGATTCCCAGATGGCCCCGGGGCCGCCCCCTGAGTCCTGACAGTCTTGGTGTTGAAGTGGAGCTTGGCGATATGCCCTCTGCTATCCTACCTGGTAAGACATTCAACTACGAGATTCGGGCAAAAAATCCAAGCAGGACGACAATCGGCATTCGGGTCATTATCTCTCTGGTTACATCCGAGGGTGTCTCAGAAGTGACCAACCAGAACCATGACATTGCGCCCCGAAGTGATCGTATCTTGAAACTGCGCCTGACTCCGATGGTTGATATCCCTGGGAAGGCTACGATTCGTGTGGAGGTTCTCTATGGATCAAGATCCTTGGAAACCGCCACGTATCCAACAAGGATTTACTGACGGTGGGCGATGTGGAGCTACGAGCAATCCGCGGCAGAGACCAAAGAGGAATATCCTTTGTCAGTCCGGGGGACTGGAATGAGAGTAATAAGATTGCTGTCCTTTCTCTCCCTAGACGCACTGTCTACTCTGACATAAGGCTTACAGATAGAGCCCCTTCAGGCCATATTGTGATTGACGCAAAGCTATACGACAGCCTCTCCTGCTCCAACGAGGAAATAGTCAGTGTCATTCCTAAGGATATCGAGCCTCGAGCCTGCAAGGAACTGACTATCGAAGTCCGGTCACTGGCTGGCATTGAAAACGAACGTGTGAGAGATGCCATTGCCGAGAGGATTGAAGATCTCCGTCCTCACCTCGATGGTCTGATAGTTGCAGAGGGTCAACAGATCGAACTGCATGGATTGAGTCTTCGTCTGACAATCGTGACGGTCTCTCTCTTGGAATCGGAGGAGAGGATTGGAAGAATCAGCTGGCCTCGTCTAGAGAGCATTCGACTGATTGGAGGTCGAATACCGCGTCTAAACGCATTCGTGATTCTGACTGAGATGTCACACAGCCACAGTCTTGGGAGCGGGGGGACCATCATGGGCTTTGGAGATACTGAAACGCCTCCTTATGCCGATCTCCTGATGCAGTTCCTCATGGGACTCAAGGCCTTCTCTACCAGCCATTCAACAGATATTGTGGCATCTGTAGCTGCATATTCCTCCCGGACAGATGTCTTCTTGACGTTCAACCCGGACTCCGGAGAGCAACAGAAGTGGTCAAACATCGACTCCCCGGCTTATCTTGAAGCTGTTAGGAGTTGGCTTCTAGAACAGAAGGAGAATCATAGCTCTCAGCCCTCCAATCCTAGCAGCGCTTTGGAGGAGGCCTTCTTGCTCGTTCATCAGATGCGGGATGACGGTCTTTCACCGGTATCAGTCGTGCTCCTCACGACAGGTCGCTACTCGGAGGGACGCAACCCGGTTTCTATTCTTCGCGATGGGCCAGAAGATTTGACTGTTTTTTCACTAGGGCTGCAATCTGCTTCGGACGAAGATATGCTTGATGCCATTTCAGAGGCAAGCGCGGGAAAAGCATTCATTGTGGGCGGCAGTGCGGATCTTAGGACGGCGATAGAGAACATGATTCAAATCTTAGGTCGTAGGATGTCTGTTGATGACTGATGAATTGATGAAACGCCTTCGGGCCATGCAATCTGGTGGGGATCTTGAAGGGTTCTTATGTGCTAAGATTCCAGAGGGCAGACTGCCCTCCGGATGGCTCGAAAACGGCCTTTTATTCAAGAGCCTGGAAGGTTCTATTCGTTCTAAGAAGATTACCACGGACTATGTCGTTCCTGCAGATAGATTTGTGCGCTTCGTGAAGGAACTTGGTCCCCTAGCAGAAGGGAGAATATGCTTCAGCATAATGGGACCACCTGGCGTCCGTGAACATAAACTCCTACTTCTGATTGGTGAACCATGCGAAAAAGGCAGCACTCAGATCTTAGCAGCAAGATTCGCTTCCTTGACTGCTGCTGAGATTTGTCAAACCATATCTTCACACCTACTGGGAATCCAAACATCGGGCGTCTATGATGAACCTGACCTAGACTATCTTGAGAGGATTCGCGAGCTGTTGGCGACGGGTGAGGCAAGAGCCGCCCTAGCCGTGAGTATCTCCAGATATGCCAAGATTGAGGGGACACTATTCTCCGAGGATCATGGAGACGAACCGGTCGAGGGACTTGCCCTGGGCGGTGGTGAAATATCGCAACTTCAGCCTTTCGCGAAGCCATCTATTCACTGGTTGAACCGAACGAAGAAAGCCGAATGGGCTCCAGGTCAGACGACAGCCATCGTCATCCGGGGGTCAGACCAAGCTATGGCTTGCCTATGTGATAGACCTAGAGACCTGATTTCCTTCGTTGAATTGGAACAGGTTTCTATTGAGGAGATAGGAGTCTCGCTTCTTCTACCCCTTTGGATTGGCAAGGGTGATAAGATTGGTCCTAATGATTACGGGCCTCATCTTGTTGTAGTTGAGGGCAGTACCAAGGGGAAGGCTAGGAAGGAAGAGACCCCCGCTGATCCACTTGATACGGACTTGGAGTCCTTGGCTCAAGAGCTCACCTCTTTGGAGTCACGTATTGAGGAGGTTTCCATCACAAATCTGAGCAAACGGCTGACTGAACTCGAAAAAAGGGTTGATAGAATCCACGATTCTGTCGGCCATACTTCATCAGACCAGAAGAAGATGGATGCTACCTACGCGAATCTTGAAGCCCTCATCGTCCATCTACAGGAAACCTCTGACCGTTTGGACAAAGCGTCAGACGAAATCCGAGCGATTTACCATAGACTGCAGGAGGATTGAATGGGTTGCTGGATCTAGAGCAACGAATAGAGGAGCTTCGAGCAAAGATACTCCAAGTAGAATCTATCAACCATCGCCTGAAGGCTCTTGAGAATCGGATAGAGGACTTTGGTAACGTAAGAGAAGGCACTGCTGGCGAGAATATGCAGGAGTCTACCATCTGGCAAAGCCTTGAGGAGCTCAGGGGGTTTGCAGAGCGACTGGCTCTGGCGGTCACGCAGCTCGAGTCAGAGATTGAGACTATTAGGATGGCAACACGTCACCTTGAGGATGATTGACCCCGTTCGACACGACGAAGCGCACGTGCAAACTCCCCCATCAGCCCCTGAATTGTCAAAGAATCCATAGTCACCACATTTCCATCTTCCCCATTCTTGGAGTCAGCGAGGGCTCTTGTCTGGAGTCTCAGGAGTTCAAAGCACTCATGAGTGGGAAGAGCGTGGACGAATGGCCGAGCCG
The DNA here is from genome assembly GCA_004524435.1 of Candidatus Thorarchaeota archaeon. Classification (GTDB taxonomy): domain Archaea; phylum Asgardarchaeota; class Thorarchaeia; order Thorarchaeales; family Thorarchaeaceae; genus TEKIR-12S. Next base: position 13,473 of record SDNO01000009.1, on the reverse strand, counting down.
TTTCATCCACCTCATCGGCAAAGTCACCGATAAGAACTGCCAATGCCGGCCGGGCCATACCGAAGTCGTCCACATATTCATTGATTGCACGATAGGCATGTGCAGTTGCCTTGCTGGACTTGTTTTCCTGCAGCGCATCAAGTAGAAACATCCTGAGTGCTGCTCTGACCTCGGGGGATTCCAAATCTCTGTCGAAGTCAACGAAGTCCTGAATCTCCGCACCATGTTGAATTGAAAATTTCTTCAGGCGCTCCCCAGCTATGCAGAGACCTAGTCTTCCCTCAGACCTATTCTCTTCCAACGATTCGAGTATAAGCAGCGCGGATATCACAGCAACCTGCAGACGTGAGGAATCCGCCCCCAAATCATCTAGGAAATCAGGGTAGTTCTCAAGGTCTTGCAGTGCCTCTTTTAGCCGCGACCCAACAGAATAGGGTGTTCCTATCTCTAGATCCCGGAGAACCATCTGCTTACCGAGTGCAATACAAATGATCACATCAACATCTTGGAGGAATTCTGGTTGTCTGACCATGATCTCTGCTTCAGTCAAAGTCGCTATTTCGCCAGTCTGAACCAGAGGATCTGTTCTGACGACTTCAAGCGGAAGACTATCCCGTTTCGCGAAAGGATATACCTTACTACCCTGCCCGAGAAGAAGGGGGCGAACTGCCTCCTCAATTTGTCTTGAGTGCAGATGAAGGTACGAATAGGTCTCTCCGGGATCGACGTCCTCCTGTGGCTTAGTTGTAAGTAGGATTCTTTCGGCCTCTACGACGCCCTCTTGGTATCCAGTTAAATCGATTTCCTCACCAATTTCAAGCCCTAGGTACCTTAGATCATCTTCCGAAATCATCACAGTCCTGGGTCTTGCCTCATAACTTGGAATGCTTCTAGCCACCCACCATTGCCCTTTCCTCTGACTCATGGCCAGAATCGTATCATCAGCAGATTTGCCAAGGGCTCCGATACTCGCATCAGCAAGACGCAGATGTCCTCGGGGTATCTCAGCTGTTTCCAACCGATATCTCAACGCTGCTAGAAGCTCTTCAGGTCTTCTCACATTGAAACATTTTGTCAGACCCTTCACATAGGAGTTAAGATGGACGGGCGAATCGAAGATGAGGGCCGAGGTTGTTGAACACGATCTCACCAGAGCTTTGAGATTTGATGGATCTTGTGCAACATCTGTCATGTCAAATTGGGGGCTCCAACTGCAGACCTCAAGGCTACTGTCCGGATTCTGTCTAACGACAACCGTCGTGCCACGTTTCGATTGCTCATCCAAGAGCGTGAGAACGAAAGTCGAGGTGTCAATCGTCCCTGTTTCCCTATCATGTGCATAACTGAAGGATTCGAGTGTGTATTCTCTGCTGGAAGTCAGTATCTGCACCACTCGTATAAGCTCCTGCATGGCTGGCTTGCCAAGACGCCCCTCTGCGACCACACCACCATCACGGTCCTGATACTTCAGATAAGGTGGTCTAATTGGGAGAAGCGCCAGCAGATTGCCCGCAAGTATCCGCTGAATGTCCTGGGGTGATGCGTCCAGATTCTTACTCAGGAGATAGCTGAGAAGCTCCGGTATCCCGTCGCCGAGGTTAGTTTCAGGGTAATTAGTACCAAATACTAAGCGCTCGGACCAACCGTTGCCCAACTTCCTTCTCAACGCACCAATTAGTGAGGAAAGCGAAACTATGGTAGAACCTGCAGTCAGTATCCGTGCATGAGGAATATCAACCAGCCTCTCGATTCTGTCCGTCCATTTCTTGTGGTCGAGTACGTGGAGAATCAAAACGGGGTCTCTCAGTTTGGAGTCCCGCATGTGAATCAGCCACTTCAGGACGTCATCCAGCTCCTCAGGCTCAGCTAGTTGAATCAAGATGGGCCTGCCTCTCTTGACGAAACGGAGTATGTCATTCCTATCTTTTCCCTCCATCATCTTGAGAATGCGTTTCGCATGGACTGCAATGAAGAACCCCCTGGTTGCGTCTGTTCCTCCAGTATCTTGAATCCTGAAGAACCGCCCTTCGTTTTGGCTTGCCTTTGTCGCGCTCACCACTAGTTTCGAGCTTCTTTCTTGGTTTCTCTGTGTTAGATTCAGCCCTCCAATACTTAATAGAGGTTTGACGGCAAATTGGTCAACCAGCCACTCAGTTTCTTGTGCTCCAGCAGGACCTCCGGAGAGGCTAGCCAAGAAGGGCGGCTTCTTGAGATGGTCGTAGGCTCGTCTGAGTACATATCGGTAGGAGTGTTTGTAGCTGGAAACCAATGAGAGGAGTTGCCCCTTGACTCGTGAAACATAGCCGAGCGCTCTCTCAGCATCGAAGGTTTTCTCATGGCTGTTCAGAGTAACGACACCAATTTGCATACACCCGTCAACAACAAGGAAACGATAGATCTCCCGTGTCTTGATGTCCTCAACCACCAGCATGATTGTTACTCCTTGGCGCTAGGTATGTAATCCTGGTTCTGTAGATATATGCATAGTGCAGGTGTTCCACTGCCGTGCCCTCCTTTGAACGTACAGTAACAGTTTATGAGGGCGGGCAACGAGCATCTATACGGAGAGATAGCGTCCATGCTCGTTGTGCGAGCGGTAGAGAATATACCAGAATACGGCATCAAGCGAGATGACGAGTTCTCTCTCTATATTGTTGATGCCCATCACCATATGGGCCGCGAGGCTGGGCATCAGAACACCCCCTCATCTGCGTATGAGTTCTATACACTGCTCTGGTTTGAACTGAAGAGAACCGCTGAGGAACGTATGAATACCGACTCACTTCTCTTCGAACCCGTGGCGATTAGACCAGTGCCTCTTACAGAGAGAGTATTCAATGTAAGGGACTCTTGGTCCACGATGAGTCATGGGTGGCTAGTGGACCGAACAATAGTGTTTCCATTCACAGATGACTACTCAAAAGTCGGAGTACCCGATTCTCCCTCTTTTGAAGTATCCAATAACAAGATCGCAGGTTGGACGACTCGGGCTCCACACTCATCCCGGCTCATAGGCTTTGGCAGGGTTGATCCTAACGATGCGTGCTATGGCGAGCCCAACATCGCACTCAATGAGATTGAACGCTGTAGAAAAGTCCTAGGCCTGAGAGGGCTCAAACTGCATCCACTTGCCCAGTTGTTTGTTGAAGAGATTGAAGAGAAACCAACATACGACGTGGTGAAGTATGCTACGGATCTCCTGCTACCTGTGATTTTCGATACACGGAACTCTAAGGTCATCGAGCGGATTATGTCCCTGACCGAGGCAGTCAAGTCTGAATCCTCAGGGAGGGCCCCCGCAATCATACTTGCTCACTGTGGAATGAGCCCTGGCAGCCAGACCCTCTATGAGGCCCTCTCCAGGAAGCCCTTGTATGGTGATACCTCCTCCTTACATGGCAACGATGTGCCGGTGCTCTTCGAAACTGCCTCAGAGAGCATCACTTCTGACGATTTTCGATGGTCTGAAAAGCTGCTATTCGGAACTGACTACAGCTTCCTAACCACCCAAGCAATGGACGTGATTCTATATCTCTTGTCGCGGGAGTTCCCAGGTTCTCCCTCCGATATCCAACGGATTCTTGGTGGTAATATTATGGGAATCATAAACAGTCCCTTTCATACAGAACATCGCCCATCAACCAAACCCCGCCATCTCCTATCTCCCAGCTATCCATCTTTTCGAGACGTAGTCGAGACAGCTCTATGCAAGGCGCTCTCCCAGGGAGATACTGAACTCCTATCCATCGATTACATGATTCCCCCAAAACATACTTGGCCTGATATCCCCACATCGAACGAGGGAAATGGATTTCACTTCAACAGCCTCTTCGTTACCCTACGCCCGAAAACGTCCGAAACAGAGGTTCACATCTGGTTACGTCAACTTCCGGGTGATTCACTGAGCATCACCTTGATAGATACTGGCAGCGAGCTCTCTCCTAACAGCCTCGAATTCTCATCTGCGGCGATGAGCCTTGCCCTTGAGGAGTGGCTATTTGAAAAGGTTGAGAGAGTTGATGAGCCCAGAGAACTAGAGGCAGTGATTGAACAGGCTCTCATGTAGATATTGATGCCACCACTCTTTATAACGCCACAAGGCGTATTCAAGACGAACTTCACTCTGGAGGCCGCAGAAATAACAAAACCAATAGAACTCGAGGTAATAGATGGTGGCAACCAACGAGGCTTTGCCCTGCTACATCCAGAAACCATGAAGCGGTTGAGTGCTGACATTGGCTCAATCGTCCTCTTCGAAGACCCACAGAGCAGTTTCTGGGGCGCAGCCGAAGTCAGGAAGAACGACAGTCTTGACAAGGGAAGAATAGAGGTTGATACTCTTGTCCTAGAGGCCTCCCTTCTGATGGAAGGTGATGTAGTGGAGGTGCAGACATACCAAGAGGACATGGTTGCGCTAGAATATGTCGAGTTTGGCCTCAAACCCCTTACCGAGGATGCCAATACCGAGGATCTTGTGTCTCGAGCTTCTAAACGGGTAGAGAGTCTGGAGCAGCTGGTCGGTGGACGTCTCGTCTATCCGGGTATGTCCTTCAATTGGCCCGAGATGGAAGTGAAAGTTGAGATACTCAACACTCGTCCCACCCTGACAGGGAAGAGTTTCGCCAAGTTGGCCTTTGAGGCTCTCAAAGAGAAGACCGGCTATCAGTTCAAGACAGTCGGTATTGCTAGTCCCTTCAACGCTATCCTCTGTATCGATACCAGTGGTTCAATGAAGACGACTGACGTGCCGGTCCAAGATATAGCCCATGCACGGGAGGGTCTCAAGGATCTTGCAGGAGACAATCCTGAAGTACAGAGTTTTCTAAACCGTTTTGATGAGGGTGCCCGAGTTAGCCGAGCTGAGGCGGCAGCCATGGCAGTCCTGCTCTACTTAGCGGAGAAGGTAGGAAGAGGCTACGGCGAAAAAGTGGGGGTTGTGACCTTCGAGAAGGAGGTCAGTGAGATGACCTTTCTGGATTCTGAGACGGGTGCTGTAAGACCCTATGTCGAATGTACCGGTCGGGAGAAGGCTTTGGGGCTGCAGATAATCAGTACACACGTCGTGGACAAAGTGGAAGAGGGAGGAACTCTGACCGACATGGGATCCGCCCTTCTCAAGACAAGAGAGATTCTTGATGCCTTCGGTGATGAAACTAAACCCACCATGCTGATTATGCTGACTGATGGAATGACAACGGCTGGTCCTCCACCTCTGAAGGTTCTGAAGGAGCGTTTTCCTGACAGGGATCGCTTGGTAATCTACTGCATTGGACTCGGTGAGAGGAGTGAGATTGACGAAGAGCTCATGTTGGCAATGGCTCAATATGGCAACGGAACATACAGGCATGTTGACAATATGCGAGATCTTCTTGAGTGGTACGGACGACTTGCTAGTGAATTTGCAGTAGTTGTACGCGGCACCGAATAGAACGGCTATTCGTGTGTCATTGCGTCGGCTAGTCCCTTGAGGGTTTCCTCGTCCATCTCCTCAAGCTGGTCTTCTGGGATACCTGCAAGTACATCTTCAGGAATATCCTTCAGCAGTTTAGCCTTCTTTCTTCCGTACTTCTTAACTAACTCATCCTCTTCTTCTTCAGCCTTGCTGACTTCGACTAGTTCTTGGAGCTCATCCTTGGTGAGCTTCGCAATTGCCTCGCCGCTCATAGAGTCTCTCACATCGTGGGGCAACTCGGAGATCAATTTGTCCTTCTCAGCCTGCTCTTCGGTCTCTCCCGTCGAGGCCATCAAAGCCTCTAGTTCCTCAATGCTTAGGTCGTTCAGGGTTTCTTCAGGTACGGATTCGAGCACTTCCTTGGGTATCTTGGCAAGCAGCTCTTTCCTAGTAGGTCCTTTTCTGACACGTTTGACTTTCTTGACTTTTCTGACCTTGACTCTCTTTTTCTTCTTGGCTTTCTTCTCTTCGACTTTTTCTCCGTAAGACTCTAGCAGATTATCGACAAGCTCTCTTGCCGTCTTGGGAGTGAGACGTTTGACATCCTCTGGAGGCAAAGACTCTCTCAGCTCATCTGGCAGTTCGGACAGAATTTCATCCACTTCTGGTGGAAGCGAGGTGCCCTTCTTTGCGGATGGCGGCTCGAGATCATCCGCCTTCTCTTCTAGGATGATTGGGGTTTCCATGTCTTCGATGAACTCATCCACATCAACCTCGATGTCGAAGTCCTCTTTTCTCCATTTCATGAACTGGTCGATGGCCTTGGGTCGGACCTTGAGCGCCAGCAAGAATGTTCGGACCTCATCTTCCACCATGTCGGGGAAGTCTGCCATAATTCGTTCAATATCCTCCTCTGGCAGTCGCGCCCATATTGGACCGCTCACAAGCTTGGAGAGTCCAGCTGCGCAATGCGACCTGACCCACGTATTCTCATCTTTCAGTCCTTTGAGAAGATCGGGAATCGTTCTGGGCTGATGATACCATGCGAGGGTCTCAGCCGCTGCAATGCGGACATCAACCTCGTCATCATCAAGTGACTTCACAACATCATCCACGATATTGGGGTCGTTCAACTCTACGGCTGCGAGTAATGCCCTTTCTCGTATTGTTTCTGATGGATCGGAGAACGCCTTGACAAGAGCATTTTTCACCTTCTTGTCCTTTCGTGCCTTCTTACCTACCTTTTCGGTTTCAAACTCAAGCAGCAACCGACGCGTTTCCGACAATCGAGCTATCTCCTGGATGTTCTCTATCTCTCTATTGGTAATATACGTAGTGGCTCTCTATAGTCTAACGTATTGGATTCTTGTCAGATACTTAAATCACTTGGCTGAATGTATTCAGCTGGATGCATGTTATCTAGGTGTTACAACCGTACAAGATTTAGGAGAGCATCTTTACTCTAGCGCTGATGCAGATGAGCAATGAACGCAGCGATAAGTTGTTTCGTGTTGTGCTTTTCGTCCTAGTCATCTTCGGCATAGTTGAGATCCAGCCACTTCTGGAGATACTTCTCTCTGGCGATCTTCTTCATCTGGCAATAACCTTCACCTTCTTCGGTGTTCTCTTCTTGATGTACGGTTTCGTAGTCAAGTTCTTGGAGATGGAGGGCAAGAGTGGCCTCTCGTCTGTGGGAGTCGAAGTTGATGATAGATTCCCTATTGATCTATTCATCGGTGGAATTGCGGGAGGTATCGCTGCTGGATTCGTGTGGGCGGTCGCCTACAGATTTGGGGCTGATCTCAGGGCAGAGATTTCCCTCGAGCTCGTTGTCGGAGAGGCCGTGATCACTACGCTCGTTGCCTTCTTCGAAGAACTTGCCTATCGTGGATATATGATGACGCGTATGGCTGAGGTTTCTGGCAGGAGGACTGCAGTCCTCTTCTCTTCACTTGTCTTCTCTGTTCTACATTTCAGCTGGTGGACCCCTTTGGGTAGCATTCCTTTTCATCTCGTTGTCCTTTTTACTGTCAATCTCTTTCTAGGCGGCTTGGTGCTAGGAATATCTTACTACGCTTCAGGAGAGCGTCTTTGGGTTCCAATTGGGTTTCATTTCCTCTGGAATATGGTGGCCTATGTGACCTTTCCTACCTTTCCTCTTGAGCCGGTATCCATGCCTGAGATCTTCCAGATTGAATGGGGGATTACGACCATTCCGGGATTCCTAGTCGGCCTAGCAGTTCTATACCTTCTACTGAGAGTCCTATATAGAAAAAATGAATGAGAGGTCGGTGAGCGCCGACCCCTATGAATTAACGATTCTGTGAGATATGGCCCTCTTCTTCCTTAGAAACAATCATTGTGAGCCCGCTCGTCCCAAGAAGGTGTACCTGCTCACCTTTCCTAATAGGTGGCCCTGTTGTCTTGGCCCACCAGATTTCAGAGCCTGATTTCACCTTTCCCTTCGGGTTGATGTCAGTGATTGCCACGAGGCCTCCTTTCTTCTGGTATTCGTACTCGGGCCATTCATCGTAGTTGCGCAGAAAGACCGCATAGAGTCCCATAAGGAGGAAGATTGTGCCTGCCATGATGTATACGGTAGTCCTGTAAGTTGGGTCCGCCATTGCTGACACAAAGATCAAGATTCCATAAATCGGGAAAAGTTGGCACGTCAGCTTTGCATCTATGAAGCCGCCCTCAACAACTCCCCCACCTGTAAACATGGCGAACATCAGGTACAATACTGCTCCAACAACGACCAGCTGGATGATACTGAAGACACTCTGATAGACGAAGACCTGGAATACGAAGAGGATGATGATTATAGGTATAATGACCTGAGACATCGCCTTTCCTGTCGCCGGGTCGACAGCCAGAACAAGCATCGTCAGAAGTACGCCCAGGAGAATCAGTCCGATGAATGGGTCGAATACCAGTATGCTCACTACCCAGCTTAGAGCTGAGAGCATAACAAGCACGACCAAGACCTTAATCCAAGCTTCCACTCTTGTTGCCTCCCACTATTGGACATCGGTACCCTTGTTCTTTGGCACTTTCAGCCCGCCTGTGCCTGCCGTCACGGCCACAGCTGTTCCCGTTGCCATTCCCACTTCGGGGATATTTGTTGGTACCATGATTATCAGGTTGGCGTTCTTGGATATCTCTTGCATGATGTTCCACGTTCTCAGAACGAAACCCACGTTTGATTCCTCGTAGGTCTTTGCTGCTTTGAGCATGTTCTCCGAAGCCTCCAGCTCGGCCTGAGCAAGTGTAATTCGTGCTCTGCGCTCTCTCTCTGCTTGAGCCTCTCTGCTCATCGCGTCCTGGAGCTGAGTTGGGATGACGACATCGCGAATCTCGACACTGGTGACCTTTATGCCCCAGTGTTCGGTCTTCTCGTCGATAAGCTCCTGAAGATGAGCGGCAATGGTATCGCGCTCAGACAGCAAGTCATCAAGGGTGACCTTGCCAATGGTTTCTCTCAATGTGGTCTGGGCTGCAAGTTCAACGGCAACAGTGTATCTCTCCACACTCAGAATAGCTCTCTCCACATCGATAACGCGGAAGTACATGACGGCGTCAACAACCACCGGTACGTTGTCTTTTGTCAGTGATCTCTCTGTCTTGAAAGCATACGTCTGTAGCCTGAGGGACACCTTCATGGCAATCTTGTCCAGTATTGGCACAATGAAGACCACACCCGGTCCCCGGATATGCTTGAACTTTCCAAGCCTCAAGACTGCCACGCGTTCCCATTCCTTGAGAACCTTTATTCCACTCGCGATGAACATCAGCACAAAAATCACTGCGATTACAAGAAGGAACGTCCACAATATCATATCTGCAGTTTGCAAATCTATACTACTCCTCTTAATACGACTATTCTCTAGTCTAGTAATGAAACGGTTTTTTGCCCCCGTTCCAAGTGTAGTACTACGTGAATGCATATGAACTTTCGTTCGAAAATCTCTGTCATTCGTCAAGATTATGCTCGAATTCTGATTGCTGCTCTTCATCGTCAAAACGGGTACTGAGCAGATCAAGATCTGTTCGAATCATTGCAGTTCGGACCACAACATAGAGAAGCGTTATCACGATTGCGGCCACGACGCGTTCGATTGGATAGATGAAGAGTGCACCCAAGAATATCCCTGTCATAGCAGTAGGATCCGCACCGACAATATAGACGAAGTAGTAGGATGCAATGGAGTTTCCAATAGCGTTGTCAAGCATCACGGCAACGAAGCTGACAACAAACACTGAGAGTACCCCAGAGGAAGTATCAGTTTCGTGGACTATTCTGTCACTCACTCCTTTAGCTGCGTTTGTGATTGTCAGGATGGCGAGGATGGCAAGGCCGAAAGCGTGGGGAACAAGGAATATGGCTGCAGTGCTGCCTATGGGCCCAAGCAGAAACGCCACCAGTGCGCCTACATAGATGACTAGAAGCAGCCGTGGTCTGGGTGACCTCAGAGCGCCCGCTGCAAGCGCTCCCGCCCCTGTTGCGAGGGGTGTGAAAGGCCCTATGACCGCCAGCGCCGGGTCAATCGCAGTCGCCAAGAATGAGCCGAGGAGTACAGATACTGGTCCATAGACTGGGCCAAGAAGAAAACCAATGAGGGGCCCACTGATGAGCCCAAAGGAGATGACCCCCGTGGCTCCCAGAACAATGCTGTAGGGAACCAGAGATATGACAAGGTGAAATGCTGCAAACATACCTGTTAATGCCCAACTGAATGATGTTGATTCCTTCAAGTTACACACACCAAGGAACGTGACTCAGCTAAGGAATATGGCCTCATAGTGGCTCTATTTGAACCTGCCTTCTTCTGGGTCAAAGAGGTTTGCCGGCTAACTGCTGGATGATGCAAGCAACCAGAAGAACAATCCGCCGAGTATCCAGACGAAGAGCCCCGCACCTAGGACGACTCCTAGTGCAGCTCCCATTCCTGAAGAGCCAAAATTGACATGCATGTTGGTGAATCGCTTGAATCCGCCCACGTATTTAGTCTCGTAGCCGCAGTGGAACTCCTTGTCAGTGATTGCTCCACAGATATCGCACACATACCGATTCTGGGCGACTGCACCGATGAGACTGTCAAGGTTACAGCCAATGAAAGCGGTCAGGACCGAGAGGGGCAGTACAAAAAGCATCTGTGAAGGATTAGTGATAGGTAGTATCCCCGGCGCGAACATCGCGTACACGAGCGCTATGAGGCCGATTGCAAATCCGGCAAAGAGTGCAACGGCTTCGCCCAAGAGTGAAACCCCTCCAATCGTTCCAGCAGGGACTCTTCTTCGGAGGTTGGTAATCAATCTTGGTTTGCTCTTGCTGAACACTCCCACTTCACTTGCCAAGGTGTCTGCAGAGGTCGTTGCGACTGCGCCAATGAAACCTCCAAACATCCAAAAGGGAATTGATGCGTCAATCAGCCCTTGGTCAGCGAACATCTGGCTGACATACACTCCAATCGAGAAGAGCATAGGAATCAGTCCACTGCCAAAGACATTTTTCCATGATCTCTTGCCTTTACCCTCCTGCGCCAAGTTCTTCTTGGCTTTCGCCTTGTATTTGAATTTGGTGGCCAATCCTGCACTGACAAAGAAAAAGAGAAGAATCGTGAATGCACCCGCCCCGCCAGTGTACCATACTGTAAAACCAACAACAAAGGCACTGATCAGCCCTGAGATGTCGACAAATCCCAGTTTGTAGGTGAGGGCACCTATGACGCCCATGAGAATCAGGCCCGAAACGGCTGGGTGCATTAGTACTTGGATCACGAGCATTCACTTCCTTCCGCAGGTGGCCCGTAGAATCAGCTGGATCTCTCCTAGTCTAACCACGGGATATTCTATCAGCATATATCATCTGCTAGTAGCAGTGTTCTATTATAGTAAGGGCTCGACGCATCCAATTTATACCTTTGCTATTGCCTACCACGATTGCCGAACTGTTCTTCGCTCCTTGGCTAATGCTTTATATACTCCTAGCGACCGAGCTCGGCTAGTACACTGTGAATTGTTTCTTCGTGATATCTAGAGCTCTGGACGGCAGCTGCCTTCCATGTTGAGACATGACGATATCAAGATAGAAATTAGTGACCATATCCACAGATGGGGTCGTCCATTCAATCTCGGTCTGGAACTCCTCAGAGTCTATTGTATCAAAAGGAATTTGAAACTCAGCCGAGAGCTCTCTTCGTGTCATGACCCTCAGGGCCATTTGTAGGTCTTTCAGCCCTAGACTCCGTGACATGATTTCCACGCCTATCTTGACGGGGGTGACACGAGGAACAAGACCAGGGATTGGTTTCCCCCTCTCATCCTTTATACTGAACCCGACGGTGAAGATCGGACTTTCAATAGCCTTCACCTTGAACCGCTTCTTGTTCGATGATTTAGAGTCACTGTAGTCGAGCTCAACAACGAGATGTGCTGTGCTCATCTCCGCAGAAATTGGCACCCTGAAATCCACCGGCAATAGGCTGGGCTTTCCAGGTTCCAGTAGAATGTCGCGAGTAGCCAACAGCTCATTACCTGCAACGCTCTCAAGCCTCGCGCTCACATTGACCTGCTCCGGACTCTCTGCTCTGCTTGTCAGGTGAACAACAGAGGATATACCATCATCAGGTCTTACGAAACTCGGAATGCCACTGAACTCAACTTGGGTTCTTGCCAAGTCCTGCTCCTTGAGCGCTATAACAGCGCTCCGTCTATCCAGAAGTGTTCCCTGATAGAGAATCTCTGCAATGATTTCGACCTCGTCCTCCTCTGGGCCAGCAATCCCCGGAATCTCAAGGGGGCCAAATGCCAACGAAAGGTTTCTTGCTTGCTTGACCGACTGCTCAATTGCAGGAATGGGATCTGAGCCTGTGTAATTGAACCAGAGCCTCAGAATCGCCGGCTCTCCTTGCTCCAAGTTCCTGCGAATCCTCAGCCATCCACTAATCTCCTGACCAACTCTGGCCTCCTTTGGAACACGGAGCGAGTCGATATTCATCATGATTCCTTGATCACTGATCATAAATCGTTGCGATTCAGTGGCCGAGAGTTTCTGAGACTCCTCCAAAAGAACGGCTTTGATGACCCCAGTCCGTTCCTGTGGAGTGCCCTTGAGCGAGGGTACTCTCCAGTGCATAACAACCGGGCCCTCCAAGAAGTCTGAAAGGGAATACGAGTCAATTCGATGTTGCTGCCCAGAGTCAGCCAAGAAGACCACATCTATCGTTGCATTCTCAGGTTGCTTGCTTCCTTCTGCTCTTATATCGAGCTCAATGGGTATCGAATCCCCAGGGTGAATCACGGTACCGATAGAGCTTCTCAGCGAGATCTGGATAGGCCTTCCTGTGAAACCGACATAGAACGGCTTTGAGATGCTTGATGCTATTTGCGTGCCCTGTCTGTCGTCAATGGTCATTCTCAGGCGGCATCTCTCTACCCCCTCTGACGCGTCAGCAGGTATTATCAGGGGGTCGAAGTCGTCACTGTCTATGAGGAGTATCCCATCTCCTCCTAAGACCATCTTCTCCTCCGAACGCGCAAGGATTCTCTCCTTCCGCGGAGCGACAACCTCAACCATCGAATCAATCTCCATGGGTGCGGCATAGTTGGTTTCAATCTCTCCCTCGAAGAAGACCGGAGCCTTTCCATCAGCAAACTGCGTGGTTGTACTTGGCCTCAAGTTCGCTCTCACCCAGTAGGTGTTGAGCGTTGCTGTGACTGGAATCTCCCTTCCTGCAACTGCCACACTAGCTATGACGTTGTAGGCAGTCACACCCAATCTAGTCTCGAATGATACGTCGATGACATGAATCTCTCCGCTGTCTATCCTCGTAATTGGATGAACATTCTGAGAGACTATGTTCCTGTCAGAGTCCTCGACAGAGTAGCTGACACTGATTCCTCCAGTCTCATAGTCAGATGAATTCATGACCGTGATTTTGAAGTCTGCCTCTTGGCCGGCAAACACCCGTTCTTTGCCCACCACAATCTCAGGCTCGATGCCCTTCCACCAGCAGAGCCATGTGGGAAGCTTGGGCATTCCCTCTAGCGGATCGTACAACCAGTTTGTGCAGCATTCT
>SDNO01000193.1 GCA_004524435.1 Candidatus Thorarchaeota archaeon | reverse complement strand
CCTGCAACGGTTTCTAAGTGCTCTCCAAGATTTGTTCATGAAGGGAACCACGAGAGCCACACCGTGTATGAACATATCATCTGCTATGGCCCTGGCATCAGACAGCATCCTGTCGATGTCATCAAGGAGTCTTAGCAGACGTTCGGGCATTGACCCTCCATGTCGAAGAGTCAACCAGACAGTGTTGTAGGTCGCAATAGCTACCTCTGTGAATGCACGGCTATCAGTTGGGAAGAGAGGCGTATACTGAACTAACAAGCTTCGAAGAGGTGCATAATCGTTTCCCTCGGGCATGTCCAAGACGCGCAGTCTTGAGAGTTCTAGGCCTACCCGAGTTCCCAGAAGTGCGAGCTCCGAGATTTTTCCCTTTTCCTGCAGTCGCTCCCTCGTATCCACGGCACGTTCAAAGGCCTCAATCCCGGTTTCCCAGAATTCATTGGACTCTGAGCCCAGACAGAGCCAACCAATGGAGTTCTCACAGGCAGCCAGTTCCAGTTCCGCATCTTCGATCCTGCTGAGCACAGAACGAGCACGGTCCAAATACTCGAGTGCGACGGTCATGTTTCGATAGTCACTCTGAAGACCATGCGCGAAGCCCAATGCGGCAAGACAGCGATACAGATGTATATTCTGTTCGCCTGACAGATTGTCGATGCCCTCGTAGACAGCCAAGCTCTCTTCCAGGCGATCGATCGCCTCGGGTATGCCCTCGTGCCAGCCGTTTGCCAAGATATTGGATCCGATGAGCAGATAGGCAAGGCCCAGCTCGTCTTTCGAGGCCAGTTCGATTTTTACAGCCTCCCGGTATAGCGAAGTGGCTGTATCGGCCAGTGCCCGAGCGGTTTCATGATGGACAGAATCATCACGGGTTTCATTGATGGCAAGTTGTAGCGTGACTTCGGCCAACCTGACACCCTCCTGTTCCCTCTTGGCAATATCGGCTAGCTCATGTAGGATGTCCCTTGAGTTCTGGTACAGACCGAGTTCGGTCAAGACCGCGGCCTCATCCAAGGACACATCGAAGTGGGCCTCATTCATGCCGATCTCCTTAGAGAATGTCATGAGGCGATTCAGGAGAACATCGGCACAATCGAACATACCCTCACGGATTAGCATATGAGTTGCGTAGTGAGACTCATGGATTGCCAGCTGCGTAGATGCTTCATGACCGCGCTCAAATATTGCCTCAAGGGTCAGCAGTGTCTCATCAGTGAGAAAGGCCAAGAGAGGTCTGAGATTCAGACTCAGAGCTGTATACATCGACTGTGTGAGGTCCCCGAGTATGTCAAGTAGGACAGGGATTGCGTGTACGTCAGGCAGAAGCTCGCTCTCTGCACGCCTGTGTCCTGTGGTGAAACGCGTGTCCAGAAGAAGAAGCATCTGAGGCAGAGTACGGTCCTCCTTGAAGGAGAGTCGTACCGAGAGCTCGGTCAGCTTTGCACTGGCTATCCCGGGTCTTCGGAGAATGATTTCCTCTATCGCTCGAGCAATCTCGAACGATATGTCGACATCGCTTTCTCTCCGCCGCGATATGTTCTGAATCGCTGACAGACCGTCATCAAGAGACATAGCTCCACAGAGGATGTCTCTTAGTGTGACGATTGCCAATGATTCCACTGTCCTTATCCCTCGACTGTTTGAAGTCGATGTGTTCCACGTTAAAAGTTTTCACGCTATTCTATCAAGAACTCATTCCATGAACGGGAGGTCTCAGTTCCCCGCATACGTTCCATCCTCACGTAGTGCTGCGGGCCCGAGTCGGAATCATCAATTCTGAATCGTAGCACAGCATCTGCTATGTAGGAGAAAGTCGCATAGGTCTTATCGTCGTGCACGCCCTCCTCAAGAACATACATGATGCTATGAGAGCCCTGCTTGAGCCTGCCACTGAGCCGCTGGACTGCACGGGGCATCTTGGCGGGATTGGAGTGCAGAATAAGTGTTGAGAGACTGTCAATAACAACACGAGCGACTACGAGATCTTCGAGTACATCTGAGAGGACTATCCCCAGCTCACTGATGTCGTCGACCTTTGCCAGAGAGTAAGAACTCTTACTCTGGGGCGCGCCCATGCGTTCCGAATACCCGTCGATGAAGACAAACTGACCAGACTCCTCGTAGTCCTCAATCGACCATCCATGACGACTCATGTCGTTGCGGATGACTCTGGGACTAACATCGGTGGTGACAAACACAGCAGGAAATCCAAGACGAAGGCCCTCTGCAAGGAAGGCCTCGGCATAGGTCGTCTTTCCGGAACCAATTGGACCGAGAAGCATGATTGAAACCTGTGTCAGTTGGCCGAACTCCACCAGATCGCCAAGCATAGGTGTCACTTGAGCAGGTGGTGAGCTGGATGCTTTGGAGTTCTCTTCATTCATCTGTAGTACCTCTTGTGTCTAGCTCCCTGGACTGATCTCACCGGGCCATACCCGAATACCTTCATCAGTGATTCGCATGGAATGGATTCGAGAGCTATGCTTCGAGCCCCTCAGTTTCAGTACCTCGATGGACCGCGAGCGCGATGTGTCACTTATCTTCTCATTGTAGAGTACGATAACACCAGATGCCAGGAAGGCCTCAATGTCGAATACACCCAGTCCGGTATCACGGGCCGGTATCTCGCTAGTGAGGAGGAGAGTTGTATCCTTTTTGGTTATGCTGGCGCATATCTTGAAAAACTCCTCTCGGAGGATGTCTCGACTCTTGAACTTGTACGCAAGGATTGACAACGTGTCAATCACTACCCTCTTTGCGTTGATTCTGTCAATATGACTGTGGATTATTGCCTCCAGCCCTGAGAGGTCAAAGCTGGGGTATTCATAGAGGTTCTTTGGCTGAGGGCGGGCAGGAGAGAGATCAACAAGTGAGAGCATATTCTCCTCTTCCAACTTCTTCAGATCCATCCCGAATCGCATCATGTTCCGCTTTATTGCAGAAGGTGGTTCCTCCAGAGTCACTAGCACACCTGGCTCATCGTAGACAGTTGCACCTTTGTAGATGAACTGGGTTGCAAGAATGCTCTTCCCAGTACCTGCCTTTCCAGCCACGAGGATCGTGTCACCCTTTGGAAATCCGCCCTCTATCAAGTCGTCCAGGCCAGGAATACCTGTCTTGATTCTCTCAATTGTGAACTCATTCATCAGTCAGCACCTCTGCTCTGTGACATACGGGACCCAAGAATCATCTTCAGGAGGGCTTCTGGTTCCGGTATTCCGGTAACGGCCACCCCGCCAATCATTATCGTGGGCAACGCAAACACACCATATTCTTCTGCCGCCTCGGGGTTCTCGGACACATTGATTTCGTTGACCTTGAACATGCCAGAGTCGAAGTCACCGATGGTCTCAAAGAGTACTTCTTCGGCTCTAGGACAGAAGGCACAGGTATCAGACTTGAAGAAGATGATCTCTATCTGAGAGGAAGTCGGGTCTTGCTCGGCCGCTTCTTCACTCTCTTCGTCTTCAACCAATGAACCGTCTCCTAGACCGCACCAAGGCTAAGGCGCATGAGATAATAAATCACTTGAATGTTTCTCACATATCTCTCGGAGACCGGCTGCTACTTCATCAGATGCCGGATCTTGGTGGCGGCCTTGCCAATGGCTCGTGCATGATACCTGATTCGCTTTGGCATGAGTGCTGCCAATATGAAGGGCTGACGTGTGCCCGGGACCTTCTTGAAGACCGCCTTCCCCTCGTAGCAACGTACGGTGATATCGCGAAGCTGTCCGAGTCCTAACTCGTCCCGCATTCGTTCTACGGTTGATGCAACATATCCAGACATGGCAGCCACAACTTCCCGGTTGGTTGTTGGACTGGCTGCGGATGCCATAAGCAGCCCATCATCTCTGGCCAGTATGGATGCTCTGAATCCACCTTCCTTGTTCATCTCTTCCAGAATATCTGCTAGGGCACTGTAGTCGGGACGTTCCATAGTCTATCTCTCGCATCCAGTCATAGGACCGCACGCTGTGAATTGCGCATTCCCTATTAAATGATGACCTGCTCTACTCAAGTCGCCGAGCCCGTCCCGCTCTGGTTGAGGGGATTCCACCACAGTAGGATTTTAAGGCCGAGTACTCATCAGAGAGTGACAGGAAGTGGATAGTGTGCCAGCCGAATATCGGTATAAGATCGTCATGTTAGGTGACGGTGCAGTGGGAAAGACCGCACTGACCACACGATTCACTCAAGATCATTTTGATGCAGACTACAAACGAACCATCGGGAGCGATTTCGCCGTGAAGCGGCTCGTCCTCCCTGGACGTGACAGTCATGTGACGCTGCAAGTGTGGGATCTCGCCGGACAGCCGAGATTCGAGATTGTCCGTCAGTCATTCTATCGCGGCGCAAGAGGAGCGCTCTTAGTCTACGACGTTACCCGGCGGAGGACCTTCCTGAACCTCGACCGCTGGCGCAAAGAGGCATATGATAACACCGGCCGCGAGATCCCCGTGGTTGTCGTTGCAAACAAGGTGGATCTCGAAGAGAATCGGGTAGTGCCGACAGAGATGGGGCAGCAATACGCCAAGAGCATCGATTCGATATACGTCGAGTCAAGTGCCTTGACAGGAGAGAATGTTGAGAGATCTTTCGAAGAACTCTGCACGATCATGATTGACTCAAGCAGAGGCGCTGCCTGATTATAGGCTATTTCTTACGCCGGGGTTTTCCCTTGAGAAGTCCGAGACCTCGCTTGCACTGCCAGAGAACGTAGAACACACGCTTATCACGCAATACCTCTGGATCATACTGACTTCGAAGGTCCTCAAACTTCTGGATGAGCTCATCCCGTCTGGAGCCGTCCGTGTCAGCCTTGATCTCCTCTAGGAGGGCTTCGAAGGGTTCCATCATCTGTTCCAGCTCGGTGATATCCCACCGTACTATGGCACCACTACCATCCGAAGTGAAAAAGCCGTGTTGATTGTGAATCCACTCGATTCCATCAACCTCGCTCTCTGTTCTGCCCTCACCCTCCACTTCGCCGGTTTCAAGATTCCAAACGAAGAGTGCCTTGTCGCCAGAACCGGAGACCAAGTACTTCTTGTCGGTGCTGAACACGAGTGACCGTACTTCACCTGAGTGGCCTCGCAAGACAGAACGCTTCTCCAGTTCATCCCCTGACGCGTCCCAGATGATGATATCATGGTCAGAGGAGCCTGAGGCTACGAGAGAACCGTCGATGGAAAAGCGGACCACTTGAACAGCAGTCCGGTGTTCGTCGATCCATTGGATGTTCTCCCCGCTCTGCGCGTCCCACAGTCCAATTGTTGAGTCGATACTACCGGAGATTATCTTCTCGTCGACAGGTGACCATTCACAGCTCACTATGTAGAGTGAGTGTCCTTTCATCTGTAGGATATTCTCCTGCTTGTCAACGTCCCAGATGATCATCGTAGTATCGCCGCTTCCAGATAGCAGCTTGCTACCGTCCGGTGAGAAAGAGAGTGAGAGGACAGGGTAGGTGTGTCCCTCGAACTTCCCGACACACTCTCCAGTCCGGATATCCCAGAGCTTGACCATGCGGTCCACTCCGCCTGAGGCGATGATATCCCCTCGAGGACTGAATGCGATGGACGTACAGAGGTAGTCATCTTGAAGGCGCTGAATCTCCTCGCCGTTGGACACATCGTAGAGTCGGATGGCACGGTCCTGCGTTGCAGATGCGACCATTCGTCCAACTTTGTTCATTGCGAATCTGCGAGTGATGTCGCCAGCTTCCTCTGCCGCAGGTTTCAGTACCTTTGGCTTCAGGAAGAGGGTAATCTCTGATTGTTCCATCTGGTTCACCCTGAGAAGGCTTCAATTGTCTCGGCGAATTGTGTTTGCTAAAAGTGTTATGAATAGAGAACGGCTCATCAGCTCATGAACCTTCTACATCATGCCGCCATCTTCAAGGATACTGATGGCCAGCTCGAGGAAGGAGGCCTCAACGTTTTCACCTGTCTTGGCCGAGGTTTCAATGAATGAGGCGTGAATTCCTTGGTCAACGATGCTGTCAGTGAAGGCCTGCCCCTCCTCAGTTGTGACAATTGTCTGCTTCATGACAGGGTTGTCCTCGAACTGCTCTCGCAGGTCAATCTTGTTACCGATGATCACGATAGGGATCTTCTTTCCTGCGTTCTTCCAGCATTCGTCAAGCCAGTTGGGCAGATTCTCAAACGAGGCGCGTTCCACAGTGGAGTACACAGCAAGCGCACCCTGGGCACCACGATAGAACGTTGAACGGACGTTCTTGAAGTGTTCCTGACCGGCGAGATCCCAGATCTGAATGCTGACGTCATGACCGCCCTCAAGGGACATCTTCTTCACGGCAAAATCGGCGCCTATCGTGATCATGTAGCTTGCGCGGAAACCTTCGCCCATGTAGGTTCGTCTCAGCGAGGTCTTTCCCACTGAACCATCGCCCATGAGCACGATCTTAAACAACGCTGTAACCATTGTGCAACCACCCTGCAGCCTTTGAGGCTCACAGCCGGTATGGACCTAGTAGACCAGTTGGCCTAGAGAGGTTGAGGCACTATTTGACGTTTCCCCATGCTAGACTCTACTAGTCCATTCGGTGTTGTGAGTCTTCTATCCTGCAATAAGAAGTTTACTTGTTCCTTCCGGACAATACTTTCGGCAACCCGCCACCTGTTGAAGTGTTCTTCCAACACGACAGTGACGTCGCGAAAACGTCAGAATCGTTCGGGGAGAGGGTATGTTCTGGAAGAGAACAGTCGGGTCTGCATATGAGCTCATCACAGAGAGGCGAAACCTATGGGTCGCACCGCACGAACATTCAGAGATGCTCTTGATATTGAGGAGAACCGCTGGGAAGAGTTCAGACGTACCCTGAGGGCCTCGCAGCGGGAGCTCTTTGACCGGGTCTTCGAAGATGCCCGGCAGCATGCCGATGCAGGCTCCATGATTGTCACGCCCCGTATCATGGAGGTCGTTCTTGTTGCGGCATTGATGGAACTCACAGCGAAGATTGAGAAGTTGGATGCCCGACTCTGGCGACTTGAACAGCGATATGAGGAATTGACCCGGAGATGAGAGCGACAGGTTGGATGTTAGATGCCTCCATAGACAGGCACCAACATGCTCTCACCCTGTGGATCAAGAGGGATGGGAAGACGCGGGGATATACCTATCACGGCTTCAAGCCCTCGGTCTTTGTCTACACCGACCTGTTGACTGACAGCGAGTGGACCGAGGGGCGCATCCTGAGAACGATTGGAGAGCACCCGTCTGTTGTGCACTCACAGATAGTGCAGCGCTTTGTAGATGTGTATGATCTGGAGCAAAAACCAGTCATTCAGGTGTTCACCTT
>SDNO01000119.1 GCA_004524435.1 Candidatus Thorarchaeota archaeon | reverse complement strand
TCGCGTACTGGACCGTGGAGGCATACTGGTGATGTCAATCGTGCATCCTGCATTCGACTTCTATGGACCTGGTGAGTGGGAGATGGGGGAGAGGAACGAAGATACAGGCCGAAGAGAGGGGCTATGCTTCAAGATGGACAACTACTTCGAGGAACAGACCTATGAGCGCTACTGGCGTTCCCGCGAGGGAGAGAGATTCCCGGAACCAATCACATTCTTTCATCGGACCATCTCTTCGTATTTTGACTTCCTGACTACAGCTGGATTCGAAGTCACGAGGCTCGAAGAGCCAGTCCCCGTAGACAAGGATCCGTTCTTTGACCGTGAGCGAAGAATTCCATTCTTCATGGTGTTCAAGGCTGTGAAGTCTGAAGAGTGAGGCTAAGGGACTACGACCACTGAGAGAGGACAAAAATGAACGAGGAAATGAAACCATATGACGTCACAATAGTCTGGACTGGAGGCAAGTCCGGTGAGGCAAGGGTAGAGGGAATGCCAAAGATACGAACTGGCAAGCCTCCAGACAAGGAACACGCATACCACACTCCAGAGCATCTCCTGGTGGCTGCTGCAGGTACCTGCCTCATGAACTCTTTTATCGAGTTCACCAAGAAGATGCATATCCAGTTTGAGTCGTTCGAGGTGGAGGCAACAGGGCTCCTGGAAAAGGTGGGACGTAGCTTCGAGATAACGAGACTGAATATGGTGACTAGGGTTGGGATTCCCTCTGCAGATTTGAGAGACCGATTCGAACGGGCTCTGGAGCTCGGAGCGAAATACTGCTATGTTGCCAATAGCCTGAAGGCAAAAACCACCTATGATCACCATATCATAGTCAAGGAAGACCAAGCCGAATGATTTTTGCCTGACCATTTCATGAAACGAGTTGATAGAAATGAGTGATGAGAGTCATACCTATGAAGTAAAAATTGACTGGACCCATGACAGAATTGGGGACCTGATCATTGAGGACAAGCCCACTGTTCAGATAGCCACACCACCGGAGTTTGAAGGGGGCGTCCCGGGAATCATATCTCCAGAAGACCTGTTCGTTGCATCTGCAGCCACGTGTATGATGACAACCTTTGTCACATTCTCCAAGAAGATGCGATTTGAATTTGAATCATTCTCATGCAAGGGGATTGGAACCCTTGAGAGGGTCGAGAAGGGTTTCGAGTTTACGCGTATCCTGCTGAAGTCAAGTGTCACTGTGGAATCGGAGGACCTGATTTCCAAGGCAGAGAGAGCCCTGGAACTGGCAGGTAAGTACTGCTTGGTTTCTAACAGCATGAAATGCCAAGTTGACCACGAGGATGCTGTGGAAGTAGCGTGACCTCCCAAGAGACTCAGGGAGGACAGGACACCTACTCCTTCTCATCATCCGGTGGAAGAATGTAGATAGACCCATCATATTCGGGAAGAGAGACCTCCATGAATGTGTCATCGGGAGGTTCACCGAATTGGAGTCGTTCAACACCATGCATAGCACAAAGGTCGGACTTCCACGGTTCTAGCTCTTTTGCCACATAGGCCTCGGGAACTCCCTGCCGTAATGATACTCCGTTCTCTCTTTTGAACTTCCAGAAACCAGCATTGGTCTGAAGGAGGAGTTTGGTATGTTCACTGAGATCGGACGCCCATTCTTTCCTTGGAGCAGGATATAATTCGCGATGTATTCCGTCAGGATTGTAGAGCTCTCGATATGCCCGATCTGTGATGAACGGCGTAACTGGCGCCAGAGCTCTGAGGATGGTTCTCAATACCTGATGGAGAGTATACCAGCCTGAACGCTGCTCGGCCTCGGAGAACTCATCATCTCCGTTGAAACAGCGACCTTTGAGCATCTCAAGGACATGGTCAGCGAAGAAATTCCACGTGAAGCTTCTCAGTTCAATAGCGGGCTTGTGGAAATCAAGGTATTCGCATTCAGGAAGAATTGTCTCGATTGTCTTGTTGGTTTCGCTCAGTATCCATCGGTCGACGGGCGTCAGTTCGATGTCCTTGGCATCGCCTGGATCGGGGAACATCGAGATGAAACGGGCGATATTCCATAGCTTTGTCATGAACTTGGCAACACCGGCCATCCTGTCTTCTGAGAACCGCACATCACTTCCCAGACCTGCCTCGAGGACTCCGAAGAGGCGCATTGCATCGGCACCATATTTGTCGATAATCGGAGCAGGTGGGGGTGAATTTCCCTTGGACTTGCTCATCTTCTCCCCATTCTCGTCCACGACATGCCCTGATACCCAGACCTCCTTGAAGGCGGGCTTCTTTGTGAGCTGGTAGGTCCGGAGAAGGGAGTAGTAGAGCCAAGTTCGAACAATCTCCTTCCCCTGGGGGCGGATGACATTACCAAAGGCCTTTTCGAAGAGCTCCTCATCCCTCAGATACCCGATGATTTGGAGCCCGCTGATGGATGAGTCCATCCATGTGTCAAAGGTTCGTTCTTCGCCTTTGAAACCCTCCTCCGCGCCACACTCCGGACACTTCTGAAATGGCGGATCCTCTCTCCAGGGCTGGTAATATCGTAATTCCCCAGTCTCTGGGACCACAGGCTCGTTACAGGAGTTGCAGTACCAGATTGGAATCTCGGTCCCATAGTAGCGTCGCCGGCTTATGGGCCAGTCGACAGAGACCCTGTTGACCCAGTCAAGTAGAATCTGCCTGTGAAAATCTGGATAGAAGGGGGTTTCCTTGGCTATCCGCCTGAGCTCGTCGAGAAATTCGACCTGTTTGAGATAGTATTCGTCCATGGCAATGAATTCGATGGGCGTCTTGCTTCGCCAGCATAGCGGTGCGCGCTGAACGGTATGCTCTTGATCATAGAGAACGCCCTTCTCTTTCAGATCCTGTACAATTGCCTTTTTGGCCGCCTCTACCGGCATACCTGCATACTCTCCGGCAGCCTCCGTCATGGTCCCTTCGGGAGAGATAGCAGCAATCGGCTCGAGTGCATGGTCGCGAAACGCCATCACATCGGCCATATCGCCATAGCTGCATACCATCAAAGAGCCAGTACCGAAGTCCATCTTTGCCGTGGGACTCTCGATAATCGGAACCTCTAAGTCAAAGAGAGGAACAGTCGCCGTCTTGCCTGCATAACCGTCATAACGTTCATCGTCAGGATGGATGAACACAGCACCGCATGCACACAGAAGCTCAGGTCGCGTGGTGGCAATCTTCAAAGGCTCCATGCCTTCAACTTCGAAATAAAGATAGTTGAGTGTGGTCGGACGCTCTTCATATTCGACTTCTGCGTCTGCAATCGTAGTCCTGCATTCGAAGCACCAGTTGTTCGGACGGTAGTCGCTATAGATGAGGCCTCTATGCCACAGCTCTATGAAAGTTGCCTGGGTCACAGCCCGGTAGTCAGGACTGTCGGTCCGATAACTCCCTTCATCTTTGTAAGTATTGAATGCGATCGCGAGACGCTTGAAACTATCGAGCACTTCATCCTCATACAGGTCCAGCTGCTCCCTGCACTTGCTCACAAACTCGGCCCGCGGAGTGGTATGCATATCCATCCCAAACTCTTTCTCAACACGAAGCTCCACAGGAAGACCGTTTCTATCAATACCGAGAGGAAAGTTGACCTCTAGACCCTGCATCCGCCTGTATCTTGCGATGATGTCAATCTGTGTATAGTGCAGGAGTTGACCAACATGGACATGTCCGGACAGGTATGGCGGTGGTGTGTCCACAGAATAGATGGTCCTTCCACTGTCTGGATCGAACTCATAGGTCGTCTCTTCAGACCAGGAAGCCAGTAACTCCTCTTCAGCTGTGGGTTTCCATCTCTTCGATTTGATTTTCGGTGTGAATCTCTTTGGCAAAACATCCATTCTCCTTGATGTCAACAAGGGGGCGGAGTCACTCCGCTTTCTCTCTCGACAGAGGCAGTCATCCTAAAAGGGTTATGGCCAAGACAGTTTGACCATATTCCTCATCGGGCGATAGACAAGAAGACTCGCTCTGATGACGTGTCAAGCAGGCGTCGATATTTCGAGAGAGTAGTCTATTCTAGAAAGCTTCTTTAGGTGACCTAAGGATTCCACATTATCAACAACTTGTGTGAGAGGTATCCCTATGCGTGTAGTTCTGAAACTAGGAGGTTCGTTACTCTACAGCAAGGATGGGAGGATACTCACAGAGAAGATAGAAGAATACGCCAAGCATCTTGCAGCATTAGCAGAAGAGGGGCATCAGCTGGTGGTTGTAGTGGGTGGAGGGCGGTCAGCCCGCATCTTCATTACTGCAGCACGGGACCTTGGAGCTGACGAGTCACGCTGTGATTGGTTTGGAATAAGACTGGCGCGGCATAACGCTGAGTTGTTGGCAATCGCTCTCGGGGACTACGCATATCCGAAAGTGGTAGAGAGTCTTGAAGAACTTGATAGCGTGCTGTGTCTGAACAAGATTGTGTTGATGGGCGGGCTTACACCAGGACAGTCTACAAATGCAGTGGCAGCTCTGGCAGCGGAAGTCCTGAGAGCTGAGACGTTCTTCAATGCAACAAACGTGGATGGCGTCTATGACAAAGACCCATCGATACCGGGAGCCAAGAAGCTGGATAGGGTTTCCATAGAGCAGCTTGAACAGGTGCTCGCTGCTGGAGGAACGAGAGCGGGTGAATACAGGCTCTTCGATCCAGTGGCGATCCGGGTAGTTGCCAGGTCACGAATACAGACAGTGATATTCAACGGTAACGAACCGGAGAACTTGGTACATCTCTTCAAGGGGAAGAGAGTAGGTACAGTCGTATATCACAACGGCAAGGATGGGGAATAGGAGGACTGGATGAGTTGAACAAACTACTTGAGAAGCTTTTTGCATCGCGAGCACAGACGAGAGTGGTCGAGCACTTCCTTGAGAAGCCCAAGGAGTTCTTCAATCTGAGTCGGATTGCCAAAGAAACCGACCTTGCACATTCAACCATCCACAGGGTGGTACAGCCCCTCGTTGACATGGGGTTGGTGAAGGAGATACGGGTGGGGCAGCAGATTAGACTCTTTATACTTGAACCCGAAGAATCGAAGAGTAAGATACTCACCGAGTTCTATGAGGAGATCAGACCCTACCTGGTCGAGCTCCCCGAGGAATAGATGAGTTGTTCTAGTTGTTTCCAATGTGCATGACGAAGGAAACGGCTAAAAGTGAATCATGAGACACTGTGCACCACAGCCGAGGTAGCCAAGCCCGGCCAACGGCGACGGACTCAAGATCTGTTGGTTCAGGCCTGATGAGACATCCGTTCTCGCAGGAGTGCGTGGGTTCGAATCCCTCCCTCGGCACCATTTTCCATTTCTTACCATTTAGCCGCAGATAGTAATAAGAATGGGTTTCTTCAAGACTGTAGTCTATGGAATCCTACCGCCAGCCGGCCTACCTTCTGATATTGGCTGTTCTCGCCCTTTCCGTGACTCTGAATGTTGTCCCTGAGGCGTATTCGTTACCCGAGCCATCGGGGTATATGATCAATGATTGGGCCTATCTTCTCACGTGGGAGGAGGATGACTCATTGGAGGGGCTGTGTCGCGCCATTGAGGAAGACACGACAGTGGAGGTCTACGTGGTCACCACAACGGATCTTGAGGGGTATGATTTGAGCGAGTATTCCTATCGACTCTTCAATGATTGGGGGATTGGAAAGGCGGATGTGAACAACGGACTGCTTCTCGCCTTTCATTATGTTGATATTAACAGCACACACTTCTCTTACGAGTTCCGGATAGAGGTCGGTCGGGGACTGGAGGGCGTCATCACAGACTCTGAGGCAGGAAGAATAGGCAGAGACAATATGTCGACATGGTTCGACTGGGCATACTTCTACGATGGCTTCTATGAGGGAATCTTGGAGTTATACAACAAATTCAAGGATGACCCCAGTGTTGTCAGCAGTGAGGGAACCATCATCGGCTTTGCTGCACTGCAGGCATGGGCATACGCCAATCCCCTGCTGGCGGGGGTCTTCATTGGCGTGGGCCTCTGGTTTGCAGGGGCAATGACACAGGTGGCCCTCTTGCGTGGAAGGATAGCTGCCGTTCCTCTGGTATTCATGGCGGGTTTGGTCCTGTTTGCATGGTGGTTGGACGGATCACTGCTTGTGCTCTTCTATTCGATAGCGATAGCTATTGGTGCGACCGTCACCGTACGAGGAGCAGGACGTGTCAGGGGTGGGGGTGGACGGACTGAGGGCGGGGGATGGCGCACCTAAAGAGGTGGATGAGAATGAACAGAAATCAGATTACATGTATCGTGCTTCTCGCGCTTGTTCTGACAGGCCTTGGAGCATTCACAATACTGACGTACAATGGTCTTGTGTCATCGAAACTTGCAGCCGACAATAAGTGGGCGGCAATCCAAGTGCAGTATGAGAGGAAGATTGAGCTCATTCCGCAACTCGTTGACTTGGTAGAGAACTACACCGAGTACGAGGAGGACACACTGACCGCGATAACCGAATTGCGAACGCAGTGGCTGAATCTGAACGGTAGCCCGACAGAACAGGCCAATGTTTCGACGCAACTGAACCTGGCACTGAATACGCTCTTCGTTGCGATATCAGAAAACTACCCAACCCTCTATGCAAGTACCCTATACCAGGAGCTCTTTGATGAGATCACTGGGACCGAGAATCGAATCACCATGGCGAAGCTCGACTACAACGATGCTGTCACAGCCTACAATACAGCCCTTCAGACCTTCCCAGGGAGCGTCATAGGGGGGATGTTCGGCCTCGAGACCATGCCGCTCTATCTGGGTGGATGAAGAAACAGCGGGACGAATGGTATCACGGGAAGAAGCTATCAGGATAGAATGAGAATGGAAGATCACCGAAGATCGGTGTCTTCCGCAGATTCATCTGGGTCCTTGCGGGACGATGATGGTGAGCTCGAAGAGTCAGAAGTGATGTCTGACCACATATAGCCTATCTCCTGAAGTAGGCATAGGTAAGGGCCTTGGTTGACACATTGGCCTTGGAGGCCTCGTTGGTCTTTCTTACGATTCGCATTGGTTATCACCTTAGGGAGTAGCGGTATGCGTGGGCCAGAGCCTTGGTGCTCTGGGGCTTTGCGATGTTCTTCTTCTCGGAGTCAGTTCGGTTGTTGATTGTTAGAGCCATGATGTTTCACAAGGAGTACTGCTCAGAATCAGTATATAATGGAAAGCCACAATGGAGGGTCACGCATTGAAGTCACAATTTGTGACTAGCTTCCAGAGGGAAATGGTGGCACGGGGAGGCTTGTCTCCGGCGGAAGGGGGCTATTTTCGAAGTGCTTTCATCAAGTCATCCAGTGGATAGGTGTTGATCACATCATCCTTGGTGAGCCAACCGCGTC
>SDNO01000192.1 GCA_004524435.1 Candidatus Thorarchaeota archaeon | reverse complement strand
GAGATCCCCGCAGTTCGGCGTTGGCAATCCACCGTGACATTGGCCGTTTGACAGGTTTGCATGTCCCGGTCATCATCGTCGATACCCAAGGGAGACCGTGGCGGCTAGGCGCAGTAGGAGTCGCAGTTGGCGTTGCTGGAATGAAGCCCTTTGTCTCCTATGCTGGAGAGAGCGACCTAGTAGGGAATCCACTTCGGGGCTCGATGGTCTGCCTTGCTGATGAACTGGCCGCTGCTAGCGGGCTGATTATGGGGCAGGCTGATGAGGCTGTTCCTGCAGCTATTGTGCGGGGAATCCGGTATGAAAAGCCGGAGGACGATACAGAGAGGATTGCTCGAGAGGATTCAGAGAACCTGTTTCTCTAGTCAGTCTCTGCCGAGCATTATTCACCGGAGTTTGATTTCCTGTATAGCAATGACCAGGGATATCAGAGATGCGGCAAATATCAGCATAGCAACTTCAACTACATAATCTTGGGAGGTAACTGGTGGAGTTGTTGTGTGAGTGGTAGTAGAATTGGTGGGCCATCTACTGGGATAATGATCCTCACCATATTCGGAGATGTAGTAGGATCCATTTCCGAAATAATCTGACCATGTATTTCCAACCGCCAAACCGTCATCCCAGTAGTTCTGTGAAGAGCCACACTGGGCGTTCATTCCATTGAAAAGGAATTCGTTGCCATAGATCCTGTTGTCTGTGCTCCTGCTATCAATAGAAATCCCGACGTCGGTATTCTCTACTATGGAGTTGCGAACAATATGGTTATGGTCTGAATCGAATAGAAAGATGCCATATCCATTGTGAGAGATTTGGCAGTCATCGATTGTTGTATTGGAACAATCTGTCTGATAGATGCCTATAGCTCCGTCGGTCAAGATGCAGTCATCGACAAAGCAGCCATCAGAGTGTCTCATGTCAACAGCAAAAGGGGACACGGTCCCTAATAACGGGTTCAAGTCTATGACAGATGTGTGTATTATACTGATACGCTCGGAGTTCAACAGCCTAATGCCTCTTGAGCAGTTGTAGATGGCTAGCTGTCGGACAGAGCAGTTATTCGAGAATAGGATGGTCAGCGCATCCGAAGTTTCGACTAAGTTTCCTCCCCTGAAAGCACAGTCCGTCGAGTGAGCTACTACGACCTGACCGTACTGCCAGAGTTCAATGGCATCTCCAGTTTGATTGTAGAAGTAGCCAAACGGTCTTCCATTGACAGTATTATTGTGGACCGTGTGACGATAACCTACTTCTTCCATCGCTGAGAAATAGAACCCTGATTCAATCAGCGTATTGTCACATAGCTGACAATTCCTGGGGGGACCATCAGGGAAGTAGAAACCGAGTCCTGTGCCGCTCAGGGTGATTGCATAAGGACATCGAGTGAACAGATTACCTTTGACGGTTGCGCTCATGGTTGCCTGGAGCAGGACGCCGGTTACGCAGTCGAACATTTCACAGTCTGATACATTGTTGTGGAGCCCTCCACGAACTACGCAGGCGGACCCCTGCATCTCAGAGAACTGGTTCTCCAGAACGGAAACAGAGTCACAGCTCGTGAGCTCAAGCCCCTGAAAGCCTCCTTGAAACACGTTTCCCGTGATATTCCACTCTGAGCCCTTTAGTTGGAATGCGGTACTTGGGCCGTCAATCGCATTGCCTATCATAAGGCCCCCACTGCCTGTACACTGTAGGCCATACTGAAAAGCTCCCATGATTTGGTTGTCCGAGAGGATGCAGTCATCAGCCTTTGATATCTCCATCCCGATTCCCATATTCGGGGACCCAGCGGTCACAATTATGTTGCGACGTATGAAGAGATTGAGGGACCTATACACCGAGACAATGCTTGGACCGGAATATTGCATCGTGTTAGAGTCGACAAGCACATCCTCTACATCAATCAGGTTGATACCTGCAGAGCCTCCTTCGGAGAAGGTGTTGTTGAACAACGTGATGTCTTCGAGATACTGGCCAAAAGATCCTGTGGTGAAGCGTCGAAAGTGGCACCCTGCAATCGTGATATTGGCACATTGGTGCATATGCACTTGAGCAAAGGCGTATCTCAATTCGCAGTCACGAATCAGCCCATTCGAGCAGTTCGTCAGCATGATTAGCGAGTCCAAAATGTTCCACTGTACAGCTGATACGAAGGAGTCCGTAATCTCAAAATGTGCTGTTGTGTTCGTGATGCGCAAGCAGGTTCCTGGAAATGATATGTTCATCGCAGTGAGAACATAGGGGTCAGAGGCGCTACCTGAGCCGCTCCAAGCACCTGACTCGAATCCTTTGTTACCGGTAACATTCAAGGGATCCATCGGCGTGAGGCTTGATGATACTACTGTCGACATTCTCGTTTGATCAGCAGAGGTGTGTATGGCTCCATGGCTTGGAAGCAATACTAGCAGCATCATTGACACAAGGAATGCCAATGAGGGAATCCAATTCTTGCGATTCATGCGAAGCCCTCTAGGACCAGACAGACCTGCAATCTACAGAGGCTCGCTGTAAGATAAAGCATTCCTTGAGATTGTCCAAACCTACGGAGTCGCCATAGCCATCGTTAGAAACGGATCAGAAAACAAGTATTCCGAAGTATGGCAACATCAAGACAACCCCCATTACGACGAGAAGGACACCAACAGCAATCTCAACGTATCTTGCATAAGATGCGAAGGATGACGCCAGTTTGTCTCTGCCTTCCGAGGAGATGAGTGCGATGAGGAGATAGGGTATTCCGACGCCTATAGCCATGGCAACGAACAGAACTCCGAGCAGCAGGACATTGGCCTGTGACCCAAAGAAGATGAATGCTGCGAAAAGGGCGGGTCCGGAACACGGTGCCGCCATGAGTGAGTATCCAAGACCAATGGCGAACACACTGGCCAGACTTGAAGGATTCTCAGGGGGCTGGGCCAAGTTCATACCAGAGATACCTAGTCTCTGCCTGAGTTTGTCGGACACCGTGATGATTCCAAAGATGATAATGACTACTCCAAACACTGCCTGAATGAGGGACTTGTTCTGAACCAGGTAGATGCCGATAAGACCCGAGATGGCCCAGAAGACCGCCAAGGAGGCCAAGATTCCTGCAACAAGAACAAGGGTGATCGTGACCGCCCTTCGTCTGCTGTTGGAGGAAGAGAGCGTTCTGAGCAAGAACAGTGGTAATAGTGGGAATAGGCAGGGCGAGAGGGCTGTATATAGTCCAATCCCGAAGCTTGTACCGATTTCCAGAAGTACCAGGAAGGGGGACTGCATCTTCTTTCACCATTATCGGTCCATTAGCGAAACCGTCTGCACGATGTCGTCCGCTTCCCAGACGCCTTCGTGAAACATTCTGAAATACCCATCTGGGTCAATTACTGCAACAGTGGGGGTGTATCGCAATGAGAAGTAACTCGAGAACACGCCGTTTGAATCGATACCTACGTACCAATCAAGATCTCTTGACTCTTTGTAGTCTGCCATGATCGATGTCGTCGCGCTAAGGTCGACGTTTAGGGTCAAAAGCGTCATGCTATCGCTGTGATCCTCGTAGAGAGTCTTCAGGTGTTCGTTCTGCGTTTCACATGCCGGGCATGACGTGGTCATGAGGTCAACTATGACAAACTTACCCTCAAGGCTCTCAAGAGACAGAAGACTTCCATCTGACATAATCAGGTTCCAATCTGGAGCCTCGAGATCCTGTGAGAAAAGGTCCGTGTCCGGAGTCAGGCCACTGTCATCATCATTGCCCCCGCCCCCGTTTGAACCGGGTGGCAGAGAGGTAAGGAGGACACCTGCAGCTATCCCAACCACTGCAATCACAATAAGGAAGGCTCCCAGAGCCACTGTCTTCATTTCCACATGCATCACGGCCGTTCCGGGTGTGTAGTGTTGTTGCACAACTGTACAAAAGGGTTTCGCCCGGACCACTCTGCTCAATAACTGCCTGGAATGAGGGACTGTTGAATCGTCATATGTCCACGTCCATCCCCCTCATCCGATTCCCTCATTTTGCGTCTTCCCCACGGGGCGTGAAGGAAGTGAATCTCGTGAGGACGAGTACTTTTGTTGATGGAAACATGGCCTGACTTCGAAAGAAGTCGTACAAGTTTGCGAACCTCTTTGACACTACAATCAGATACCTTGGCGATCTTCTTGTAGGTGGTTTCACCCTGTTCTTGGATGAGTGTGAGAAGCTCAAACTCAGGCATGGACATGATAGTGTCCCGAAGATTCTCGTTCTCTCGACGAATTGAACCTTGGTCTGTGGATAACATACGGTCGATTCTCTTCTCCAAGTCATCAATCTGTTCTATCAGCTCATTACGCTCTGTCTGAAAGCGCCCTATAAGCCCACTAGATTCGTGTGTCAGCTGTGTGCTGAGATCTTCACCAAACCCATCGATGGCCTCTCGCGCAGCTAGACGAGACTCTCTCAGTATTCCTCTGATATCATCAGATGTCAGCCATTGACCATGGACCAGCTGTTCCAGTTGTGAGAAGTACGCATCAAGCCTTCTTACCCAGAGGTCTCTGGCCTCTTGAAATGCACCTGCAACCTTCAGGGTGAGCCTTGCGGAAGTATCATCGGGAACGGTCATGATGTTACCTACTAGTGTTGATGACACTCACACAATTGAGGGCTAGTATTGCACAGATATGACAGCGTGCAATTCAGAGAGTGCGAACGTAATACCGCAGTACGAAATTGGCTAGACTTTTGGAGATTCTGGGCATATTGTCTTGGAAGTCTCGAACAGATTTCACTTCAACACGTTCCACGAAGAGACCTGCAGCTACGAGAGCATTTCTCAGATTCTCGAACAATGACTCCTTGATTCTGATTTGCCGAATTCCAACCTCTCGGCACATTCTCAATCCGTAATCTGAAAGCAGAAGCGGGGCGATACTCGCATATCCATCATGTACCGGTACCCGCATATTTTGGAACTCGTTCTTTCTTGCTTCAACAATCTCGGATGCCAGATCTAAGAGGCCATTTGCTATCAGGTCATCGACATTGATGAAAAGGGTGGGCCCACCATTTCGTACCTGATTCGTTAGTAGATTCGCGGCGGTCTGGGATACTTGCTCCTGTAATGACTTGATGTCGGTCGGGTCTTGTTTGAATTCTAGAAGATCTAGAGGTGAACCGTCATAGCCGGAAATCCAAGAGAGGCCTAATCCCTCCATCATTCCTTTCTGAGCGTGAAACCAGAAAATCCTATCAATGTGCTCGAGATTGTCTTCTAGTTGGCTTACTAGCGAGGGAATCTGGTCTTCATTCCAGGTATGATAATTGATCCAATGTATTCGTTCAGCAAAGGAACTATCAAGCCAGAGCATTGCAGGACTTGGCATTGAATCTGGGGCAGAGGTGATGATGCTTCTGTTGTTCTTCGTCTGACTCAGTGCAATGTGCTTGAGCAGTATCTCTGCGTAGGGGACATCTGTTGGACCAACAACCACGCTCTCCAAGCTGCCACACCAGAACAATGGGGTAAGGTCCAGTTTCAATTGATGTCGTGGTTCCATGCAATCATTTTGCTCTGCTCCGACAGATACTGAGACGACTTGCATGTCAATCAACGTGGTTCTCGGTTCAAGCTGTAGGATGAACTCCTTCAATTCTGGTAAATCACCAATAACACTGAGATTGAGCTCAGTGAATGCATTCCCACCGATATTCATCCGCTCAAGATGTGTACAGCTCCTCAAAGGTGTAAGATTCAGTCTTGCGAGTCGATTCCCACTGAGATCTAGCCGTTTCAGTCTCTGACAGGAAGAGATTGGCTTCAGGTCAATGTAGTTCAGTCTATTGCCTCGCAGAGAGAGGGATTCTAGTCGAGTGAAATCGCTGAGAGGTGTCAGGTCTATACTAGCTAATTCGTTGTCATAGAGCCAGAGTATCCTGATGTAACGTGGGTCTTCGATACTAGAGAGATCTACGGATTCTGCACCCATCATACCTAGGTAGACTTCATTGCCTCGAATTGTCTTCTTTGCAGTAGATCCATCTCTTTTTGTGTATTCCAAGTAATTCTGCCGCAATATCAGTTTCGTTCCTGGTTTCATTGATATGGACTAGCAGTGGCCGGTTTGCATCCTGGCGATTTCTGCATATCCATGTTGACACGACGTTGATGTTCCTGACAACTTATTCTTATTGAACAGGAATTCTTTTCTGGTGATCTGATTGAGTTAGAACCATGTCAACAGAAGACTATGTATCAGAGGTTCGAAGGACCATCAGAGACCTCATTGAAGCAGCGATGAAGGAGTCCGATGCAGACATGAAGAAGAAGTCTCAAGAGGCAATCGAAAACTTACGAGCTCTGATATCGGACGTAGTCGAAGTGGGTCGAGGTCAGCTGGTAGGTTCAGAGTCACGAATTGCCCTGAACCAGATAGCAAACATGCTTGGATATAGCAATGGCAAGACTCTGATGATCGCCTTTGGAGTCAAGCCGAAGACCAAGCCTAACCATGTGCCGCCTCCCCCTCCATAGCAGAGACGTCGGGCACTAGGCACGCGGTACCCATTTCACACGGCCAACATGCTGAGTCATCCCCGGTGAGATATACGAAAGCCGCTTCAGCTTTTCCTTGGCGACAAGCTCAGTGTCGTCATCGACAGTTACCCTCTCAAGATTCTCAAGGTGGAGTAAGGGCGACACGTCAAGACTCTCCATTGAATTCTCGTGCAGAAATATGTACTTCAAGGATTCACACTTTGCCAATGGTCCCAGCTCTAGTTGGATGAGATTGTTTTCGGATAGAACAAGGTAATCTAGATCCGAACACCTCTCGAAGGGTCGCAAGTCGAAGTGGCTCAGATCGTTGTCAGAGATGTAGAACATCCTAAGTGATGAATACTCAGGAAATGGTCTCATGTCCACTTGTTCAATAACATTCTTTGAAAGGTCGATTGCCTGAATCTTCTTGGAGTCACAAATCGGTTCCAAGCAGATGTAGTCTAGTCTGTTGCTAGAGAGATTCAGTGTTTTCAGTTTCGGCAAGTTGCCAAGTGGGCCCAAATCTATCTCGGAGATATCGTTTTGAGACAAGTCAAGTTCTTCAAGGTTGTGGAAGTTACCGAGGGGCTCAAGCGAAACGTCTGCAATATCTAGACCAGAGAGATCAATCACTCTGACGTTTCTGCTTCTCCTCAGTTCTAGACTCTCACCCCGCGAGGTCACATATCTGAATGCTGCTTGACTCAATACCTATACCCTCTCATGCTGTGAGACTATGAAAGCGAATATGCACTTGGACTATTGACTATTGCGATTGACAACTGGGTTCAGGAAAAAGAGCTGATGGGATTTCCTTTGTCGGTCCACGAGGAACATGATTCCATGT
>SDNO01000118.1 GCA_004524435.1 Candidatus Thorarchaeota archaeon | reverse complement strand
TTGGCTCGTAGTCTAGAATATGACCTTGATCTGATTCTCTCTGACGTCGCATCCGGGGACCCAACTCATCTGGTCCTATCTATACTGGCTATGAGCGGTCTCATGGATATGCATCCCGAACTGGCAATTAAGCGTTGGAAAATCGAGGAGATTGAAGGCCAAGAAGAAGAAGAGACTACTACCGATGAGAGAGTCCTTGGTCATCAGGCATTCTTCGTGGTTGACAAGAACATCGGAGAAGCTGTGTACACCTACTACTACGAGTCGAAGTCGAGGGTCCTGTCACGGGCCCCGAACATCGTGGCAGCACTATCAACGTTCAATGTTGAGTCCATGCAGCAGATGAAGACCGAGGTCTTCAAGGCAGGTGATCTCACCTATATCATGATTGAACGTGGTGACCTCATCTTCACTCTCATAACTGGGAACAGAGCCGATGTGGAACAACTCAGGCAGACCTTCTCGTTTCTCCCGGATCTCTACGCAGACGAACAACCTAAGGAGGTTGCTCCTGGCGAGGACCTCTATGCCTCCCCCCCCTTCACCCTGAAGCTTCTCGCTACTCTTCCTCCTAAGACTCTATCGCCCAGAATGGCACCCTACCGAGTCTCTGCTCCCGACTGGGATCGTTTCGAATCCGACCTTGTACGCGACTTTCTACGGGCCGTCTGGGGGACGATTGATGGTTCGCTCACTATCGAAACCATCGTGCAGGGTGCCGGTCCCAAGATGAGCCTGGGTGCTATCCACTTGCTGAAGGCGTTTGACTCCATCGGATTTGACCTACTCATCACCTCTGAGGATGTGCCGACGGTCTCGAATCCTCCTGATGTTGAGGTCCTCAGGCTCTATGCTGACCTCGAACGTATCATTAACGCTGTGGACGGAGAGAAGAACATAAAGGGTATCTCTGACGCGACGGGAATCGATGTCGGAGTCGTGCTCCACGTACTTGGAGACCTTCATAAACGGGATATGATTGCCTTCAAATAGGGGCATGGGTATCCCCACCAAAGCTTCATAGAGGTTAATACAACTACACCTCTTGTCAACAAATGACCTGAAATGTGATAAGCCGACTCGGCTGGAGTGTGCTCTAATCTGATTCACAACGTGATACTCATCGACAAGACGACGGGAGAAGTTGTCACTAGGGTCAGATTCTGGAAGATAGATTTCACTGACGATGATATTCACGAGTTCATGCAGGGCTATGTAGACCTCATGGAAACGGAGGGTCTGTCACCGGACACTCCTGTATACGTCGGCGAGCATAAAGTGTTTCACTCACTCGTTGATGATGACATGCAGCTACTTCTGGTCACTGACGGCAGAGATGAGGACCGAACCATCATCCGGAAGGCAAGAGAGGGAGCTGCTCGAATCTCTACAGCCTTGAGAGGTAACACCATTGGATACGTCAAGGACAATCTGGATGACATCCTTGACGAGTTGGTTTTCACGCGGTTCAAGGTCTCCTTCGTAGGCTCAGGTGGTGTCGGGAAGAGTACGCTTTTACGACTGTTGTTCGGCAAGGAGCCCGCGCCAGGTGGATATGTGCCTACAATCAATGTGGCCGTAGATTCGTCCGAAACCATACAATTTGGAACGTTCTTAGTCACAATTTGGGACTTTGCAGGCCAGGCCGTGTTTCAGGACCTCTGGGCCTTCTATTTCTCCGGCACAGACGTCATTTTTCTCATAACGGACAGCAGTTTTCGAAACGTGATGCAGACGAAGAGCCTGCTGCGGACGATTCGGAAGGAAGCCCCCGCAGTTCCGCTGTTCATCATCGCGAACAAACAGGACCTCCCAGAGTCAATGCGTGCCGAGAAGATTCAACGCCTGTTGGGTGCGCCCACTTTCCCCATGGTGGCCACGGATAAGACCCGACGTGATGAGTTCATCCGTCTAATGCTCGATGTGGCAACCAAGACGGTCGGTGTTGAGTTACCAGACAGACCTTTGAGCGAGATGATTACGGTTCATCGAAAGGACAAGGAGGCCGAGTTGCCTCCCCGACCGGGCGAGATACCGGGTGGGGCCTCTGGTTCGCAGGATGAGACCGGATGGATTGAGGCTGGAGAGAGTGGCGCCAGCGGATCATCAAGCGGGACAGCAGTGAAAGAGCCGATGACAGATTCGACGCTGGAATACCCAGTGAATGTCGAGACTGAGAGCGAAACAGTAGTGGAGATACCTGATGAGATAGCAGAGCAGGCCATTGTTCTCCACGCCATTGTCATTGTTCAGAGCAATGGGATGTTCAATACGATTTATGAGATCAACTATGGCGATGAGGAAGTCGATGCTACGGCAATCGCGTCGCTGATATCAGCACTTGATTCTTTCGGCGGGATTGATGGCGACCCAAGTGGCGTGGCAGAGAGTAGTGATGCCCTCAAGCGGATTGAGCACGAGGGAAACCTAGTCATGGTGGAGAAGTCCGAGCATTTTGTCTTGGGTGTCACAGTAACTAATGATAGCGAGGAAGACAAGTATCGTAAGATCATGGCTTCCCTTCTCACGGATTTCGAGGAGCAGTTCGAGGATAGATGGAGTTCTTGGGATGGCGATGTCACGATTTTCGAGCCCACTGTGTTTTCCCTCTTGAACAAGCTACCAGTGCGCCCTGTCAGTCTTGACTATGTTGTTCGTCCTCGAGAAGTGGGAAAACCCATCAGCTTTGATAGCCGGGAGGTGGGACGGTCAATTGTTGAGGTCAAGACCGCACTCGAAGGATCCGAGACTGTGGGAAGTCTTGTGAGGAGCCTGAATCTGCCCCGTGAGAATGTTATCGGGGCGCTGCAAATCATGGAACACTTCGGATGGGTTGACTTTCAGGTCAACATCGGCCCGCAGAGCGTTCCTCGCAAGGTGAAGAATCCTGACCCTGAAACAGTGAAGGCCTACGGTACAGCAGTGGTGAATTTCGTTGACTACTGCGATGGTGAGACTTCTCTGGAAGACGTGGTGAAGAAAGTGGGCGTGAGCTACAATGCCATGAAGTTCGTGGCCACCAAGCTCGTCCTCTCTGGTGTTCTTGAGATCGTTGCTTAGACCTCATACATCTAGCACGACTCTCTCTCTATATTCTGGTAGCAGAATGTTGCCGCTTGCCTTTTTCGTCGGAGTGTGAACCATGACTTTCTTGCCGCTACAGGAATCAACAAACTCTGCAAGACTTGAGGCGGAGGAGTGCGCGCTGAGTCGTGCGTACTCAACTGCACATTTGTGAGTCTCGTACCCATTGAGAAGATTCCAACCTGTCGTTCTTGGTGCGAGGTATCCGCATAAGATAACAGCTGCATTTGGATTATGGCGATGCTCCTCGTAGTGCATCTTGGCGAAGCCTCCATCAAGCATTCCCCCTCCAGCCACCAGCACGTCATCCTCATCAAGAACAACCTTGTTCTTCTTCATGCCGGTCCATTGGCCGCTGTACCCTGTTAGTTTCGTTACGCGTTCGGCCATACCTGCAGCAATCACATTTCTGGAGGATGTAATGCCCAGCTCGTCCAGCATGACAAGCATCTCCTGTGATCTGCCGACGGCGAAAGTTGGAATTATCACAGGTCCATGCTTTGCCACAGTCTGTGAAACCTGCTCAGAAACCTCTTTCCTGTTGAAGTCGTCTCTCCCCCAATACGTACCATCGAAGATGACCACATCGCAGTCCGTGGGTAGGTTGGCGCCGTGAAAGAGCACAGAGTCGTCAACATTGAAATCCCCCGTATAGAGAATCCTTGTACCCTCGATATCAACGACATAGGCCGAACTCCCCGGTATGTGTCTTGCCTCAACCGGTGTGACGACCATACCACCTGCCAACTCGCTGGCTGTTCCTGCCTCCAGCTGCACGTAGTTTTTCTTCACCTTGTCTATATTCGTTCTATTGAATCGAGAAACCATGTCGTGCTGGTCATTGCGTCTGGGAGGCAAGGGAGTACCGACTTTGAGGGCGTCTTCAAGAAGAGTCATGGATACTGCACCTGTAACGCCGGTTGCACACCACTTGCCGGAGTAGTCCTCGTAGAGTGTAGGAAGACCTCCGACGTGATCTAGATGTGAGTGTGTGACAAGCACACAGTCAATCATCTCAAGTTCAGGAACCCAATCAGGAATTCTCTGATTGGTAACTGAGAGACCGTAATCAAGGAGGAGTGCACTTGTGTCCGTTCTGATCAGGATTCCGCTTCTCCCGATATCAGGTCCACCCAAGAATATGATCTCCACCTGCTTCGCCTTTCCAGAATATGCAACTGACGGCATGAGTTCCACACGCAGCTTCTGGGGGATCATCTCGAATACTACAGGTTCAATGGCTTCAGGCGGAGGTGGTGAAGGAAGGTCCTGCAAGCGAATCGGGAGTATTCTTCCTTTCGCGCCCATGAATCTTCTCTTCTTATACACTCTTTCGACGGCCTTGTATGCATCCGACACGTCTGCGTCAGAATCCAGCTTCTCCTGTGCTTCTTTGTTGACATTCTCACGGAAGATGCCGAGTATCCTGGATGATAGCACATCGGGAAGCCATACGTGAGTTGCTGTATAGACATCGAAGTAGTCCTTACCTCTGAGAGCCTCCTCCAAGTACTCAGGATACCGCCGTATTGAATCTGTCAATCTGAGCTTCTCCGATTCGAGGATTGGCTCTAGGTTCAGACCGAGTTCCGAAGCAGCCTTTGAGAAGTCTTGGGGCTTCCAGTAAGGCGTACCCATGTACGCGATCCAGTCCCTCAGACCGGATATCACTTTGTCTACGTTCTTACCGGCTGAAATCTCGATAAGCAGTAGCGCCTTCCTCACAAAAGGGTCTACCTTCTGATGGGGCAGCTTTCCAAGAGAGTATCGGTATACATAGCGAAGATCTTCTTCATCAAGATTCCCGAAGATATGGCCGTAGCAACACATGGCAAGTGCGTCAAGGTATTCGGAAAGAGTGATTCGTTCTATGTCGCTAAGGAAGATCCTGCTAAGGGTGTCTCTAACCTGCAATCCGTGCTCTAGACCTTCGGTTTCTTGGTCTTGTGACTCTCTGGCCTGGAAAACTGCGATTTCCATACTCCGCCCTAGAGGACCTTCAACATCCCTATCATCTGTCGGCTCATATGACTTTGAGCTCAAGCCTACTCTCGAGAAGAATTCCTGCACCTCTTCCGTGGATGCGTCTTCAACGAGTTGCTCAACCGAGTTCATGGGTCATCATCTACTTGGATTAGCGCTCGCTAGGTTTGACGGCCATAAAAAGGCCTCGTCTACTGTCGCGGAGCGAGAGCTGTTTCTTGACCAGCCCTTCCGACATGAGGATGGAGAGGGCATGTCTAACCGTCCTCGCAGGTAACATGGTCTCTTCAATAATCTGTCTATGCGTCAACTTGTCTTGGTACTCTAGGACCTTGAGTACAAGTTTCGCGCTCGGTGGAAGATCCTGAGCCAAGTCTTCCAGAATATCTGTCTTCTTCTGCAGCTTTCCCCGAAGCGCTGCGATTCTCTCCTCGCTCAGTTTCACAAATATTGCATCGCTCTGTGCTCGCCTGATGAATATTGGTCCAGAGTCCACGTTGAGCCTCATCTGTCCGTCGAGTATCACCTCTACCATCACAGGACTTGTCAGGTCACGGATTTCGATAGATATGCTGTCGGATAGAATAAGGGGTCTTCTGGCGGGGTTTGTGCTACTCACAGGTATCACAGAGAAGACTGAAGCAGGAGACAGAATTACTGGGCCGCCAACGCTCAATGAATAGGCTGTGCTTCCCGTAGGTGTGGCGACGATGAGGCCGTCACTGCCGTCTTTCCAGAACTCTTCTCCATCGAGGAAGAGTGAGTACCTGATTAGCGTAGCATTACGCTTTGCGAAGATTGCTAGCTCGTTGAGAATCGGTGGAGTGGGGGTTTCCCCGATAGTGACAGACAGCCGAGAGCGGCGGTCCTCGGTCCACTCGCCTGACAAAAGGTCCTCGACTACGAGTTCGAAGTTGCCGACTGTGACATCAAAGAAGAAGTCTGGTTGTCCTCGTGAAAGAACTGGAAGAATAGGGATTGTTGATTCTCCCATTTTCAGGAGCATATTCAGCACAGTTCGATCAGAACCAACGATTGCTAGGACTTCTGCGTCAATGTCATCCAGAGACGTACCGGGCGAACTCAAGGCCTCTGCGAGTTCCATTTCCAAGATGACATCTGCCCCCTGCTGGTTCAAGAGATCTATGACTGATTCCGCGTCATCAATCATGCTTGCCTCTTGACCCGAAGCCAGCGCAATCTTCAATCTTCATTCCTCCTTAGATGGGTCTTGTGCTGAAATTCTGTCCTATCCCTCTTAAATTGACTGCAAATCCTGAGAATGACTAGATTCATATTGGTCGGCAATTGTTGCCGGTAGGCTTTCGAGTAGTCAAGTATTGCCGGTTGAGATTCGGTTAAAATGCCTCCTTCGATGCTCAATCATGGTGGAACTGATACAGCATGAAACTCAATGAACTTCAGAAACGAATTCTCGAATTGAAGGCTGAGCGTCATGCACTCCTTCTGGCCCACAACTATCAGTCCCTTGAGGTACAGCAGATTGCGGATTTCGTCGGAGACTCTTTGCAGCTTGCTCGCAAGTCCTCTGAGATAGAGGGTTTCGACATGGTTGTCTTCGCCGGAGTGAGATTCATGGCAGAGATGGCGGCTATCCTAACAGACATTCCCGTGTACATCCCTGCTGCCGATGCATGGTGCCCCCTTGCAGGTTGGGTGGATGCTGACAA
The DNA here is from genome assembly GCA_004524435.1 of Candidatus Thorarchaeota archaeon. Lineage (GTDB taxonomy): Archaea > Asgardarchaeota > Thorarchaeia > Thorarchaeales > Thorarchaeaceae > TEKIR-12S. Next base: position 594 of record SDNO01000118.1, on the reverse strand, counting down.
GATTCGTGCAAGGCGCGATGAGTTCCCGGACGCTCCGGTGGTTGTATACGTGAATACGACCGCTGAAACAAAGGCCGAGTGTAACGTCATCTGCACTTCAGGCAATGCAGTCGACGTAGTTGAGTCTCTGGGCGCCTCACAGGTTCTGTTTGGCCCGGATAAGAACCTGGCTGAGTATGTCCGCAGGCAGACTGACTGTGAGATCATAGACATAGAACCACGGGGCAACTGCTATGTTCACAAACAGTTCACTCCTGAGGATATTCTTCGGTTGAAGGACGACCATCCCGATGCCATAGCCATCGCTCACCCGGAGTGTCCTCCAGATGTGCAAGACGTTTCGGACATAGTGGGTTCGACAGGAAGGATGGTTGAGATTGTTGCTGAGTCTTCCAACAAGAAGTTCATCATCGCCACTGAGGTGGGCTTGGTGGACCAACTACAGGCAAGACATCCTGACAAGATGGTGATTGCTGCTAGACCAACTGCAGTATGCAGGTCCATGAAGAAGACGACTCTTGAGAATATTGTCCACGTACTGGAAGATCTACCGCCTGATAACTTGGTGACTGTTCCGGCTGACATGATAGATCA
>SDNO01000117.1 GCA_004524435.1 Candidatus Thorarchaeota archaeon | reverse complement strand
TCACGCTGGAACACGCCCTTCTTGATTACGGCGCCGAATCCGCGGAAGACGCCATCGCTGCGGTGGGCAAGAAAGGATTTGACTGGCATTACCTTGGAAGACCTGGGGATGTCCTCAAGGCAGGTGTTCCCATAATACTGGATGTCTTCCCGAGGCTGAAGATAGATCGCTATGTCGCTGATGTGACCCGGACCATCGTGAAGGGCCCGGTGGACAAGAAGCTTCAGGATATTTTCGATGCGGTGAAGAGGGCAGCGGATGTTTGCGTCGATGCAATGCATGACGGCGTACTCATCGATGATGTAAATCTGGCCTGCTTCAAGTCCCTCAAAGAAGATGGCTACAAGTCAAGAAGGACCGACCCTGATACGGAAGAGGGGATGACTCACGGACTAGGACACGGCATCGGACTTGAGGTACATGAGAATCCCAGCATGTATTCTCGCACCGACAGATTCGAGGCCGGCAACGTCATGGCAATTGAACCTGGTGTCTATCTGAAGTCCATCGGCGGCGTGCGTATCGAGAACGACTATGCCGTCACAAAAGGGAAGGCGAAGCGTCTCACCACAGGACTAGACGATTTTGTGTTCCTCTAAGATGTTCACGATTTGAGGGATAGTGCATGCTGTGGGCAGACAGTGACACAGAGTCCGCAGCCTGCACATTTCTCAGCGTCTATGATGAGCACTTCATTCTCTCTATCTAGCGTGATTGCATCGTAGACGCATGACTTCGGACACAATCCACACAGAGTGCACCTCTCCAGATCCACCTCTGCAGGGGGCTTTTGCGGCTTGTTGTCTCGAAGACAAGGAAGCGCAATACCTCGAATATCCTCCAAAGAGTTATGACCGTGTGTATCCAGCCAGTCTTTCACTTCTTTGGCAACTTGGCCGTAAACCGTATCTCCCTTGAGAATCGCTGCAGTGCAGATTTGCACCATCTGTGCACCGGCCATGAAGAACTCGATGGCATCTTCACCACTACCAACTCCGCCGACGCCAATCACCGGCTTGTTCACCGATTTAGCTATGTCCGCTACACATCTCAAAGCAATGGGCCTCAGTGCTGCTCCGCTCATCCACCCATAGCCATTGTCGCTTCCGAGGGTTGGTTTCCCTGTCTCGATATCTATCCTGAGACACGGCCCATAGGTGTTGATTGCCACGAATCCATCAACGAAGGGCTCTATCTCCTTCGCCACATCTGAAACATCTACTTTGGGGCTAAGCTTAGCGAAGATGGGAACATCCGCAGCCTCCCTCAGGGCCCTTGCAATCTTTCGGTGCCCTCCAACATAGTGAGTACTGAACTCGATGGCATGAACCCCAGTATCGACTATCCTGGGCGCGAGTTCTGCAACCTCTTCGGGTGTGTATCCGACACTGGCAATGAGGGGCAGACCTGAACTAAGGGCGATCGCATATTCCCTCTCTAACCAGCGTTCTAAGGGGATCTCACTCCAGAGCTCTGCGTTGAGAAGCCCTCTCTGTGATGCAACCCTGCCACTTCCGAGAGCGCTCATATTTGGTCGCGGCACCTCGGCTGGCCTGATACTTACGGTCTTGGCGACAAGTCCTCCTGCACCGCCTGCTGCAGCAGAGAGCAGTGTCATACCATCTTTTGACTTGGGGCCCGCAGCCGTGAGGATTGGGTTGCGGAAACGGAGTCCAGCAAGCTCTACACGTATATCGGCCATATGCGTTACTATCCTCCCTCAATCATAAGGATAGCGTTCCACAGGGTCCGACCAGCTGTTATCGGGTCCCAATAAGGCTTAAAAGTCGAACATCTTGCACTTCGTCAAGGATGGGTGAGTTGTGTCCCAGACAGGCAAGAAACGAGACTTCACCATAGCAGACATTGTGCAACGGTTGACCGAATCTGGTGTCAACAGAGAGAACATTGACTATTTCTCCGACCTGATTGACCGAGAGTACTTCATCTGCGAGGAACGGTTCGGAAATGCAAATCGCGTGACATACGAACTTCGCGAGCTGAGGGACTTCCTCGTGGAGCGTCTTGCACCACGTATTGAAGGGGCATTGGTGGATAATCCCAACCAGGAACTGATGAGATTCGTAGAACAGACACTCTCTGAAGAGACTCTCCGCCGTCGTTTGACCTTTGCTGGGAGGAGGCTTCTGCGGAGCTACCTATCTCCAGATGTGCAGACTCAGGATGCTACTGCCTAGCCAGCATCTTTCGCTTTTCAAGGTCGTCCGCTACGAAACCAAGATCCAGCTTCTCCAGCCTTGATTTCTTGGGGTAGCCGGTCTCCTTGTCACTTCCTCTCAGCTCATAGTACTCATCAAGCATGTAGTCAAGATCAGGCAGACCACCCTTAGCTGGTCCCGTGGGCATAGGCTCTTTGAGTAGCCTTCGAGGAAGGGTCTCATCCTCTCGTGTTATCCCAAGGCGGTGATTGTACGCTCTTCGGAGGTGTGATATTCTGGCTCCGACGTCTCGCACGTAGTTCATGTCAGCCCACTCTTTCATGCCGGTGAGGGGTGGAATCACATTGGCAAAGGTATCAAAATAGAACACAGGTGGCCACATGGTTCCGTACTTACAGATCACTGCTGAGTCAACAACTGCATAGAGATCCTCAATATCTTTGATGACCTCGCCCTTGTACTTAGGGGACATAATCTGGCCGATGGCTTCTGCCTTTTCCTCTCCAAACCTATTGATGATGACCTCTGGGTAGTTTAGTTCCTCGAGGGAAGACAGGCTTCTGAGATGGTCTGCGCCGCGGACATTGGTAGCATATGTCAGACCGACGGACTGATGCGCTCGTGGATCCTGACCGCTGGCTTCCAAACCCTTGACATGAACTGCATATTTCCATGCCTCTCCGCCAATCTCCTCGGCAGCCTTTCGTGTGCCCTTTGCAAGAAGTGCTCCAACCCCCTCCTTTCGAGCGATGAGCTCGACCAGCTCACTCATGCTCTCAACGTTGCCCCATGAGAGATCGATGCCTCCGGTATCGCTCTCATCAATTATTCCCTTCTCCCACAGCTCCATGGCGAAACCGATGGTCTTCCCACAGGAAATGGTATCCATACCGAGGAGGTCACACCTCTGACCCAGGTAGAATATTGACTCGACGTCACTGTTCAGGCAATTGGATCCAAAGGCCATGAGGGTCTCATACTCGGGTCCTCCGGCAGGTCCTCCTCGGAACTTGCCTTCTTTGACACGATAGATATACTTGCATCCGATTGCACAACCATGACACGCCTCCTGGCCTACTCTGTACTTGTTCGCGATGATCTCCGGACCAATATCATCGGCCTCGTCAAAGAAACCTGTCCAGTGGTTCTTGGTGGGAAGGCGGCCGATCTCATTGATCATCGCCACGAGGTCAGTGGTACCATACTTCCTCAGTGATGCAATCGACTCCGTCCATAGTGGGTCATGCAGCTTTGCCATCTCTTCCTCGTTGGCCTCGAGATACTTGTCCATATCATGGGCCTCGAGGGGCAGAGCACCAGAGGCTGCAATTCCCTTGACATTCTTCGAGCCAAGGACTGCTCCGAGACCAGTTCGGCCTGCTGCTCTGTAGTAGTCGACAATCACGCAGCCATAGGGGACCTGATTCTCTCCTGCTGGGCCGATGACCGCGGTCTCCATGGAGGGATCTCGATTCTCCTCACGAATCATATCAGTCGTGACATCGGTCTCTCGGCCCCAGAGATGGGCTGCGTCTTTCAGTTCTGCTCTTCCGTCCTGAAGCAGCAAGTATACTGGCTTCGGTGATCTTCCGTTGAAGATGATGAAGTCGAAACCCGCATACTTGATCTCCGGACCGAAGAAGCCACCTGCGTGGCTCTCTGCCCACACCCCTGTGAGAGGGCTCTTGCTTGCAAACATCATCCTTCCAGATGGTGAGAACATGACGCCTGTTAGTGGACCAGTTCCTACAAGAACCACATTGTCCGGGGAGAGAGGATCTGTTTCAGGCCCCGTCCTCTCCCAGAGAATCCGTGCAGCGACTCCTGTTCCCCCCATATATAGCCGTGCCCACTCCTTCTCCATCTCCTTCTTGTGGACTTTACCTTTCTCTAGGTCAATATCGAGGTAATACCCTGCATATCCCTTGTATGGAAACGTCACTCTTACGCATCCTCCATCTCTACGCCCATCTGTCTAGCAGCGCCTTTCACTCCGACAAGGCGTGTCTGAAGGCCCTCTTCGTCTCGTTCGACGACACTGATGGCTCCATAGTCACAAGCATCCACACAGGCCGGGTTCCCTCCGCAGAGGTCACACTTGATTGCCTTCTTTGTGACTGGATCAATCTCAATGCCTCCATATACACACGCGGTCACGCAGTTCTGACAACCGATACATATCTCCTCCTTCACCGTGAGGACGCCTGCTTCATTGACCCGAATGGCACCTGATGGGCAGGCCTCTTCACAGAGAGGCTCTTCACACTGAAGACACACAACAGGTAGGATGAGGTTCTTCGCCTCATTCTTCAGGACCTGGATCCTTGACTGCCTGGGATTGAAGGTCCCGGTGTTTCTGATTGAGCATGCTAGCTCGCAGTTTCGGCAGCCTGTGCAGAGACTTGTGTCGACAACGATGAATCGATTCAAACTGATGGGCTCCCTTTCTCAGTATGTCGGGCTTTCTGATGTTGCAAGAATCCACCTTTAAGTTGTTGCTTACGAATATGGACCTGCTCATGCGTTCTCTCTCCTGCCTTGTCTGCCCCACAGGTGGCTATTGGAGGGGGGCTCAAATACGGAAACGCTTGCTCTTGTTTGAGTGCCTGTCGAACCCCTTTTTACTGGAATTGAACACCTCACAAGAGAGGTCGCTGCCTTGTCGAAGTCCCTGTTGGTGAAGAACGGATACGTGCTGACGCTGAACGAGAAACGCGAGATCATACCTGATGGTGCAGTCTACATAGAAGATAACAACATTCGAGCTGTCGGGCGAACAGAATCTCTGAAGCATCACAAGGCGGATACCGTGATCGATGCTCACGGGTCAATCGTGATGCCGGGTCTTATCGATACCCACATGCACCTTGCTCAGGGCCTTATACGTGGATGTGCAGATGATGTGTCTCTTGTGGACTGGTTGAAGAACTATGTCTGGGTGCTTCAGGGAAACTTCACGCCGGAAGACGGTCAGCTCTCGGCTGAATTGTGCATGGCGGAAATGATACGCACCGGAACGACCGCATTCATAGAGTGCATGATTCACAGCCGTTACGGATTCAATGGTATCGCAGAGACTCTTGAACGGGTTGGTATGCGGGGCGCTCTCTCCAAGATTATCATGGACTCGACCGGTTATGCTGATAGCGAGGATATCATGTATCATGGGATGGTTGAGGAAGCGGACGAGTGCATGCGTGAGACCGACGAGATGTACAAGAAATGGCACAAAGAGGCCAATGAAAGGATTCAGGTATGGTACGGACTCCGTTCTCTGGGAGCTGTCACTGATGAGCTGTTCCGAGAAGTGACCGAAGCGGCGAGGTCGAAGAAGACGCGGATGACCATGCATTTGGGAGAGGTCGTAGACGATGTACGTTACGTGAAATCACGCGGCTACGCCAACCTCACCAGCTTCGCGAAAGACATGAAACTCCTTGGTCCAGACATGGTCTTCGCCCATGGTATTCACTTCGAAGATGAGGAGCTAGAGGTTCTCGCAGAAACCGGGTCTCACATCTCTCACTGCCCCGCAAGCAACACGAAGCTAGCATCGGGATTTGCCAAGGTGCCTCAGATGCTTGATAGAGATGTGTCTGTCTCGCTAGGCTGCGATGGAGGGCCAAGCAACAACACGTACGATATGGTGCGCGAGATGCGACTGGCGGCCCTTATCCACAAACCAGTGGCACAAGACCCGTTAGTTGTCAGCGCAGAGGATGTCATCGAGATGGCTACACTGGCTGGTGCTCGTGCAATGGGTATCGACCACTTGGTTGGTTCGTTGGAGGTGGGCAAACGGGCTGACCTGATTGTGGTCTCGTTGGAATGGGTGGGTCTGAATCCATCCCCCAATCCTGTCTCCAATCTAGTCTATGCGGGATCTGGTAGGGATGTCACGGATGTCATCGTCGATGGCAAGATTCTCATGCGTGATAGGGAGCTCCTAACCATCGATGAACAGGCCGTCGTTGAGAAGGCGCGGGAAAGCATTCCGGACCTGCTTGATCGTTCAGGTGTCGAGATCACGCCCAAGTGGCCTGTGGTCTGACCTCCCTGTCTGCCTCGTCGAGAGATTGGAACCATTCTTCCAGTGCCTCAGATGAGTGCCGCCAGCTCTGGTTATCAACATCCCACAACCTATGGGGTATCCAGTAGTTGAACACTGCAGGAAGACTGAGAAGACCCGCCGTGATACGAACAGGAAGGATCTCCACAGACCACATCGCTCCGTACCCCCCTCCGACGGGCAGCCATGCCTGACAGCATAGAACCCCCTCTCGTGTGAAAGCAATGCTTGCTTGGGGAAGACGTTGAGCCCATGCCGATATGGAGTCTGCAGCTCGTTTATCATCTGATATCATGAGGACCTTCTCGACCAGACCGATGTTCTGGGCGGAGTATCTTGTCTCTATGAGGCCGCCCTCCTTGAGCCGCTTGAGTCTGGTTGCCACAGTATCTTGTGCCATGCGTAGTCTGTCTCTGACTCGGGAGATGGAGGTGATGCCTTTCTGAGCCAAGTTGAAAATCCTCATATCAAGCTCGTCAAGATAGAGGTTAGTCTTGCTTGTACGTTCATTTATCTTGGGAATCACGTCGGCGAGCTCGTCATTGTAGATTCTACGTAGTTGCACTCTCATGACTTCCCAGGGCACATTCCATCCCGGTTCAGAAGGTGAATAATGATCGTAGCAGTGCGAGGCGCCCATAGAGTCAATCTCAAGGACCTCCGCGTGAATCCCGCGCTCCTCCATCTCAACCACGAACCTCTCAAGGGCAAGGGTGTTCATGCGGTTGTCCGGAACGCATAGCTCTGCATGAAGGTCCCAGCTGCCCGCCATCATGTTATGAGCCTTGCATAGGAACGGGCTACTGGTCAGATATGAGACAAGATTCCGAGACTTGTCTTCGCAGCCGAGGAGGACATGATAGTTCTGGATGCCAACCTTGGGAAACGGTACGAGATCGTGCCTATGCAGCACCCTCCGAAGCCGAAGATCCTTTATCTTCTTAGATACCCACTGTGGGCTTATCTCCAACTCCTCGCTGATGTCTCTATAGGCGGCCTCTGGGCTATCAAGCAGATGGTCCAGGAGTTTGAGTTCCGTTGAGTTCAGTGGAACTACAAACCGTCGAAGCCGCGTCTTGAGGAAAATAACGTAGTCCTCGCGTCCCATGAATATCTCGCACCGGTCCATATCCCTGATCTCACGGACAATCTCGTCCAACCCCTCTTCACCCACCATCCGGTGGACAAATCG
>SDNO01000116.1 GCA_004524435.1 Candidatus Thorarchaeota archaeon | reverse complement strand
GTCTCAGCCATTTTGTAGAGCCTTCTTTTTTCGACGGATGCATTGGCAGCATTCTCGTTGAGGAATGCTAGACAGAGAATAATACTGCCAACTGGGTATATATAGTGCAGTGCCAAAAGCGGGTGCCACAGATTGTAGCTAGGCGTCGTCTGCGAGGCGTTTTCGGCGTGTTGTCCTGCAATAGAGTCTTCGACCAGATTATCTTCTGAATTGCGAACAACAGGTTCAGTGTCAACTTAACAAACGGACATGGTAGTCAGAAGAGCAAAGGTGGGCAAACGAAGAAGCCATCTAGGCCGTGCCAGTTCGGCTTCTGTTCGGATTCCCTCAGAGATTTCCAGCGGTGGTTGTTTCATTGACGGTGGGAATCATTCCGCTCAGAAGCCTTCCAAGTTTCCGTCTTTTCGCGCTCAGTTCGCTGGCTTACAGGAAGCGACTGCGGCCCCATGTGAGCTCCTGTCATGTATGCAAAATCTCGAGCTCTTGCCCCGCCAAAACCATCCACCGTCTTGGAATCCGGTCTGGTTATCCTGGCGCGTCCTGACGGTGGGGCCCTACCGTAACATTTGCCACCTATAGCCAATAAGGTTACAGTCACAATTGTGACGAAAATCCCGAATACAACCAGCTCGTACATCTTCCCTCGTGGACACAATTCGTTTGTGCGCTTATAGCGTTTTGTAGTAGAATGAGAACGCACTTGAGATGGACCACAGAACAAGAGGGCGATGGAAACATCTCAACAGCGAAAGTCTGGCCGCTTCCGTCTGTCATAGTCTCCGTTATTGGCCCGCGTCTTCTCGTTTGCCGGACTTGTGCGTGTCAGTCTTTTCTCGTTCCTTCCTCAGACCTACGGGAAAGGGCTTGGAGTAGCCGTGAGCCCCCTGCCCAGAATAGGAGTAGTCATATCCTCTGTTGCCGCCAAATCCTTCAGCCTTCTTCGGGTCAGGTCTTGTTATTCTTACCTCCCCAGAAGATGGACCGGACCCATAACATTTGGCTGCAAGAATGAGCAAGACGGCGAAGACAATCCCAAATCCGATTATCTCAAACATTTTCCTTTCCGAGTCACTATTCCTTCTTAGGCTTATAATACTTGTACCACGGTTTCGGGGTTCTGCAAGGGAATGATGACAAGACACGAGAGTTAGGCTTTGAGTCAGACTCCATGGGATCTCAAGGAGACCCAAATCCAGATCGTACACAGCTCACTTTAGTCTTCGAGGTATGTAGACGAACTCATCCAAGTCTTCGCTCTTGGGACGTACCACTATGTGACCACTCTCCTTGGATAGAGTCACTGACTCATTGCCAAGGTCAAGCGTCATCTCCTCACCTTCCTCGAGAAGGCGATCACTGCCAGACAGGATAATGTCATCCAGCATCTTCTTCAGCCAGTCTGTGTATGAAGTGGTCATGATGTGACGTCCCACATGAAATCTAAGTGTCTTAGCCTTCGAGTTGTCTGCGAAGGGATAGGGCAGCCTACTAATGACTCTTTTCGTTCATTTCATGTTCAGGATAGCTGATCGATTATGGATTGTAGGCGAAAGGATGACGTGCAGAATCGCGCCTCGCAACAATCTCTTCAACACTCTGCCTTCCTTCGATAGCTCTGCGCAAGGCGAATCTGACTGCTCTGAAGTTGTTGATATGAACACGCCGCGGATTGATGGCCTTCGTATGGACAAACACATTGACTGCAATTGCGATGTCTTGAATCAGCTCTTCTGGAATAATCCGATCTGTGATTGTCCTTGTGATGGCATCAGTGACTCCCTTCTGTGCGCTCTCATAGACGAGGTTCCTATGCTTCTCGTTGGTAATGGTCACTGTCGGAGCGAAGACAGTCGTAGGTTCCAAGTCCCTGATTATGTTCGACGGATGGAAGCCCTCGACCACTTTTCCTGCATTCTCAATCGCTACTGAGATAGGTCCATTCTTCATGCCCATGACTAGGTCGACATGCGCAACCTCCAGACCGCCTCCGGCGAGGGCCTCACCGTGAAGCAGAGTCAAGTCAGAGACCTCATCGGGAACCATGCCAACCGCCTTGGGATAAGACTCAGCAACAAGACTTCGCTCACCCATAACAAAACTCACAGGTCCACGATTGATCAGCTGGAGATCCTCTAGACATGTGCGCAGTTCGTCAATGTCCTCATAGGAGAGAGTGTCGCCCTCCATAAGGGGCATGCGTGCCTTTCCGACGGGGACCCCCATCATATTGAGAGCCGCCTTCACCGCCAAGCCACCGCCCTTGTTGACGAAGACACGGACTGTTTTCTGGATGCTGCGCTGGATGATCATCGCACCTTTGAGATCTCCCTCAGCGAGAGCCGACTGCATTTTGATGTATCTATCAGGGAACACATTGGCGCTCGCCAAGATTGCCCCATCACATCCCGCAGCAAGCGCAGGAAGAGCAACTTCATCATGGCCTATGACAACCTGGAAATCTTCAGGCCTTCTGACCAGAATAGTCGTGAGATTCACGAGGTCACCACTGGAGTCCTTCATCCCAGCGACACCGTCTATCTCCCTGAGACCGTCTACCAGAGTCCAATGAAGAGGAACCCCCGTGACTTGAGGGATGTTGTAGAGGAAGATGGGAATATCGCTGTTGTTGGCAATCTTTTCAAAGTGTTCGTAGATCTCACGATTGGACGGTCTGAGAAAATAGGGGGACACCACAAGAGCAGCGTCGGCGCCAAACTCCGCAGCGCGACGAGTGAGCTTGATAGCGTCATTTGTGTAGGCGGCACCAGTGCCAGCCAATACGGGGACACGGCCCTTAGCTGCATCACATGCAATACGAATGGCATCCATCTTCTCCTCGAATCGCATACTGGTGAACTCACCCGTAGTACCACACGGAACAATCCCTGTCGCACCAGCCTTTATGACATAGTCAATCAGACCTCGGTATTGCTTCTCATCAACACCATTCTCATCGAAAGGTGTGACCAATGCCGGGTAAGCGCCCTTGAAAGTGAAATCGTTGCTCATCTTGGTCACCCCCACACATCCGCTAAAGCTCGCCCAACGGCATTCTCTGCTTCGTCTGTCACGTCTCTTCGGTCTCGGCTATTCAGGTCAACATCCAGTGCCATTACTATCACATCATTTTTCAGCTCTTCAGAAGAGATTCTCCCAGTGTCGAGATATGCTGCTATGGCCTTGGCTGCCCCAGACTGAACAGGGCCATAGAATAGAGAGGCCTGACGCATCGACTGTATTGGCCGGGCCGGAACCATTATACTACTAGGTTTGACGAAGAGGTTGGGTTCTAGAATCACCGAGAGAGCCTCATGTCCAACCTTGGCCTGGGTAAGGAGCTTCACGAAAGCCCGACCCAACCCACCGCCCTTTGTGCCTATCGCGATAGTTGCACTGACCTGTTCATTCGATGCCTGCCCAATCTTTGCGCCCTCAAGGAACTCCGCAGGAATATCAAATTCCTTGAAGAGTGCAACCAAGTCTAGCTCACTAACGAGAGGCTCTCGTAGAATTGAGGTGATGAGTTCCAGCTTCTCAAGTTCCATACGGATGTCATCCTTCAGTTCCACCGTGAGTGTTCCGCCAGTATTCAGAGGTAGTCTGGATTTTCCTGCGTTGATTCCCATCATCTTCAGTGCAGCCTTTACGGGAGGAGCACCACCATTCCTAGTGACTATACGTGCAAATGTCTGGACCGAATGTTGAATCCTCATTGCCTCGTCTATCTTGCCCTCTCTGACCTTCTTCATTATGTCCAGCCAGAAATGGGGTATGACATTGGCTGAGGCAAGTATCGCTGCTTTCGCACCTGCAGCTACAGCTGATAGGAAGCATTCATCGTGACCAATCAAGACGGGAATTCTACCATCGAGCTTCTGGATTAGTTCGACCGTCTTTCCGATGTTGCCGCTGCTATCCTTTATACCTGCGACATTATCAAGAGCGGCTAGATCATAGACGAGATTTGAGCCAAGTTCGCCCAGTGTACACTGAGGGATATTGTAGAGGATTATTGGCAGGTTTCCCTTTCGAGCCACGGCAGCGTAATGCTCATAGTAACCCTTGGCTGAGGGCCTTAGATAGAACGGAGAAACCACCAGAGCAGCATCACAACCAATATCTGCAGCGTATTGGGTCATTGCTATGGTTGCTCTTGTGCTGTTCTGGCCTGTGCCCGCAATCACGGGAACTCGTCCGTCCACATACTCAACAGCAAGTTTGAGGAGTTTCTTGCGCTCCTCTGTCCGCATATAGACAAACTCGCCAGTAGTGCCGGCCGGAACCACTCCGGTGGCACCCTTCTCTATCGTGTAGTCAATGACTTCTCTGAAACCATCTTCGATGATGTCGCCATCTCTTGTGAAGGGCGTGACCAGAGCAGGCATGACTCCTTCGAGCTCGAATTTTGAAACCATTCGGAATTCCCTCAGCACTCTGTTCGGAGATAGAGGGCGTATATAAGTTTCCACTCCCAATGAGGCGTCATGAATGAGTTTCGTATTGCATTATCTACGTGTCCGCCCGATGCCTCTGACCAAATTGCAAAAGAATTGGTGCAGAAGAGAATCTGCGCCTGTGTGAACATCATCAGAGGCCTCTCAAGTACGTATCACTGGAAGGGCAAGATTGAGACTGAAACCGAAGACCTTCTGTTTATGAAGACAACATCCCACCGGGTGCAATCACTGAAGCAGGCGCTCGTTAAAGCCCACCCCTATGAGGTCCCAGAGTTCATCGTAATCCCAATCATTCAGGGACACAGCGCCTATTTGGACTGGATAGCCCAGAGTGTAGATTCTGAATCCGTCGGCGATTGATCAGGCTATTCCGGCCCGCCGAGCTGCGTAACCCAAAGAGTCGTTGAAGTACTCGGCAATGACACTGGCTATTGTTGGACCAATGACATAGTTTATCTCTCCAGGCATGAGATGTTTCAGATCCATCTTTGAGGTGATCTTGCCCTTCTGCTTCAGACGACTGATCTGTCTTTGGACAATCGACCTCGCCTCACTCCATGAGATTGGTTCGGCCGTAGGCCCCATTAGCCCAGACTTGATATCAGAGAGGGCTCTCATGACGAAGACAGAGAGATTGTCAATATCGTCACTGTCTTTCATCTGACCCGTTCCATGTGTTTCGCACTTGCCGTCCTTAGGTGTAGTCCCACATACCTGACACACTGGACGACCTCGATTGGTTCGTACGAAGAAAGAGAGCATGTTCGAGCACTTCGCTGAATCATTCTCATCCCATTCCAGACCACTGGTTCCAACCCGACCAGTTGCCCTGAACACGGTGTGTGCCTTCGTATAGATGAACGAGAGAACATCTATCTCTCTCTTCTTCTTGTCGAGAAGGCGTTTCTCTTCTCTTTTGGCCTCCAAAGCGAGCTCTTCTTTCGCCAGCTTTGCCTTGCGTTCTCGCTTCAGGAAGCGCTGCATGAGATCGAAGGCTATTGAGTAATTATCGAAGGACAGGGAACCGATTCTGAGCGGTTCGTCTATGACGCCCTCGAAGACCGGACTGGGTGTCTTCTCCAGTTCTTCTCTGGCTGCAGTCATATACTGATTTGAGAGGCGAGCATGCATCCAGGCGCGTATCATCATGCCATCAAGATGAGGATGTACACGTTTCATCTCAAGAATCCGCTCGGACAGAAGGTCAATGAGGATCTCCTCTCTAAGGAACTGGAGCTCCGTGGTGGCATCTTGGTAGATGCTTATGAGCAGTGCCTTGCTTCGCAAGAGGTCCTGCTTAGAGCGAAGATAAGTTTCCACGACTCGTGCAAGGTTCTTGAGCACTCCTATCATGAGGTGCCATACCAGATCCATACGGAGGGCTGCAATCGCTTCGCCATGTCGTCGCTGAACCGTCATATCTGTAGAGGATGATACACCCATGGCCTTGAGACCACCACTCTCCACGAGCTCTCGAGCCTTCAGCATATCTGCAAATGCCTCACGAGATGGCACTCTCATTTTCTTCTTGAGCTCCTCCAATACTTGCGACTCGATGGCAATGAGTTGAGATGATTCCTTCGCCAGAATATCAATGCTGACTTTCTCGAGCTCGTCAGCCCTGAGGCCCCGTGCCCTGAGCATTCCTTTGACAGGTTTCTCAAGAGTGTGTTCCAACTTCTCAAGGGTTCTCAAAGAGCGTTCTATGTCTTCCAGTTCCTCTGCACTGTACTGAGTTGGTGCCTCATCTGCAGCAGACTCGCTTGTGAAGGAACGAAGGCCTTCAAGTAGAGTGTTAGCATCCCTCAGTCCTTTAGAGGCGAGTCCACTTCGGACTACATCTTCATCCACAGAAACGAGGCGACTGATGAACTCAAAGGCATTGTCGGGAGAATCTGACTGCTTGGTGGTAATCTCATGCGAGATTCTGTCTGCCATGCGCTCTTCGAGAGCACCGAGGGTCGTCAGAGAATCAAGCTCCTCAGCAAGCCAGTCAAGCAGTTCGATCCGGGACAGGTGTGCCATCCGAGATACGTCGGCACTATTTGATCGAGGAAGTAGGAATTCGATTGACGCCCGAGCTATCTCGACAAGGGTACCATCAGGAATATCAGAGGGAATCAAGGGACCGTCCATATAAGAGTCAATATCTGCAACTTTGGAGACGAGCCGGGTCAGAACTGAAGTCTCTACAACCTCGGCTTCGTGTTCTCTGAGCAATTCATCTCGAAGTGAAAGCGAGGACTCCTTCAGCCCCGATGCTTTTGCATAGAGCTCATCCAGCCACTCCTTGCGCCAGCCCGTAATCCCCAAGATGAAATCTAGTGCGCTGTTCGGAGAGTAGTCTCGGGGAATCTTCTCGAGGTACTCTCCAATGAGTCGTACAACTTTTGATGTCAGCTCGCTCATCGCGGACTCCATATCTGAGAGGTCAAGTAACTCCAAGGCAAACTCCGAAACAAGCCGCTCAATGTCCGTTTCTTCCTTCAACCGGTTCTCAAGTATCTCTCGAATTTCCATTTCGAGGTAACGGCGTTCATCGTGTGAGAGCTCTTTCTTTTTCTCAATCGTCAGCTGTTCATCATCACTCATGCTGAGCAGACGTAGTCCCTGATAGTTATAGAGATAGAATGCTGCGAAAAAGGACAGTACATCCTCTAAGGGTCTGTTCTCTTGGAGTATGCTGGAGAGTAGATCTCTGTCACGACTGCTACGCATGTGGGTTGCCAAGGCCTCAACAAGGATTATTTCCTTTCCAGCCTCACTCATTTGCTTGGTCTTCAGTATCCAGGCGCTGGACAATATTCAGGCAACCTCCTTGAGTCCAACAGTGACAATGAGTTCATTCTCCGCATAGTCGTAAGTCACCAGATGTATTCGGGACGGTGCGTCAGGATTCCGCAGCAAGACACGCTGGATACGGGGCATTAGCTTCCCCAACGAACGAATCATGGAATCCAACAGATGATTGACGAAACCATCCGAGATATCTAGCT